>JAXFUC010000041.1:0-11832 GCA_034176395.1 Bacteroides sp. | reverse complement strand
AATGCCGACATCGTGGCCGGCAACGGATTGATCAAGCAAAATCGCTACTGATTTTCGGCTAACGCCGCACAGTGCCTGCTGGCTTCAATACAGTGAGAGCGTGTTTCAAATTTGAAACACGCTCTCACTGTATTTATACATTTTGTTCGAAATCCATGCAGTTCTTCCGCAAATCAATCATTTGACACTTTCTTTCCTTGGTATATTTTCATAGCCTTTTCTTGTTAACTTTTGTCTTCATTTCACTCTTCCTGACTCTATCGTCTGAAAATACTTATCAAATGGGAAGAAGATTATGTGTACGCCTCTTTCAATGTGTTAAAAATAATAAATAATGGGGGGGGTAAAATCCAAATGCAAACAAAACAAAAAAAACGAACAATTCATATCACTTAATCAAACGGCGTAGTTAACTTTGCCGTCAAATTAACGAAACTCACCCCAATAATTAGGTATATATTCTCTATTCTTCCGAGTAATCTTCGATTAACTGTTGAGAAAAAAGCTACTCTGTGCTTGTATGTCTCACACAACAAACTCACTTTTCACTATCATAATTAGTAACAAACCAATGAGATTGAATCACACGCTTCGCGTTTCAATTCTTTCGTGCTGTGCCGGTTTGCTGGCCAGCTCGTGCAACGAAATCGCCTTTCACGTTCCCGAAAGTCCCCAAGGAACCACCGGTATTCCGGGCTTATCGGCCTACGATGTTTGGAAGGAACAAGTAGAAAAAGGCCTCATCAAATGGCCTACCACCACCGTAGCCGACTATCTGGCCTACCTCAAAGGTGAGCAAGGCGATCGCGGTAAGGACGGTTTGTCGGCCTATGAAAGCTGGAAGCAACTCATAGCTACCGGCAATACTCCCCACCCGCACAACCCTACCCAAAAGTGGCCGGCCGATCGTAACACCGAGGCCGACTTTTGGAGCTTCATGACCGGACGTGATGGAAATACACCCTACATCGGTGAGAACGGACACTGGTGGATTGGTTCCAAAGACACCGGTGTCGAAGCCCAAGGTCCGCAAGGTGAAAAAGGTATCGACGGACTCTCGGCCTACGACTTCTGGAAAAAAGAAGTGGAAGCCGGTCGTATAACTTGGGACAACACTCAAACCGATCTCAACGACTTCTTCCGCTACCTCAAAGGTGAACAAGGAGAACAAGGTATTCAAGGTATTCCCGGCATCGACGGCATTGCAGGAGAAAAAGGGAAAGACGGCGTGGCTCCGCATATCGGCCCCAACGGCCATTGGTGGATTGGCAATACCGACAGCGGCATGAAGGCTCAAGGTCCGCAAGGAGAAAAAGGTACGGATGGTGTAAACGGAAGCAATGGAGCCAACGGCACCGATGGGCTATCGGCCTATGAGCTGTGGAAGAAAGATCTCGCTGCACGCTGTTCAACGCCCGACGCTCTCAAAGCACCCGGCACCGGTTTGCCTTGGGATTGCAACCATAATAGTCTGACCGATTACTTCACCTACCTCACCGGAGCCACCGGAGCTTCCGGTAAAAACGGGACGGACGGTAAAAACGGACTCGACGGTAAGAACGGAACGGATGGCAAAAACGGAACGGATGGCAAAAATGGAACAGACGGAAAGAACGGAACAGATGGCAAAAACGGAACGGATGGCAAAAATGGAACGGACGGAAAGAACGGAACAGACGGCATCAACGGTACCAACGGACGCTCGGCCTACCAAGTCTGGAAAGATATGATCGAAGCCGGTGGCGTGAAAAACCCAACTAACCCTACTGAAGATTGGCCCACCAATGCCACTACGATGAACGACTTCTTCCGCTACCTCACCGGAAAAGATGGAAAAGACGGAAAAGATGGGCTCTCAGCCTACGAGCTGTGGAAGAAAGAACTGACCGAAAAATCCGGAACCGCCGACCAACTCATCGACAAATATACCTACCAACCTTGGCCGGTAGAGAAGAACAGCATCGACGACTTCTTCCGCTATCACACCGGTAAAGACGGATCAAACGGTGCCAATGGTTCGGATGGAGCCAATGGCGCCAATGGCATCGACGGTATCATCTTAGAACTCCCTTAAAAACTTCACAACCTTTACCCAAACAATTCATCATTCAAACCAGTTATAGACATGAAAAGTAAAACCGTCAGTTTATTCATTCTTTGGACGTTACTCTTCGGAAGTATCTTCACGGCTTGCTCCGTAAGCGACATCGACATGACTTTTCCCAAAGGCCCGCAAGGCGAACAAGGAGCCAACGGACTCTCCGCCTACGATATTTGGAAAGGTGAAGTAGAGGCCGGGCGCGTTCAATGGCCTGCCGACAAAGTAAGCGTAACCGACTTCTTTGCCTACATCAAAGGTACCCCCGGTGCCGATGGTAAAGACGGTGTCTCGGCTTACGAACTTTGGAAGAACTACATCGCTACCGGAAATATACAAAACCCACATGACCTCACCCAGCTGTGGCCGGACGGCCGCAACAGTGAAGCCGACTTTTGGGACTTCCTGACCGGACGAGACGGAATGAGCCCCCACATCGGTAATAACGGAAATTGGTTCATCGGCACGCGTGACCTCAACATCCCTGCACAAGGTGCAAGAGGCCTCAACGGTGAAGAAGGCAAATCGGCCTATGTTCTGTGGAAGAATGCTGTCGAAAGCGGTATCGTGAACTGGGATAAAAAGGAAACCGACATGAATGACTTCTTCCGTTTCCTCAAAGGCGAACCCGGGCTGCAAGGTCTACAAGGTATTCCCGGAGCACCCGGAGCCAAGGGAGCCGATGGTAAAGACGCTCCCCTACCTCATATCGGTACCGACGGAAATTGGTGGATTGGCAACACCAATCTGGGCGTAAAGGCCCAAGGTATACAAGGCATCCCCGGCACCAATGGAACCAACGGCACCAATGGAACCAACGGAGTGGACGGAAAGTCGGCCTACGAGCTGTGGAAAGAAGACTTGGCCGCCCGGTGTGGCACAAGCAATCCCGTGAAGAACAACCAAACCGGTGCCGATTGGGACTGTGCTGCCAACAGTCTCACCGACTTCTACCGCTTCCTCACCGGAGCTAAAGGAGCAGACGGGCTCAACGGTAAGGATGGACTCAACGGAAAAGACGGCACAAATGGCAAAGACGGACTCAACGGAAAAGATGGCACAAATGGTAAAGATGGACTCAACGGGAAGGACGGTACAAATGGAAAAGACGGTACTAACGGTAAAGATGGTGTAAACGGTGCCAACGGCACAAACGGTACGGACGGCGAATCGGCCTACACGCTTTGGAAAACCATGGCCCAAGCCGGTCTGCTCACCGACCCCGCCGATCCCTCACAAGCTTGGCCCACCACTAATACAAGTGAAGCCGATTTTTTCCGCTTCCTTACCGGTAAAGACGGACAAGACGGTAAGGACGGACTTTCGGCCTACGAATTTTGGAAGAAAGAGCTGAAAGACCGCTGCGGCAAAGCCAACGCTTTCGTAGATCGCCACACCAACAAGCTTTGGGACTGCGAAAAGAATAGCATTGATAATTTCTGGGAATTTCTCACGGGCGTCGAAGGTAAGGCCGGAGCGGACGGACGTCCCGGAGAACCAGGAAAACCCGGAGCAGATGCCATACCCGTACCCAATATACCCAATGTATTGGCCCAGTACTCGCAATCGGAATTCAGCGAATATGTACGTGCTACCGATGGAGGTGTGCTCTATAAAGTGTATGGCAAGAACGGAGCTTTGGCTGCTTATGCCGAAGTAACAAACCTTCCAGGAATCGGTGCAGGTAAAACCTATAAGGCCAACGATAAAGGTGAGTTTATAGTGCCCAAAGAAGATTTACCTGCCATCCAGGAACTCGAAAAACGTTTCGGAACTGCCACCGTAACCTTTAACGGCGAAACTTTGACCTCGGCTCCCAACACTTACGTACCCAACCGCGTGCAAACGCGGTTAATCATGCCTCTGACACTCACTGTAAGTCTTGACTACGAGCACAACGTTCAATTCCAAGTAGAACGCAAGCTCAACCCGGACGATGCTTGGGAAATTATCCCCGAATACATCACCCCCGTAGGAACTACATACAAAGCCTACCTCATAGACTCACATGCAAACCGAACCAATTTGGTGGAAACCAACGTTCTTGAATCCTATGCAACCAATCTTAAAAAGGTAATACTCTTCCGCCCTGATAGACAAACTATACAGAATCCATATAATAAAATGTATAACTCGGCCCATAAGTCCTTCTACAATACGGCCCTCCCCTACATGACCGTAGCCAGTGATAAATCATATTATGCAGAGCCGCTCCGCTGGGATGGCTCCATCAAAATCGCTCCCTACCAAGTCGGTCCCACCATCAAAAATGCGGTGGCAAGCGGGCTTACTACTATAGGTGCTTATGACGTGTTTCAAACCATAACCATGGAACTTGACTATTCTAATTTCGATTTCAACCATGTTTATGCTTCTAGTCTAACGGTGAAAACACTGACCGACGGTTCGGTGTTAGTAGAGGGAACTCCATTATCACCCGAAGATGCTAAGAAGAGAGCTCTCGGTTATGTAAGCATGACCCGCACCACTACAGCAGGAAATCAAACGAGCAGTAGTCAATCTATCCAAGCTTCGCAAACCGCTCCAGCTATCACCTTGTACACACCTTACGTAGGATCAACCATCAACGTGCTTAATCGTAGTAGCATTGATTTCTTCCAATTGGGAACAATCTATACATTGGAGAAAGATGATATCACTCATCAATATATTTTAAAGAAAAGTGATTCCTATCCCATGCTACCTTACGTAAAACTAACTGTAAATCCCTAACCTCTTGACAAGCATGAATAGAAAAAACTTCATAACGAATAGCATCGCAACGATGCTCCTCCTCTGCACCGCCATCGGGCTGCATGCCCAAGACACGACTCCCTCCAAGCCCAAACGGGCTTGGGAGCTGGGAATCGGAGCATCGGCTTGGAAAATCTCCCGCTTCAGCATTCTCAACACCACTCCCATCCCGGCAGCTCAAGGAGGAGGATACAACGTACAAACCAGCAAGCGCGACCTACTTTTCGGAGGAGGGATCTACGTGGCTCGCGAGCTGAACCGTTTTCTATACCTCGACCTGCAAGCTTCGGCCGGTTATACACACGACCCCGTACGCGGTGGAAAAGAACATCGCATGCTCTATATGGGCGGGCTGGGTTTGCAATGGAGATGGGGCGCACATCTGAACTCACGCTACATCGATCCTTACTTCCGGGTAGGCATGAACTATATGTACAAGAATTTCGATGTCAACTACCAAGGACGAGAGCCGTTGGAGGCCGACAAACAGCTGGGATGGGACATGCAAAACAGCTACAATAAAGATGGAGCCGACCGCCGCCACCTCATGCCCGTGGCATTGGGAGCCGGCGTGAACATGTGGGTGACCGACCGTTTTGGTATCGGACTACAAGCCGACTACCTGCTAATGCCCTATAAGCGCGTGGCCGATCAAGTACAGGGCAACGTGCGCCTGCTGTGGCGCATCGGAGGCGAATCCAAGAAACCGCGTCCCGTAGTACAGACAGAGTATGTGGAACGCGTGGTAGAACGCATCGTGGAGAAGCCCGTTGTGGTGGAAAAAATTGTGGAAAAGAACACGGCTGACGAGCGTGAGCTGCTGGCTTGGTTTGAAAACATCTACTTCGCCTTCGACAAGGACGAACTGACACCTCGCTCGCAAGAAATCGTTCAAAAGATAGCCCGACTGATGAAACTCGACACCACCCGCCGATACCTCATTACCGGATTCACCGACACCCGTGGCAGCCATGCCTATAACGAGAAACTGTCCGAACGCCGAGCCAATACTGTGCGCAAGGCTCTCATTGAGCAAGGTGTGCCGGCCGAAATGCTCAAGAGTGTGGGTGTGGGCAAACGTGCCGCTCTGATGCCTTACCACGAAACGCACGAGGTGCGTCGCGGCGACCGCAAGATTACCGTTGAGTACATCGACAATATGGAATACTGGAACAAACTCTAAACCGCTGTTCCCCTCTTCACAGCGCATTGCCCACCCCCGGTTCGGAGGTGGGCAATGCTGGTTTTTAGCCATCCCGTCTTTCCGTTCACCCCCCAAGCTGTGACAAGCAAAGAGCCACCGAGCGACACAGCAAGTCATCGGCATCGACCCCACAGAACCGACAGCCTCATGACCCACTGCAGCCAAAGGGAAAATCCGACCACAGCCGGGCAAGAAACCATCCCGCCCCAACCGATGGAGTACCGTAAAAAAAGGAAGAGTAAAACGCCTCAACGCTCATTACGAACGTGCCAAACGCAAAATGCGCAGTCCTCCGCGAATGACCAAGGCAAAGATGAATAGCCCCACTACGAGGTCGGGCCACGAAGCACGAAACGCCCATACACCCAAAGCAGCCACTACCACGCCCAGATTGATAAGCACATCGTTGGTCGAAAAGAGGATGGAAGCCCGAATGTGGACTTCTTTGCTGCGTGTGCGCATAAGCAAGAAAAGGCAAGTGGCGTTGGCCAGCAAGGCCAAGGCCGAGATACCGATCATGACCTCGAAGGCCGGCATCTGCTCCCAACCGAAGAAGCGCCGCAAGGCTTCGACCAAGCCCATGACGGCCAAGGCCAGCTGGATGTATCCGCTTAGGCGTGCCACGCGCTGCTTGCGTGCAGCCATGGCTCCAACAGCCCATAGACTCATGCCATAGACGGCTGCATCGGCCAGCATATCGAGGCTGTCGGCCACCAAACCCATGGAGTGCCATAGATAGCCGGCCAAGGATTCGAGCAAGAAAAAGGCAAAGTTGATGATCAGCACCCACCACAATACGCGACGTTGGGTCTGTTCATGCTCCGGTGTGTCGGTGCAATCGGCATCGGAAGGCAAGATAGGTGTGGTGTCGAGCAGGCGCGATTGCAACCGCAGACCTTCGAGTTGTTGGGTCACGGGGGTAGCCTCTCCGCTATGTGTCACCTGCAAGAGTCGTGCGCCGAGGTCGAACTCCAGCCGTCGAACGGCCGAATTGCCTTCGAGGGTCATGCGAATGAGCCGCTCTTCGCACGGACAATCCATGCCGGCTATGTGGTAACGACTGAGGTGAAGCGTGGGGTGTGGCATGGCAAGATGGGCAAAGGGTTACGAAACGGGGGTCAGCCCCATGGCTTTGGCACGCTCCAGCATAAAGGCGTGTGCCGGCTCGTATTCGTTGGGTATCACACCGTCGAGAATGGCGTCTTTGATGGCAGCTTTAAGCAGCCCCACCTCGCGGCAAGGCTCCAAACCAAAGGTTTTCATGATTTCTTCGCCGCTCACCGGGGGCTGGAAATTGCGAACTCGGTCTTTCTCTTCCAAGTCCTTGAGCTTGCGACGCACCAATTGGAAGTTGTTCAAAAAACGCTGTTTGCGCTCCAAGTTTTTGGAAGTGATGTCGGCTTCGCACAAGGTCATGAGGGCATCTATATCGTCGCCGGCTTCGAAGAGCAGGCGGCGCACGGCCGAATCGGTCACCTCATCGTCGGCAATGACAATGGGGCGCATATGAAGTCCCACCATCTTCTGAACAAACTTCATCTTTTCGTTCATGGGCAGTTTCATGCGACGGAAGATTTGAGGCACCATGCGTTCGCCCACAAAGTTGTGGTTGTGAAACGTCCATCCGGCCTTCGGCTCCCAACGCTTGGTCACTGGCTTGGCGATGTCGTGTAGCAAGGCCGACCAGCGCAGCCACAAATCGTCGGTGGCTTGGCAGATGTTGTCGAGCACCTGAAGGGTGTGGTAGAAATTGTCCTTGTGCGCCCGTCCGTTGCGTGTTTCCACTCCCTGCATGGCCACCAGCTCGGGGAAGATGAGTGGCAGCAGTCCACTGCGGTCGAGGTCGATGAAGCCCTTGGAAGGCACAGGCGAGAGCATGATTTTGTTCAGCTCGTCGGCAATGCGTTCGCGCGAAATAATGGTGATGCGATCCTTGTTGCGACAAAGCGATTCAAAAGTGTCTTCGTCGATGTAGAAGCCCAATTGGGTGGCAAAACGGATGCAACGCATCATGCGCAAAGGGTCGTCGCTGAAGGTGATGTCGGGATCGAGCGGCGTGCGAATGGTCTTTTCCTTCAGGTCGGCCACGCCGCCGAAGGGGTCGACCAACTCGCCCAAGCGAGAAGCATTGAGGCAAACGGCCAGTGCGTTGATGGTGAAATCGCGGCGGTTCTGATCGTCTTCCAAGGTGCCGTCCTCCACAATGGGCTTGCGCGAATCGCGTTGATAGGACTCTCGGCGTGCACCAACGAACTCCACCTCGATGTCTCGGTACTTCAACTGTGCCGTGCCGAAGTTCTTGAACACGGACACGTGTGCCCCTCGACCCAACCGTCGTCCCAAGGCCTCGGCCATGGCTATGCCGCTGCCCACCACCACCACATCGATGTCTTTGGATGGACGCTCCAGCAAGATGTCGCGCACGTAGCCGCCCACAACGTAGCATTCCATGCCCAGTTCGTCGGCGGTCAATCCTATCTGCTCAAAAATGGGAGCCGACAACCGCTCCCTCCACTCGGCTTGTGTGAGTTCAATCATTTATCAACCTTTGAGAGGGACAAAGATAGCGAAAACCATGGGTTATGCTTACTTTTGCCTTTACAATCGTTAGACCCATGAAACTACCCATCACCATCGGCCTCCTCATCGTGCTGCTTGCAGCCTGCAACCGCAATGGCGAAGCCGAAGCCGAACGCTTCCTCGAAAAAGCTCGGCAGGCCCACGAGCAAGGCCTATTTCTCGAAAGTAAACAATGGATAGACAGCGTGCACCTGCGCTGCCCCAAAGCCTACGAAGCACGCAAAGCCGCCCAAGACTTGGAGCTGCGAGCCGAGCTGGGTGTGCAGCAGCTGCGCACCGACAGCTTGGAGACCTTGCTCCATGCAAGCCAAGCCAAGCTGGAAAGTATCCGCCACCGCTATGTGTGGGAAAAAGACACGGCCTACCAATCGGCAGGACGCTACCTATGGCCCTCGCAGACGGTGGAACGCAACGTGGGTCGCTCGTTTCTTCGCTTCCAATGCAACGAGGTCGGGAGGATGAGTTTGACCTCCATCTACTGTGGAGCTGCAAACATCGAACACTTAGCGGCCGAAGTGCGTACACTTAGCGGCCAAAGTGCCTGCACTCAATCGGCAAACAGCAGCTACTCGACGACCGTCAACGCAATGGTGATGGAGCAGGCCGACTATCCGTTGGAGCAAGACGGCGGAGTGGTGGAGCTGCTGCTACAAACATCGGGTGGCGGAGTGAGCCTCCACCTCGTGGGAGGCAAACGCCCTTACTCCACCTCACTGCGAGCCGACGATGTGCAAGCCGCCAAGGCCATCTACGAGCTGAGCCGTGTGCTGACCGCCATCGACCGCATCAAGCAGGCTCAAGAGGAAGCCCGCTTGAAGATGGAGTTCATCCGTCGCAAAATGGAGCGCAACGTCCAAGCCACTCTCTGAACAAAGAGAAAGCTCTCGACACCTGCTGTCGGCTCGCGCTCCGTCCCCACATTCGATGTCGGCATACAAGAAAGCCCCATCTGCATCTGTTCGTTGAAAACAACCATGCAGTGGGGCTAAGGGGTGCTGTTTGCGTGCTTCTACTCCGGTGGCTATCGAAACCCGTGTTTCCAGAACAAGAACTTCCGCTTGAAGTCTTTCCTGAATTGCTTGAATGCCATCCAAGCCATGGGAGCCGAACGCAGCCGTCTGAACTTCCCGAACGCCCAACCGGCAGGCAAGGGATAGGCCTGCATCCGACGGCAGAAATGAGCCAAACGCTGCTTGCGCTCGCGCTTGTCGGCAGCCGTGGCCCCGGGGAAAGGATAGTGGGGCAACCATATTTGTCCACACTCCTGATACAGTTCTCTCAAGACATAGGCACAGGTATAGGCCAAGTTTTTGGTGTGTTGTCGACGAAGCTCTTCGATCATCTCCATATAGACCTCATAACGCTCCAGCTGCACCACGGGGTCTTTGGTGGTGGTCAACGCTCCCGGACGCAGTACGCGGTAGTTGTACAGCGGCCGACTAAGAATCAAAACCGTGGGAGCATCGGTCCACATGGGATTGTTGCGTGTCATACAAAGGAGGCTGAACAATTGGTCTTCGCCCAGATGTATACCTTTCTTGAATCGGACCGAGCCAATAAATGCTTGGGGATAGAACGAGCACCAAACCGCTGCATGATAATCTTTCGACAAGGCCATGAAGCGCAAACTATCCTCGCCCTTAAGTAACAAATCGGCAGGCGGCCCCCATACGGAGGATCCCGTATCGACAGCCTTGTCTTCACAGAAAGGCGTTGCACTGAATCGAACCAAATGTACACCGGGATGGGCTTGGTAGGCTCGCAAACAGGTTTCGTAGGCATCGGGCACAAGGCTGTCGTCGCCATCGACAAACGAGATAAACTCGCCTTGGGCAAGGTCTAAACCCGTGTTGCGGACAACAGATATACCGCTATTGATTTGATGGACAACACGCACCCGGCTGTCTTTGGCAGCATAGCGATCGCAAATGGATCCGCTTTCGTCCGTGGAGCCATCGTCTATCAGTAAGAGTTCAAAACGTTCGTAGGTTTGTGCCAAGATGCTGTCGATGCAGGCCGGCAGGTAGGCTGCAATGTTGTACACGGGCACGATGACCGAAACAAGTGGCTCATGACTCGCTGCCATCGACGGGTCTTTAACGGTATTTTCTTCCATATAAGGTTCTTATTTACTTCTGTGAAAGGCGTACGTACGAGGTTGGCGAGTTAACAGCTCGACTGCCGTAGGCTGTCGGTTGCTCCCCTCTCGCCAAAGGCACAGGAGCTTGCCCGAGATGCGGACACCGTCATTTGACTCGCCTATTGAGTTGGTTATTGGCTTTTTCGGGACGCGACTTTCCGATGCGCTTTCCCGATGGTTTCTTACCGCCGGGCTTGGAGGCAAAGGGATTTTTCTTGGTACGAATGGACATGGGAAACGAAAGAGAGGGGTTAAAGACGTTTCAAGGCTTCCTTGATGACCTGCTCCACACGGGCCGTAGGAGTTTCTTGCAGCAAAGCCGAAACCACCTTCTGTGAAGCAGCGGCGGCAAAGCCCAACATGGTGAGCGCACTGACAGCTTCTTCGTGCACGGCCGATTGACCCGGGGGTTGCATACTGCCCAAATCTATCGAGCCGGCTGTATCGAGGGTTTTGATTTTGTCCTTGAGGTCGACGATGATGCGTTGGGCCGTTTTCAACCCGATGCCCTTGACCGTCTTGAGCAGATTGGCGTTTTCGCCGGCAATAATGTTGACCAATTCGGCCGGTGAGAGGGCCGAAAGAATCATTCGGGCAGTGTTGCCACCGATGCCCGACACGGAAATGAGCAATAAAAACAGCTCGCGCTCGCGACGCTCGGCAAAGCCATAAAGCGTATAGGCATCCTCACGAATGGATTCGTGGATGTAGAGTTTGCACGACTTCTTGCCCTGCAAAGCCGAATAAGTGTTGAGCGAGATGCAAGCCGCATACCCCACTCCATGGCATTCGATCACGGCGATGGCCGGACTAAGCTCGGTCAATTCGCCTTGGAGATATTCTATCATAATGGGTCAAAGATAAGGAAAAGCCTTATGGCCACACGAACTCGGCTCGGAGAAACCAAGCAAAAAGGCGAAAAAAAAGCCGTGTCGCCTTCCCGAAGGGAAAGCGACACAGCTCGTATCGTCGCAGCGATAGCAGCGATCGATTAAATCATCAACGCAGCTACCAAGGCCAAGATGGCATAGAACTCGGGCAGAGCGGCGTAAATCA
>JAXFUC010000040.1:0-11882 GCA_034176395.1 Bacteroides sp. | reverse complement strand
TGTACGACCTACTGCGTTCGCCGTTTCACATTGCCTATCTCCCTTCGGGAAAACCCTATCTGAAAGACGACATTCGTAGTCTCAGCATCTCGCACACTCGTGGATTCGTGGCGGTGGCCTATGATGAATTGCACCCCGTGGGTATCGACATTGAGCGGTGGAGTGAACGGGTGCAACGTGTGTACCTCCGATTCATGAACGAGGCGGAGATGGAGGCTTGGGACGATCGACAAAGACTTGCCAGATTGTTGTTGTGCTGGTCGGCCAAGGAGGCGATGTATAAATGTCAGGATGGGCCTACTGCCGATTTACGACAATTCTATATTCGGCCCTTCGATTTACAAACACGAGGCTGCCTGTCGGGCTGTTTCTTACCGGCGAAATCGGACTTTGCGATAGACTATCTGCTGACGGATGATTTTGTGTTGACGCAGGTGAAGCCTGCTTTGTAGCCGAGGACGATTTATAAAGTGTAGACCTCTGAAAAAAAACTAACCCCCGAGCAACAGATGTTGCTTGGGGGTTAGGTTGCTTGAGAGGGGCGCCTTGTCGAGGAGAGTGATTCACCCGCGAAAATCGCCCCCTTGTTGTAAGGTTGTTTAGGATTCGCTACGCTCGATATAGGCCAAGATATCGCCCTTGCGAACGAAACCTCCTTGCGGAATGCATACCTCGATGATGCGACCCGTAAAGTTGGCATCTATGCGGTCGTTGCTATTCCATGGGGTGGCGATGTAGCAGAACAAATCGCCGGCTTTATAGCTTCTTCCCACTTCGGGAGCCATGGATGAAGCCACTACATCCAGTTCCCACAGAATTTGGCCGCTTACGGTAGCGGTGATAGGCTCGGCCTTGGCACGCTTGAGTTTCTTGACTTCTTCGTCCGAGAATCCTTGCTTCACCATATCGGCATCCTTGGCCCGAGTAAGCTCTTCTTCGAAGCGTTTCTTGGCAACTCCGGATTTGTAATCACGATATTGACGGTCGTGCATGGCCAATTCGAATAGCTCTTCGTCGTCGGGACCAAGTTCCCAGCCATTTTCTTGCATTTCCTTACGGTATTCGTCCAAGGCGTCGGGATAGTTGCTTTGAGGATCTTCGTCGGTAAACTCATAGCCCTTCTCTTTGGCCAAAGCAATGATTTCGGGGTCGAGTGCACCGGGCAGACGTCCGCTCTTACCCAAAATCATGTCCCAAGTATGTTTGTCGATCATTGTCCATCTGGGTTCGCCTTTTACGATTGACATAACGTTCATCAGCGCCACGTTCTTTACATACTGGCTGAACGGGGTTACCAAGGGTGGGTATCCCAGCTTGGGCCAAACGTATTCGACTTCATCGAATAGCATAACAAGCAAGTCGTCCAGGCTTAATTCCGGTTCGTTCTTGCTTCTTAATATCATGTTGATGCCTGAATGTACCCCCTTCAAGTCTGCCATCATCGAACCCATCATACCTCCGGGTAAGCCACATTTCAGCAGAAGTGAAGACATGTGCTTGTTGGTCGGGTCGATGAAGTAGCCCAAGAAGTCGTCGATAAACTCCTGAGTCAGGGCACGTGCTTTCATATAGGCCTTCATATTGATTTCGGGCACTTGGAAGCCGGCATCCTTGAGCATGGCCTGCACCGAGATAACGTCGGGATGAACCTTACCCCATGACAAAGGCTCCATGGCTACGTCGATGATGTCGGCACCGTTTTCGCAGACCTCCAAGATAGAAGCCATGGACAGACCCGGACCGCTGTGTCCGTGGTACTGAATCAAAACTTCGGGATGTCGTTCTTTGATGGTCTTTGTCAAGCGTCCCAGCATGGCGGGTCTACCGATACCGGCCATGTCTTTCAAGCAGATTTCCGTAGCTCCTGCCTCCACCAATTGATCGGCAATGTTAGCGTAGTATTCTACGGTATGTACGGGTGAGAAGGTGATGCAGAGCGTGGCCTGGGGTGTCATGCCTGCTTCGAGGGCGTAGCGAATGGACGGGATGATGTTGCGCACCTCGTTGAGTCCGCAGAAAATACGTGTGATGTCTACGCCTTGAGCGTGTTTCACTTTGTACATCAGTCGGCGAACGTCGGCCGGAACGGGATACATGCGCAAAGCGTTCAGTCCGCGATCGAGCATATGTGTCTGGATACCGGCGGCTTTGAAGGGAGCCGTAAAGGCGCGAACGGCTTGGTTGGGATTTTCTCCGTAGAGAAGGTTCACTTGTTCAAAGGCTCCTCCGTTCGTTTCCACACGAGCGAAACAACCCATTTCCACGATGATGGGAGCAATTTTTACGAGCTGATCCACTCGTGGCTGATACTTTCCGGACGATTGCCACATGTCCCGATAGACGAGACTGAATTTGATTTCTTTCTTCATGATAGACGCTTCTTAAGGGGGTAAAGATTATTTGTCACAAAAATACAAAAAACATGGAGAGTGCAATGGGCAACTTCTTTTTTCGGTGCTATTTTGCTATCTCTTTTCTATTCAAATGTTTTTTAGGGGCAATCGAAGGGTGTATGGGCCGATTAAATGAAATCTTTCAAGGAGTTTTGAAGGCATCGGCGCGTAAAGAAAATGCGACTTTTGATGGTGCCTATGGGGAGATTCATTCGATCGGCGATCTCTCGGTATTTGAACCCACGGGTGTGCATGACAAAAGGTATCTTATATTCTTTGGGCAGTGAGTTTACGATGCGATACATTTCCTTCAGGTCGTAACTATGCTCGGTGTGGTTGTCGTGGGCAGTTTGCTTGGAATCCAGGTGATGCAAGTTCTCGGTTTGGTCGACAAACGTTTGGTTGCGCACCACTTTACGGTAGTTGTTGATAAACGTATTCCGCATGATAGTATAGGCCCAGCCTCGGAAGTTTGTGTCGGGCGAAAACTTATCTTCGTTGTCCAATACCTTGAGAGAGGTTTCTTGAAGCAGATCGTTGGCTTCGTCGGGATCTGAAGTTAGGCGGTAGGCAAAAGAGCGCAACTCGTCTTGCGCGCCGATCAGCGCTTGTCTGAAATTGGTGCCATTCTTCATTGGGAGCCGGAGTATACGCTGTTAGGATCTTCTCAATTCTTCCGAAAGATACTGTGAAATCGTGGAATAAAAATCGAGTACCTATGTTTTTTAACATTCTATATAGGAGTTGGACTCATGATTGCTTCTCCTGAGTATCTCCACCTTTTAGTATGGGTAGGCAGATGTGGTATTTTACCGACAGAATACGAGTGAAAAACACGGTGAGGCCTCCCACAATTTGGCAGAGAAAAGGTTCGACTTCCATCAAAGAACATCCCCAATACATAAGTCCTCCTACCAAGCAAGCCATGGCGTAGATTTCTTGTCGGAAAATCAGCGGTATTTCGTTGATAAACACATCGCGTATCACTCCTCCGGCCGAACCGGTCATTCCTCCCATGATGATGGCTACCCAAAACGGGAATCCCAAGTCGAGTGCCTTACTGACACCTACCACTGTGAACAGAGCCAAACCGATGGCATCGAAAAGAAAGAATGTGTTGTTGAGCCGAATTAGAGTGCGGCTGAAACAGATTACCCAAAGAAGCGCAAAGCCGGTACAAATGAGATAGATGGGATTGGTCATCCAACCGGGAGTTTCGCCCAGGAGAACATCGCGGAGCGTTCCGCCTCCGATGGCGGTGACAAAGCCCACTACGTAGGCTCCAAACCAATCAAATCTTTTGGCCGAAGCTAAGCGGATGCCGCTAATGGCAAAAGCAAACGTACCGATGAAATCGAGAAACTGGACAAAAGTAGGCATAATCAGGTCTTTTAACGCGCAAAGGAACGAAATTATCCTCAGGAAGCCTTACATTTGTTCGCAAAAAGGTAACAAGGAATGAAAATAACCATTATTGCCGGTGCTCGGCCAAATTTCATGAAAATTGCCCCCATCGCTCGCGCCATCGAGGCAGCTCAGGGAATGGGAAAGAGTATCTCGTATCGACTGATCTATACCGGGAAGAAGGAGGACATCAGCTTGGACGCTTCGCTTTTCTCCGATTTGAATATGCGCGAACCGGATGCTTACCTCGGTGTGGAGAGCAACAACATAAATGTGCTTACGGCGGGTATCATCACAGCCTTTGACCAAGAGCTGACCGAGAACCCGGCTCATGTGGTTTTGGTGGTCGATGATCTTACGGCAACCATGAGCTGTGCCATCGTAGCCAAAAGGCAGGGAGTCAAGGTAGCTCATTTGGTTGCAGGCACGCGTTCCTTCGATATGAACATGCCCAAGGAGGTCAATCGTATGATTGTCGATGGCTTGTCGGACTATCTCTTTACTGCCGGAATGTCGGCCAATCGCAATTTGAATCAAACGGGCACCGAACGCGAGAATGTATATTACGTGGGCAATATCCTTATCGACAGCATTCGCTACAATCATAGCAGGCTGTTACGTCCCATGTGGTTTTCGGTACTGGGGCTGGAGCCTAAGAATTACTTGCTGTTCACCCTTAATCGCCGTGTGCTTACGGGCGATCCGGTGAAGCTGAAAGCTTTGCTCGAAGCGACCATTGAGGCTGCTCAAGGTCTGCCCATCGTTGCTCCCGTTCACGCTTACGTCCACAATGCTATCAAGGCACTCGAACTGAACGCACCCAACCTACATTTGATGCCGCCGCAGAACTACCTGACATTCGGCTATCTCATCAATCACGCCAAGGGTATTGTGACCGACTCGGGCAACGTGGCCGAGGAAGCTACGTTCTTGGGAATTCCTTGCATCACCTTGAGCAACTATGCCGAACATCCCGAAACTCACACCATCGGGACCAATGAGTTGGTGGGCGAAGAACCTCAAGCATTGCTACATGCCTTGCAACGATTGCTGAAGGGAGAATGGAAGAAAGGAGAACTTCCCGAACGTTGGGATGGTAGAACGGCCGAGCGTATCGTGCAAATCCTGACCGAAGAAAATCCCGTATAAAACAGGGGGATAGGTACTATAGAATCCTTAAATCGATTGATATGATTCCACACAAGTTCTCATCTGTGTGGAATCTTTTTTTGTGTGGAATCGGAATCGAGGAGCGGGGGCGGTGAGCGATTTGCTGCGATAGAGTAAGCAGCCCATCGTATGCCGATGCAAGATTTATGGTTGGCTCACAAACCGCTCTTAGGTAGTGGCCCAGATGTTTGTATCGGATGAACACCCTATCTTTACTGTATTTGGGGTATGCCTTTGTTTTGCTTTCAAAGTATAGGCACTTTGGGAGCAAAGTGCCTATACTTGGTTCGGAAAGTGCAGGCACTTTGCTCGGTGAGTGTTTGTGTTTATCGAGTAAGGCTCTTTTGCATAGGTCGGTGGATGTGTGCACGATCGAAACCTTACCTTAGGGCGAGTCGAGTGAATCCTGGTACTCGGCTTTTCGAGAGGTTAGAAGCAAACGATTATAAAGCAAGGGTTTGGAGAGCCTTGTACAGGCTTCTTCCAAACCCTTGCTTTGTGATGGAAATGGTGGAGAGCGATGTCTCTGTGACGAAATTCGTTATTTTTCGTCCTTGATGGACTGTTCCAACACCTTGATTTTTTCGCGCATCAGCTCCAAATCGGCTTTCAGTTTCTCGGCTTTGCGGTTCAGTTCGGCCAGTAGGCTATTGCCTTTCTTGGAGGCCGAAGAGAGGAATCCCAGATTGTTTTCGTAGGTCAACAATTCGGCCTTCATGTTCTCATAGATGCGAATCATGCGTTCGCGCTCCCTATAAAGGGTCTGTGAACCTGCCGTTTGCAGTTGGTTGATGTTGGTACGAAAGTCGTTGAGTTTGCGATTGGCATTGCTCAGGTTGAAACGTTCGAACAATTCGTCGACCAACTCGCGGTATTCTTTATAAATCTTGTCTTTTTCTTTGAACGGTACATGGCCTATTTGCCCCCATTCTCCTACCCATTGGCGCACATTGGCCACGAGCTCTTCGCTTTCGGGCAGTTGGATGGCTGCGCGCAATTGTTCAATCAGCGCTTTCTTCTTGTCAAGGTTTTCTTGTTCCACTCCTCTTTGTGAAGAAACGGCCTTGCCTTTTTGCTCAAAGAAATAATCGCAGGCCGCGATGAACCGCTTCCAAATGGCATCGGAGTGTTTGCGGCTTACCGGGCCGATGGTTTTCCACTCCTTCTGCAGTTGAATCAGTCGGTCGGTCGTTGCTTTCCAGTCGGTACTATCTTTCAGTGCCTCCACTTGTTCGCATAGGGCTTTCTTTTTGTTCAGGTTCTCGTTCATTTCCTCTTTCTGAGCCTTAAAGTATTCGGCTTTTTGGGCAAAGAACTTGTCGCAGGCTTGTCTGAATCGTTCAAAGATTTTTGTATTTACCTTCTGAGGAGCGAAGCCGATGGTCTTCCATTGTGCCTGGAGATCTATGACCTCCTGCGTCTTTTCCTCCCATTGTGCGAAGGTGGTTAGACCACCGAAATCGAGGTTCTCGATGGCTTCGCACAGCGCGGTTTTCTGTTCCAGATTTTGTTGCTCCTCTTGTTTCAGCTTTTCAAAGTGCTGCTGATGGCGGCGATTGATGGCGGTAGAGGCATTTTTGAAACGTTGCCACACCTCTTCTCGAAGTTCTTTGGATACGGGGCCTGCTTCTCGATATTCCTGATGCAGCTTCTGAAGTTGGTGGAATGCCGACACCACATCGGGCTCTTCGCTTAGTTTCTCGGCTGCCTCACAAAGGTGAGTCTTTATCTCTAAATTCTTTTTAAAGTCGTATTCGCGGAACTCGCTATTGAGCTTCAGCAGGTCATAGAATTGCTCTACGTATAGATGATAGCTTTTCCACAACTCGTTCACCTGTCCTTGAGGAACGGGATTCGTGTCGGCCCATTGTTGTTGTAACTTCTTGAATTCCGTATAGTTGGGATTGGATTCGTCGGCCGACCCTACCAACTCTTTTAGTTCTTCGATGATGGCGAGCTTAATCTTCAGGTTTTCTTCCTTTTTTTGCTCCAGCTCGGCCGCTTGCTTGCTGCGTTCGGCTTTGATGTGTCCCATCAATGTTTTGAAGCGTTCTTCAGCCTCATCCAGCAAGGGCATAAAGTCTTCTTCCAGTCCGCCTTGGGCCACGAATTCGGCCTTGGCCGCTTCGATCTCTGAATGGTGTAGTTTGTAGAAGTGTTGTTTTAAGAAATCCAACTCTTGCCGACTGGTTTCGGACGGTTGTTGCACGAGCTGCTCCAAGCGCATCAGTACATCCGACTTGGAAGCGGGCTTGGAAGACGATATGTTTGCTTCGGCTTCTGTCGTTTCCGAGCGAGGGGTGGATTGAGTGTTTTCACCATCGAGGGTTGTTTGCTCTTTGTTCTCGGTGTCCGATGAGAGAAGTTCGTGGTTGTGATGTGTTTCCATCTTTATAGAGAAATGTTTATTGCTGCAAATAAATGAAATAAAACGTTTGTTTCATAGGGTTTGACGTTCTTTTTTGAAGAATGAACGCTTAAGACAACAGTGTTGTGATGCCCATATACAGCATCATGCCTATGATGTCGTTGGTGATGGAGATAAACGGGCCGGTGGCTATGGCCGGGTCGATTTTAAAGCGTTCGAGGGTCATGGGAACCAAGGTTCCGAAAATGGAGGCAAACATGACCACGGCAAATAAACTCAAGGACACCGAATAGGTGACAGTGGCCGTTGCGCCAAAGCGGATAAAATTATAGGTGTATACCAATAGGGAGATAATGGTGGCATTGATAAGTGCTACCACGGCTTCCTTAGCCACTTGTTTGAGTGTGTTCCTGGAGTCGAGCGAGCTATTGGCCAATCCTTGTACCACGATGGCCGAGGACTGTGTCCCCACATTTCCTCCCGTGCCTCCGATCAGTGGGATGTACAGAGCCATTTCGGGGAAGCGGGCAAAGGTGGAATCGAAGTTCCCGAGAATCATCGAATTGCCGATACCACCCAGCATACCAATGAGTAGCCAGGGCAGGCGAGCGGTTGTTTGCCGAAGCACATTGTCGTCGGTTTCTACATCTTGTGACAGACCCGATGCCAATTGGTAGTCGCGTTCGGATTGTTCACGTGCTTCGTCCATGACGTCATCGACGGTGATTTGCCCCATCAAGCGACCTATGCTGTCGATCACGGGAATGGCCACCAAGTCGTATTTCTCAATGGTCTGCACCACTTCCTCTATGGGCGTATCCACATGCACTGCAATGGGATCTTTTTGCATGACGTGTTTGACCTTGGACACCGAGGGTGAGGTGATCATCTTCTTCAGGGGGAAGATGCCTCGCAAACGCTCGTCGTCGTCGATCACGTAGATGTAGTAAATGTCGTCCAGCTCTTCGGCTTGTAGGCGCATTTCCTTCAGACACTCGGGCATACTCCAGTTCTCGTTCACCAACACCATTTCGGTTCCCATGATACCGCCGGCAGTATTCTCGTCATACTTCAATAGGTCGACAATGTCTCCTGCTTGCTCAATGTCTTCAATGTGTGAAAGTATCTCCTCTTGTTTGTCCTCGTCCAAATCACGCATGAGTTCCACCGCATCGTCGGTGTCCATATAGTCTACGAACCTTTTGGCGATAATTTCGGACGGGAGTAGTTCCAAGAATTCCTTTCGCGCATCCTCATCCATTTCTACGAGTACATCGGCTGCACGTTCGTCGTCAAGTTGACGGTAAAGGAAGCGTGCCTCCTCAAGTGTAAGGTCGTTGCACAGTTCGGCTATGTCGGCAGGGTGCAATTCGGCCAACTGTTGTTGCAGTGCGTCGGCATCTTTTTGTTCGATGAGTAGGCGGATATTGTCGATGTATTCCTCGTTCATGGTGCTCGGTAGGGGGTGAGGGGATGGTACAATCGGGGACTTTAGTCTCGGATACTTTGTTGTTTCAAGGCTTTTTCCACATCGTTGGTCAGCTCGATGAAGTCTTGAACCGACAGTTGCTCGGGGCGTTTGTCAAACAAGGGCTTGCTTGTCAATGGGCAGTCCTTGCCAAGTATGGGCTTGATGGAGTTGCGCAAGGTTTTTCTTCGTTGGTTGAACGTGGTTTTCACTACCTGCTTGAACAGCTTCTCATCGCAGTCCAAGCGTTCCACCTCGTTGCGTGTCATGCGGATAACAGCACTCTTCACCTTGGGAGGTGGATCGAAAACGTGCTCGCTGACCGTAAACAGATATTCCACTTTGTAGAAGGCTTGTATCAGTACGCTCAAGATTCCATAGGCTTTCTTGCCCGGAGCAGCGGCTATCCGTTCTGCCACTTCCTTTTGAATCATGCCGGTGCAGCAGGGTATCCGTTCCTTGTTTTCCAGCATTTTGAAAAAGATCTGGCTGGAGATGTTGTAGGGATAGTTTCCTGTGAGTACGAAGGGAGCACCATCGAAGAGGCGATCCAACTTCATTTGTAGGAAATCGTCCTCGATGATGTCGTTTTCTAATCGGGGGAAGTGTTTGCGCAGGTAGGCCACAGATTCAAAGTCCACTTCGACAACCTTGAGCGGTCGCTTCTTTTGTAACAGGAATTGAGTGAGCACACCGGTTCCCGGTCCTACTTCCAGAACTGGCAGTTCCGGACAGCTATCCACTGTGTCGGCAATTCTGCCGGCTATGTCCAAATCGCGAAGGAAATGCTGTCCGAGAAATTTCTTAGGTTTAACAACTTTCATGAATAACCCATATTACCAATTAAGTAAATGCTCATAGCGAGCCTCCTATCGTGACAAAGGTACGATAATTCCCAATAAGTCGGTGGCCGGCAAGCGAGGTTCTTGCTCGGAGAAAAGGTTGCGGTTACATTCTTCTTCCAATCTCAAGGCAGCAGTAGTGAAGAATCGCCGTAGCTGAGAAAGCGAAAATCGTTTTTCAAAGCATAGTCGTACACTTCTTTCCATTTACCATTCAGAAAGGCCGAGACCAACAGTAACAGCGTGCTTTGGGGCTGATGGAAGTTGGTGATAATGGCTTTGACTACCCGATATTCGTACCCCGGTGCGATAAGTATTTGGGTCGAAGCGTGTAGTGCTTCCAATTCATGGCGGTTCATATAGTCGAGTACGACGGTGAGAGCCTCCATACCCGATGGGGTGAGCGGATGTTCATAGGCTTCCCATTGGTTTATGTGTAGATTTTCGGGCGAGACATCGGGTTGTAGGCTTAGTTTCACACCGAGGTGGTAAAGGCTTTCCAACGTGCGGACGGATGTTGTGCCCACGGCAATGGCCTGTGCTTGATGGGCTATCAAACGTTGTAGCGTGTGTTTGCTCACCGAGAAAAACTCCGTGTGCATGGGATGATCTTCCACAAACCGACTCTTCACCGGGCGAAAGGTTCCTGCGCCTACATGAAGAGTCACCTCTTCCAACTCCACACCTTCGCTTTGGAGCGACTGCATGACTTGAGGGGTGAAGTGCAGACCTGCCGTCGGTGCGGCCACCGAGCCTTTGACCTTGGAGTACACCGTTTGGTAAGTTTCTTGGTCGCTTTCTTGCGTTTCACGATTGAGATAGGGAGGAATGGGGAGCTGGCCAAAGGCTTCCAATATGTCGGCAAATGTCAACGAAGGAGCGTTCCAACGGAAGTCAATGCGATGGCTCGTTCCGTGTACCTCTTTGCGTTCGGCTGTCAAGGTCACTTCAAGACCGCGAACGGTAAGTGTGTTGCTAAGGATGCCCTCTTTCCATTTCTTTAGATTGCCCACCATGCACAGCCATGCACAGTGCTCTGTCTGCTGAAAATTAAGTGGGTAATCGGACGGTTGCCACGGTTCGAGGCAGAAAATCTCGATGAGTGCGCCCGTCTCCTTACGAAAATGCAGGCGTGCTTGGATGACTTTCGTATTGTTGAAAATCAGTAGGCTTTTGCCGGGCAGATACCGGGGCAGGGCAGTGAATACGTCGTGAGTAATTTCTCCCTTTCTATATACCAGAAGCTTTGAAGCGTCGCGCCTCTCCAATGGGAATTTGGCGATGCGAGCTTCGGGCAAATCGTAATTGTATTCACTGATGGCAATCTGTTGTGGCAGCCTACTCATGACGGTTGGTTATTGATTTTTGTTGGCTCGTTTGCGTTCGTTCTCGTCCAATATGATTTTGCGCATACGCATGGCTTTGGGCGTCACCTCCACGTATTCATCTTCTTTGATATATTCCAATGCTTCTTCGAGCGAGAACTGAATGGGTGGGATGAGACGCGCCTTGTCGTCGGCACCCGAGGCGCGCATATTGGTGAGTTTCTTCGATTTGGTTACGTTGATCACCAGGTCATTGTCGTGCGAATGTTCGCCTACTACCTGACCGGCATACACTTCGTCTTGAGGGAAGATGAAGAACTTGCCTCGATCTTGGAGCTTGTCGATGGCATAGGCAAAGGCTGTGCCGGCTTCCATGGCTATCATCGAGCCGTTGGTGCGTCGCTCTATCTCGCCTTTGAAAGGCTGATACTCTTTGAAGCGATGGGCCATGATAGCTTCGCCCGCCGAGGCTGTGAGCACATTCGTACGTAGCCCGATGATACCGCGCGAAGGCATGGCAAATTCGAGGTTTACTCGCTCGCCCGTATTCTCCATCCTCAGCATCTCACCTTTTCGACGCGTAATCATGTCGATTATCTTGCTGGCATATTCTTCGGGTACATTCACGGTGAGTTCTTCAATCGGTTCGTGTCGTTGCCCGTTAATCTCCTTGTAGATCACCTGGGGTTGTCCCACCTGAAGCTCATAGCCTTCTCGGCGCATGGTTTCGATAAGCACGGACAAGTGTAGCACTCCTCGGCCGGAAACCAACCATTTTCCGTCTTCGGGACTCTTTTCCACACGCAGAGCCAAGTTCTTATCCAGCTCTTTGGTAAGGCGATCGTGAATGTGGCGTGAAGTGACAAACTTTCCGTCTTTTCCGAAGAACGGCGAGTCGTTGATGGCAAACAG
>JAXFUC010000039.1:0-21754 GCA_034176395.1 Bacteroides sp. | reverse complement strand
ATGCACGAGTATACCACCGAATCGACCACCCGAATCATGAAGACGCGCGAAAGCCTGCCCGGGGAGATTAGAATTTTGTTGAACCACATCTACGAGTTTAAGAAGGGTGTGCGCAACATGGTGCTTTATACGCTCCATCGTCGATACGCCGACTTTGCCATCCGTAGGTTGGAAAGCCAACAAATCAGTTATATGGTGCAAGCTGTCGGGACGGATCGTATCAATCTCTTCTTCGGCAAGGCCGAGTGTATGGAGGCTGTGCGCCATCTCATCATTCGTCCATTGAATCAGCTCACGGCCGAGGAAGATTTTATGTTGGGAGCCATGCTGGGCTACGACCTTTGCCAGCAGTGCAAACGCTATTCGCATAAGAAGAGCAACCCGGTGTCGTTGGCCGGGTGAAGTAAGAGCAAGCTTTATCAACGTCGGAAGGGTGCATCTCGCAAGCGGGGTGCACCTTCTTTTTGTGTGCTGTCGAAGCCGATGGAGAGGTCGAGGCTACGGAGTAACGTTTACGGAGGCAGTATCCATGGGCTCGAATCTTTGTCCCGTCCACCGGTAGCGGAGGGGCGAGTTGAGGAAAGGCTTCAAGCGTTCGGCCTTCTCGGGCTCCATATAGTCGAGCGTAGACAGGTGCACCTCCAGCCCAGTGTCCTGGGGCGAGAGAGCCAAGCGCAGGAGGGTGAGGTCGGCCGTGCGGTAGGCTTCGAGGGCGGCTACATCGTCCTCGGCCGTGGGGCGGCGCAGCAGATCGTCGAAGGTGGGAGCGGTGAAAAAACGGGAGGTGGGTAGCGGATTCCAATCGGAGCTGTACATGGCCAACCGACTGTCGGCTGCCGATCCGTAAACCGTTTGCACCACGCAAATCACCACGGTGCTATCGGGGGCGGGAAGTACCTTCATCTCCCATGAGCTTTGAGCGGTGAGGCGAAGGTGGATGTAGTCGCTTGTCAACTGAGTCATTTCCGAAGAACCTCCCAAGCGGTTGGTAACAACGGCTCGCATCTTGCTCTCGAGAAAGTCGATGCAGTCGGCTCGGTTGTTGGAGGTGAGCAGCGGACAAAGCGAGTCGGGCAGCTGTAAAAAGAGGTCTTTGGCAGTTTGAGCCTCGATTGCAAGGGGAAGACATAGCAGCACCGGCAGTAGAGCGAGGTGTCTAAGGCGGATGAGGATGGGATTCATAGGCGAGAGGGTTGATGGGGATGGACGTTGCGCAGGGTGGGAAGGGAGGCTATAAAAGTGTCCCAGCCTTGGTAGAGATGGAGCATGGAGGGATAGAGCAAATCGGCACCGGCCTCTTGGAGCACGCTGTCGGGCAGTGGCCCGGTGTTCACAGCTACGGTGAAGATGCCGGCTCGATGGGCCGACTCCACACCCAAGGGGGCGTTTTCCACCACCACAGCCTCGTGGGGGGCGATGCCTCCCTTTTGCAAGGCCATGAGATAGGGTTCGGGATGAGGCTTGCCGCGGGTCACGTCGAAGGCAGTCACCATGAGTTCGGGGGTGAAGATGCCGGGGAAGAACTTCTCCAAACGGCTCAGCAGGGAGTGTTGTCCCGAGCCGGTAACCAAGATGGGTTTGAGGTTGCTGCGCTTCACCAAGTTCAGCAGCTCGGCGGCACCGGGCAGCGGTTGCGCCTCGGGGCAGGCGTTGAAGAAATGGGTCTTTTGTCGGTAGATGGCTTCTTTCTCCTGCTCGGTGGCGGGACGTCCTTTCTCGCGTCGGAAGGTGAGGTCGATGGTGGACGAGCCTGTGCGACCTTCGTTCATATAAACTTCGGTAACGGGAATGGAGATGCCGTGCAGCTCCATGGTTTGACGCCAGGCTTTGACGTGGTGGGGCATGGAGTCGAAGAGCACGCCGTCCATATCGAACAAGACGGCTTTGAGGGGTGAAGACATGAATGGCGGGTAAAACGCTCCCCGACCGTGCGAGCACAGCCGGGGAACAATGGGGTTAGAAATCAGATGCGTGCCAAGATGGCTTTGGATTCGGCCTCGTAGCCGGGTTTGTTGAGCAGGGCAAACATATTCTTTTTATAGGCTTCCACCCCGGGTTGGTTGAAAGGATTCACGCCCAGGAGGTAGCCGCTGATGCCGCAAGCCTTTTCGAAGAAGTAGAGCAGGCTGCCCAGCTCGTACTCGTTCAGGCGGGGCATCACCACACGAAGGTTGGGCACTTGCCCGTCCACGTGTGCCAGCTGCGTGCCCAGCTCGGCCATTTTGTTGACCTCGTCCACCCGTTTGCCGGCCAGGAAGTTCAGCCCATCCAGATCGGCTTCGTCGCGAGGCACGGTCAGATGGTGCTTCACTTGATCCACTGAAATCACGGTCTCGAAGATGGAGCGTTCGCCCTCCTGAATCCATTGTCCCATGGAATGGAGGTCGGTCGAGAAGTCTACGGCTGCGGGGAATATGCCCTTATGGTCTTTGCCTTCCGATTCTCCGAAAAGTTGCTTCCACCATTCGCTCACGTAGTGCAGCTTGGGGCTGTAGTTGACCAAGATTTCGATTTTCTTACCTTGCTTGTACAGCTCGTTGCGCACGGCAGCATAGATGGCTGCGGGGTTTTGTTCAAAGGGCACATCGTGGGCACACAGCCGCTCCATCTCGGCCGCTCCGACCACCAACTGACGGATGTCGTAGCCTGCCACGGCGATGGGAAGAAGTCCCACGGGGGTGAGTACCGAGAAGCGTCCACCCACGTTGTCGGGGATGATAAAGGTTTTATAACCCTCCTTGTCGGCAGTGACGCGGGCAACTCCTTTGCTGGCGTCGGTGATGGCCACGATGACCTGCTGTGCCTCCTGCTTGCCACGCTGGTCTTCGCATTGTTTTTTCAGCAGACGAAAGGCCAGTGCGGTTTCGGTGGTTGTGCCCGACTTGGAGATATTGATGATGCCGAACTTCTTGTCCTTTAAGTATTCGGAGAGTTCGTATAGGTAGTCTTCGCTGATGTTGTGGCCGGCATAGACGATGACGGGGGCGTCTTTGCGTGGTTGCAACGGCTCGAAACTGTTCGAGAGGGCTTCGATCACGGCACGAGCACCGAGGTAGCTGCCGCCGATGCCCGCCACCACCACCACTTGGCAACGGCTGCGCAGGGTCTCGGCTGTCTGTTCGAGGTCGGCCAAGTGCTGTTCGTCGATGGACGAGGGCAGGTGCAGCCATCCCAAGAAGTCGTTGCCCAAGCCGGTACCTTTCTCGAGCATCTCTTGTGCTTGTTTGACGGCCGGTTCGTAGGAGTTGAGCACCGAGGGAGCGATGTTCCCGGCGGTTTTTGCAATGTCTAAGCGAATCATAGTTGTTTCTTGTTTTATGGGTTTGGTCCGACGGGGCTTTCAGTGCGCAAGGCGAGGGCTTATCTGAAAGAGTCGGTCAGTAATTTGATTTCTATGCTGGGTGAGATACGTTCGTACAAGATGTTGTACACCGCATCCAGAATGGGCATATTGACGTGGTAGCGTTTGTTGATCTCCTTCATACATTTGGTGCCGTAGTAGCCCTCGGCAATCATTTCCATCTCGATTTGTGCACTCTTGACGGAGTAGCCTTTGCCGATCATGGTGCCGAAGGTGCGGTTGCGGCTGAAGTTGGAATAGGCTGTTACCAGCAAATCGCCCAGGTAGGCCGACTCGTTCACCGTACGATCCAACGGGTGGATGGTGTTGAGGAATCGGTTCATCTCCTGTACGGCGTTCGATATGAGTACGGCCTGAAAATTGTCGCCATACTTAAGTCCGTTGCAGATTCCTGCGGCTATGGCGTAGACATTCTTCAGCACCGAGCTGTATTCTATGCCCAGCACGTCGTTGCTCACCGAGGTTTTGATGAAGTGGCTGGCCAGTCGGCGTGCGAAGATGCAGGCTTTCTCGCGGTCGGGGCAAGCAATGGTGAGGTAGGACAAGCGTTCCAGCGCCACCTCTTCGGCGTGGCAGGGTCCGGCCAATACGGCAATGTTTTCGGCCGGCACGCCGTATTCCTTGGTGAAATACTCGGACACGAGTACGTTTTCATCGGGCACAATGCCTTTGATGGCTGTGATGATGAATTTATCTCGCAACTTTGTCTTCAGCTTCTTCAGGTGACTCTTGAGGTAGGGCGAGGGGGTGACGAAGATGAGCGTATCGGCCTGCTTGACGATCTCGTTGATGTTGCTGTTGAAGGTTATGCGCTTGGTGTCGAACTTCACCCCCGTGAGGTAGGAGGGATTATGTCCCAAACGTTTGAACTCCGCAATGCGGTCGTCTCGTCGCATGTACCAAAGGATGCTTTCCTCCTGTGCCAGGCACATCTTGGCTATGGCCGTGGCCCAGCTTCCGCCTCCTATGATTGCAATCTTACCGGGTAGTTTCATGGCGTTTATCGGTTCACCCACTCGCTCACTTGGTCGACGCTGGGATTGCTGAGTTCCAACTTATATTTCTTGTTCAAGCCACAGATGTCTTGATGTAGCTTTTGCGGATTTACGTTTTGCAGGTCGCTCACTTGGTTGTAGCCTGCTTTTTGAATCACGGGCACCCATTCGGCGGGTATTCCCAGTTCTTCGTACTTGGCCACGGGGTCTTTCTTCACCGTCTTTTCGGGGCGCATTTGGGGGAAGAACAATACTTCCTGAATGGCACTTTGTCCTGTCATGAGCATGGTCAGGCGGTCCATCCCGATGCCCATTCCCGAAGTGGGAGGCATTCCGTATTCCAGCGATCGCACGAAATCCATATCAATGAACATGGCTTCGTCGTCGCCCTTCTCGCTCAGGCGCAGTTGCTCTTGGAAGCGTTCCAGCTGGTCGATGGGATCGTTCAGCTCGGAGTAGGCGTTGGCCAGTTCCTTGCCGTTGACCATGAGTTCGAAGCGTTCGGTCAGTTCGGGGTTGTGGCGGTGACGCTTGGTAAGGGGCGACATCTCCACGGGATAGTCGATGATGAACGTGGGTTGTATGTAGTTGCCTTCGCAGAACTCGCCGAAGATTTCGTCGATGAGCTTGCCTTTGCCCATGGACTCGTCCACTTCGAGTTTGAGTTCTTTGCAGACGGCGCGTATTTCGTCCTCGGTTTTACCGGTGAGGTCGTGTCCGGTGAACTCTTTGATGGCGTCGAGCATGGTCACTCGGCGGTAGGGTGCTTTGAAGTTGATGAGGTGCTGACCTACTTGCACTTCGTACGTTCCGTTCACATCCAGGCAGATTTTCTCGATCATGCGCTCGGTGAAGCTCATCATCCAATTGTAGTCTTTGTAGGCCACATAGATTTCCATGGCGGTGAACTCGGGGTTGTGCGTGCGGTCCATGCCTTCATTTCGGAAGTTCTTGGAAAACTCGTAGACTCCTTCGAACCCACCCACGATGAGGCGTTTGAGGTATAGTTCGTTTGCTATGCGTAGGTAGAGAGGGATGTCGAGTGCATTGTGATGGGTTATGAAGGGTCTTGCCGCCGCTCCGCCGGGTATGGGCTGCAACACCGGTGTGTCCACTTCCAAATAACCTTGGGCGTTAAAGAACTCGCGCATGGAGTTATAGATCTTCGTGCGCTTGATGAAGATGTCTTTGATGCCTTCGTTTACCGCCAAGTCCACGTAGCGTTGGCGATAGCGCATTTCGGGGTCTTCAAACGAGTCGTAGGCCACCCCGTCTTTGTACTTCACGATGGGCAGAGGCTTGATGGATTTGGCCAGCACGGTGAGCCGAGTGGCGTGTACGCTGATTTCACCCATTTGGGTGCGAAACACCGTACCCTCGATACCTATGAAATCGCCCAAGTCGAGCAAGCGTTTGAACACCGTGTTGTAGAGTTCCTTGTCTTCCCCGGGACAGAGGTCGTCGCGGGTGATGTAGACTTGGATGCGCCCTTTGGAGTCTTGCAACTCGATGAACGAAGCCTTTCCCATGACTCTGCGCGACATCATGCGGCCGGCTATGCTTACCGAGCGGGGAGCGTCTTCGTCGTTGAATTGCTCTTTGATGTCGATGGAGAAAGCATTGGTTATGTATTCGTCCGCAGGGTAGGGGTCGATGCCCATGGCGCGGAGCTCGTTGAGGCTGTTGCGGCGGATTATTTCCTGTTCGCTTAGTTCTAAAAGGCTCATTTGTTTTGTTCTAAACGCGGTTGATTATCGGGCAAAAGTACGAAAGATTTTCTTAAATAACCCTCGTGAGGCCCTTTTTTGTATCTTTGCGCCCCAAACAAGCAACCCATGTCTCGGCTCAACTCATCCGTGTCTCTTGGCACTCGGCCCATAGGGAAGCTGTTGATGGAATATGCCATTCCGTCGATTATCGCCATGACGGCGGCTTCCTTGTACAATATGATCGATAGCATTTTTATCGGTCATGGAGTGGGGCCGTTGGCCATCTCGGGATTGGCACTGACCTTTCCGCTCATCAATCTGGGGGCAGCCTTCGGTTCGCTGGTCGGTGTGGGGGCGTCCACGCTGGTTTCGGTGCGGTTGGGTCAGCGCGATTATGACACGGCCCAGCGTGTGTTGGGCAATGTGGTGGTGCTCAATCTGCTCATAGGTTTGGCCTACATGGTTCCGTTGCTACTGTTTCTCGATCCCATACTTCATTTCTTCGGAGGCAGCGATGCCACCGTTCCCTACGCACGCGAGTACATGCAAATCATCTTGCTGGGCAACGTGGTGACCCATCTCTACCTGGGACTGAATGCCGTGCTGCGGGCTTCGGGACACCCGCGTCGTTCCATGATGGCCACCATTTTCACCGTGGTGCTCAACACGATTCTCGACCCCTTGTTCATCTATGTGTTCGATTGGGGCATTCGAGGAGCGGCCATTGCCACCGTCTTGAGCCAGCTGGTGGTTTTGCTGTGGCAGTTCAAGCTCTTTTGCAACCCCGGCGAACTGCTTCATTTTCATCGGGGTGTCTTTCGCTTGCGGCGCAAAATTGTGACCGACTCGCTGCTCATCGGCTTGGCACCTTTCTTGATGAATCTGGCCGCCACGCTCATCGTCATCCTCATCAATCGGAGTTTGAAAACCCACGGTGGCGACTTGGCCATAGGTGCCTATGGCATTGTCAATAGGTTGGCGTTTTTCATTCTCATGATTGTCATCGGGCTGAATCAAGGCATGCAGCCCATTGCCGGCTACAACTACGGCGCGGGTCTTTACGACCGAGTGAAGAAGGTGTTGCTCATTACCATCGTGGCCGCCACAGTGGTCACCACCACGGGCTTCTTGGTGGGGCAGTTTTGTCCCGAGTTGGCCGTGTCGCTCTTCACTTCCGACGAGGCGTTGAAGGCGCTCTCGGCCCATGCCTTGGGGATAGTTACCGTTTGTTTCCCCCTGATCGGTTTCCAAATGGTTACGTCCAACTTCTTTCAGAACATAGGCATTGCCGGCAAATCCATCTTTCTTTCCCTCACACGTCAGGTGCTGATTCTGATTCCCTGTCTGCTCATCTTTCCGCAGTGGTGGGGGCAGATGGGCGTATGGGTGAGCCTTCCGGTTTCGGACTTTATGGCCAGCCTCATTGCCGGCACCATGCTGTGCCATCAGCTAATTCTGTTGGGGCGTGCCAAGGTGCCTGGGCGATGAGCGCAAGCCTTTGTTCCTTGCCCGGTAAGTGCAGGTACTTCGTTCGATAAGTGCAGGCACTTTGCTCGGTAAGTGTAGGTACTTCGTTCGGTCGGTGTAGGTGCTTGGAATGTCGAGCCAAGGCGATGTCCTTTCGAGTGCGGTTTTGCGTTCATCTCGCTTACATGGCCTTCTGTGCCCAGAGGCAAAGTTTTCCTGCCACCTGTACGAGCAATTCTCTTGCAAAAGCTTTTGGCGAATGACACATTTGTACTAATTTCGCCCCCGAATTGACATTGTTAAACTATCTATTAATCACTTACATTATGAAATTGAAGATGTTATTTGCTGCATTGGTGGTAGCCGGTGCTTGCACCATGATCTCTTGCTCGGGAGCTAAGAAGGCCGAAGGCCAACAAGCCACCGCAGACACCACTATGTGCTGTCAAGGCGGCGAAAAGAAAGAAGGCTGCTGCAAAGAAGGTCAAGAGGCCGGATGTTGCAAGGGCGATTCTGCTTGCGCACAGAAGGAAGGTTGCTGTCAAGGCGACTCTGCTTGCGCCAAGAAAGAAGGCTGCTGCAAGAAGTAAGCCGAACGGCTGCTTAGGCCCAACAGACGAAACGAGCGTGCTTGTGACCTTGAGTCACCGGCACGCTCTTCGTTTTTAGGGACATATGGCCTCGGTTGCAACCGAGGAATCAAACGAAATCTTCGCCGTATTGCAGGCGGATGTCGTTCACGTAGTTGCGTATCTGTTTCTCCTTGCTGCGTGGGCAAATCATCAATACGTTGCCCGATTCGGCCACGATATAATCCGTCAGCCCATCGATCACCGCCAAACGTCCGTGGCCGAGGGCGATGCTGTTGTCCCCGCCGTTGTATACCAAAGCGTGACTATCGTTCAGGCAGGCATTGTCCATCTCATCCTTGTCGGCCAGTTCGTGAGCACTGCTCCACGACCCCACGTCGGCCCAGCCCAAATCGGCCAACACCACGTAGGCGTTGTCGGCTTTCTCCATGATGCCGTAATCTATCGAAACATTGGGGCAGGAGGGGAATCGTTCTTCGATGAACGCATGCTCCTTGTCCGTGCGGTAGACGGTGGCGTCGGCCTTGAGCTTGCCCGATACGTCGGGCAGCAGTTTGTCCAGTGCCGTGGCAAAGGCATCTACGTGAGCAATGAACAGACCCGAATTCCAGTAAAACTCGCCGCTGTCCACAAACACCTGTGCCATCTCCGGTCCGGGCTTCTCGGTGAATGTCTTCACTCGGTAGGTGTCGGGGCCAACGGCTTCGTCCACCTGAATATAGCCATAACCCGTCTCGGGGCGGTGGGGCTTGATGCCCAAGGTCAGCAATACATCGCCCCGCTCGGCCCAGTTCAGGCAGCGAGCCAAGGCTGTGAAGAAGGCCGATTCTTTGAGAATGAGATGGTCGGCCGGGGCAATCACTACCTTGGCTTGCGGATCGCGGGCGCGAACGTGATAAGTGGCCCAGGCCAGGCACGGAGCCGTGCTGCGGCGTGTGGGCTCGGCCAGGATATTGGTCGTGGGCAGCTGTGGCAGCTGTTCTCTGACCAAATCCACGTAATCTGCGGCAGTGGCCACTAAGATGTTTTCGGGCAGGAAGGTTTGGGCAAAGCGGTCGTAGGTTTGTTGCAAAAGCGAACGGCCCGTGTGAAAGAAGTCAAGGAATTGCTTGGGGCGGTGTTTGCGACTCAGCGGCCAAAAGCGGCTGCCGATGCCACCCGCCATGATGACGCAATAATGCTGGGCGTTGAACATGATTAGACAGGTTGAAAAAAGTTTCTCCAAAGGAAATCAAAACTTGCGGATGGGCGATGCCTCGACCACTTTTTCTATGTTTATCCCCTATTTTTTCGCACAAACTGTTGCGAGTACGAAAAAATGCACTACCTTTGCACCGCATTCACGCAATGCCCAGATGGCGGAATCGGTAGACGCGCTGGTCTCAAACACCAGTGGATTCACTTCCATCCCGGTTCGACCCCGGGTCTGGGTACAAAAAGCGGCTGTAGAACGAAAGTTCTGCGGCCGCTTTTCTTTTGCTCGCTTTGGGTCGTCGCCCTCGCCAGCCGCCCTTGCATAGGTCCGCTGCGCTGTGTGCTCCCTTGTCATGGCTTACCTCCTTCTATGGACAAATCTTGGGAATGCCGGTTGGGGTATGCGTTGTTTGTGGCTATGGATGGGAATGGAGGTGTACAGATCGTTCTGTTCGCATTCCTTGAACGAGGATGGGTGGGGTGGTGTATATAAACAAGCCTCCCCGCACTCAACGAGTGCGGGGAGGCTTTGTGTCGGAATGAGGCGACTCGAACGCCCGACCCCTACGTCCCGAACGTAGTGCGCTACCAACTGCGCTACATTCCGATCATTGTTCAGGCCTCTGTGCGAATCGTGTGAACGATTCGCGACCGGCGACCTCGAACGGCTGCAAAGATAAAGAAAAATCGGCACTTCCAAAGGAGAAGTGCCGATTTTTCGTAGGATGCATGGCCTTGCCTTGTGCTCGAAGCGGTTGGCTCGAGGGCTTTATATATGAATGGTCGCTTCGTTGCTCGGCCGATTCACGTCCGGTCATGCTGGCGGTTTCGTGTTCAATGCCGTTGACTCGCCCGGGTTACATGCGTGCGGGCACCTCGATGCCGAGCAATCCCATGGCCAGGCGCACCACCTTGGCCACGTTGGCCGAAAGGACGATGCGCAGTTGTTTCACCCGAGGATCTTCTTCGCGCAGAATGCTGAAGTCGTGGTAGAACTGGTTGTACTCCTTCACCAAGTCGTAGGTGTAGTTGGCAATGATCGAAGGGCTGTAATCGGTTGCGGCTTGTGCCACCACGCTCTCGAACTCGGTTAGCATTTGGATGAGGCTTTCTTCCTTCTCGTTGAGGCCGATGTCGGTGGGCAGGCTGCCTGCGATGTCGATGCCGGCCTCGGCTGCTTTGTGCAGTACCGATTGGATGCGGGCGTAGGTGTATTGGATGAATGGCCCGGTGTTGCCGTTGAAATCGATCGATTCCTTGGGGTTGAATGTCATGTTCTTTCGGGCATCTACCTTGAGAATGAAGTATTTCAAGGCTCCCAATCCCACGATGCGAGCAATGTCGTCGGCTTCCTCGGTGCTCAAACCGTCAAGTTTTCCCAGCTCTTGTGAAGTTTCTTTGGCTGTGGCTATCATTTCGTCCATGAGGTCGTCGGCGTCGACCACGGTGCCTTCGCGCGACTTCATCTTGCCTTCGGGCAGCTCTACCATGCCGTAGGAGAAGTGCACCAGGCTCTTGCCCCACTCGAATCCGAGCTTGTCCAATAGGATGGACAGCACCTGGAAGTGGTAGTTTTGTTCGTTGCCCACCACATAAATCATCTTGTCTATGGGGTAGTCGGCAAAGCGAAGTTTGGCTGTTCCGATGTCTTGTGTCATGTAAACGGATGTTCCGTCACCGCGTAGCAGCAGTTTGTGGTCCAAGCCTTCGGCGGTGAGGTCGGCCCAAACGGATCCGTCGTCTTTGCGGTAGAAGAATCCTTTGTCCAGTCCTTCCATCACTTTCTCCTTGCCTTCGAGATAGGTGTCCGATTCGTAATAGATCTTGTCGAAGTCGACTCCCATCTTGCGATAGGTGGCATCGAATCCTTCGTACACCCATGTGTTCATCGTTTCCCAGAGTTGTCGCACCTCGGGATCGCCTGCTTCCCAGCGCACCAGCATATCGCGAGCTTCGGCCATGAGAGGCGATGCGGCTTCGGCCTCCTCTTTGCTGAGGCCTCGTGCCATGCCTTCGGACACCTGGGCCTTGTAGTGTTTGTCAAAGGCCACGTAATAGTCGCCCACAAGGTGATCGCCTTTCTTACCCGAGGATTGAGGTGTTTCTCCGTTGCCATATTTCTGCCAGGCCAGCATGGATTTGCAGATGTGGATGCCGCGGTCGTTGACTATGTTGGTCTTCACCACCCGATGGCCCGTGGCTTCCATAATGTTGGCCAGGGATTTGCCCAGCAGGTTGTTGCGAACGTGCCCCAGGTGGAGCGGTTTGTTGGTGTTGGGCGAGGAGTATTCGATCATCACCAGCGGATCCGATGCGGTTGCTTCCTTCAGTCCGTAGCGTTCGTGGGTCTGGATGTCATTGAGCATTTCGACCCAAGCACTCGAGGCTATGCTGAGGTTCAGGAAGCCTTTGATGACGTTGTAGGCTGCTACCGACGGTTCGTTCTCTTGCAGATGACGACCGATGTCTTCGGCGGTTTGTTCGGGGCCTTTGCGCGATATCTTTAGAAAAGGAAACACCACCAGTGTGAAGTGTCCTTGAAACTCTTTCTTGGTTTTTTGCAGCTGCACGGCCGTTTCGGCCACTTCTTGGCCGTACAAGGCGCGAATGGCATGTTGTACGGCTGCTATCAATTTCTCTTCTATCTTCATACTCAACTTTATTGGCAAGTTGCAAAGGTAGAGTTTTTTAGTCCTCTGTGTGCATAGATGAGACTAAAATAAGCCTATAATTGAGAAAATCTCTTCCGAATCGCAGATTTTTCGATTGAATAGAACTGTCTGATACTAAGTGAATAGTCTCTTGATGCGGCACTTTTGCACTTGCCTCGGCTCAAAAAATAACGGCATTTAGTTTGGAGCGAAGCACAAAAGAACTATCTTTGCACTCACAAACATCGCGGAGTGGAGCAGTTGGTAGCTCGTTGGGCTCATAACCCAAAGGTCGTCTGTTCGAGTCAGGCCTCCGCAACAAGGGCGAAGTCAAGTTATGAATCATTCATGGCTTGACTTCGTTGTTTTTGTATTGCTTGGGCGAGTGTCTTTCTCTTAGCCTTTCAACTTCGTTCCGGCGGCATCTATCTTTTCGTCTTTGGAAAGATTGTTGTTTTGAATCCCTAACATATTATCTTTGCGCTCGCACGGCTCGGTGTGTTCGTTGCCTTTCCGAAGGTCGGGATCTTGCATCGGATTTGCTACGGTGGACGGTTGTTCATGGGCTGTCGATCGGGCGGCGATGCTCCGTGTCTCGTGCCCGTATGTTCAAATCCTTAGAATCTATCCTCGAAACTGCATCTCGTATGAACAATCATCTCAGAGTCATGGATCTGGTGCTCAAAGTGGGCCGACAAAAGTATGAAACATCTTGGGGCAAGCTCCTTGTCTTGGGATTGCTGGCCGGTGTGTATATTGCCATGGGAGGTCTGCTGTCCAGCTTTGCCGCTTCGGCTGCCGAGATTGAGGGTGGAGGCAATCCTTTGCTCATTCGCTTGGTGGCTGCGGGTTTGTTTCCCTTGGGACTGATGTTGGTGTTGTTGGTGGGTGCCGAACTGTTTACGGGCAATACGGCCACGCTTATGCCGGCGGTGATGCGGGGCGATGTGCCAACGAGCTATTTGTTCAAGAACTGGGCAGTGGTCTTTTTGGCCAACGTGGCCGGAGCCATCCTCTTCGATTACCTCATCGTTTACCAGGGTCAGATGTTGGCACAGCCCGCCCAGTTGGACTACATCATGCGTGTGGCTCGACTGAAGACCGAACTGCCTTGGCACGTGGTGTTCGTGCGTGGCATCGGGGCCAACTGGCTGGTGTGTTTGGCCGTATGGATGTCGCTGGCTTCGCGCAATATGGTGGGGCGCATGCTGGGCATTTGGTGGCCGGTCATGGCGTTTGTGATGGTAGGGTTCGAACATTCCATTGCCAATGTCTTTTTCATCCCCACCGGCATTTTCTACGGTGCCGATGTAACGTGGACCGACTTCGTTTTCGGCAATCTGCTGCCGTCCACCTTGGGCAATGTCGTCGGTGGCTGCGGATTCGTGGGTTGCCTGTATGCCTATTTGTATATGGAGAAGAAAGGCTCTTCGCTCAAGGCATAAGCCTTCGGGCATACCCCGTTGTCTCCCATCGGCTTGTAAGCGACAAACGTCTTCGACACATCCCTTTATTCGTGATGATAGGGACTGCCTGCAAGTATGCTCATGGCTCGGTAGAGTTGCTCCACGAAGAGTAGGCGAATCATTTGGTGAGAAAAAGTCATGCGAGAGAGCGAAAGCTTTTCATGTGTCGCCTCATGCACACGCGGTGCAAATCCGTATGGCCCACCGATGATAAACACCAGCCGCTTACTCACCGTATTCATCTTATGCTCTATGTACCGAGCAAATTCCAACGATCGCAACTCCTTGCCGTGTTCGTCCAGCAGCACCGGTATGTCGCCGGGTTGCAAGGCTTTGAGAATTAGCTCGGCTTCTTTTTCCTTCTGCTGTTCGGGCGATAGGCTCTTGGTGTTCTTCAGTTCCGGAATTACCTCCACATCGAAGATCAGTTGTCGCTTGATGCGTGTCACATATTCGTCGATACCGGCAATGAGGTGAGGTTCCACCGTGCGGCCCACTACCAAAAGGATGGTTTTCATTGGATTTGCGATTCATTGTTGGAAAGGCGAAAATAAATCTTTTTAAGGACTTTTTTGTTTGTTTTTGTGATAAAACATATCTTTGCTCCTACACAGTGCTGAAAATGAAGTGAAAATGATGACTAAACGCCTCCTCTTTGCGAGTTTCCTTTGGTTGGTGACTGCGTTGTCTTTGTCGGCCCAGAGCCTTGCGGCCGAAGTGGCGACTGCCTTCGGTAAGGGCGATGCGCAAGCATTGGCCATCCATTTGGGCGATAAGGTGAATCTCTTGCTCGAGGCCGAAAATTTGCAGTTGGAGCGAGGGCAAGCCACCGAGCGATTGACCCGCTTCTTCGCCCGAAACCGCGTGACTTCCTTTCGGGTGAATCACGAGGGACAGCGCGACGACTCGGCCTTCTTGGTGGGTACGCTCACCACCGACTCGGGTCGATGGAGGGTGAATTGCTTTTTCAAGCGCGTGGGTGGACGACACTGTGTGCACCAAATACGCATCGAACGAGCGAACGATTGACAACCCCGTTGCCCGCACTCGGCCGACACACCTCGGTTCGGGCGCAAGCCAACAGCCTATGAGACTACAATCGGGATTCAGAGCCGGTTTGCTGCTCTGCCTGCTGTTTTGTTTGGCAGGATGCACCAAACGCGAGATGGACTTCAGCCATCCCGATGTGGATCTTTTTGTGAAACAACTCAAAGAGGGTACCTATCGCACCACCAATGAACGTGGAGTCATCGAGGTGCCTCGGTTTGCACGAAGCCAAATACCCGAACTCCTCGACTACGCCGGCGACCTCACCCGTGTTCCCTTCTTCCCCACAGTCTACAACACCAAGCACGGCCGCTTGCGTTTGGGCGAGTGCATGCTTTGGATCATCGAACGCATCCGGCAGGGCAAAGACCCTTCGCAGGGCTTCCGATTGGTGCGAGAGGAGGCCGAGAGCTATGAGCCGGCCTACTTCCTGACCGACGATGAGTTGCTCGATGCGGTGGGCTACTACCGTCGCTGGTGGGACAATCGGGTGCTGCCACGCACGCTGTGGATCACCGACCCTTGCTACGACAATCCGCTTTGTGGGTCGGGCTATCGGTGGTGGTAGACCTCTTGCGGGGGATGGGGATGCAGATTGTGCTTGTGAACAGCGAACAGATTTTGCCGGCCACTTGTTCTTCTAAAAACAATCTCTTGAATCAAACATTCAAATCCTATAAGAACAACCTCCTATGAATCGAATTTCCTCTCTTTTCGGCATCGACCTTCCCATCGTGCAAGGCGGCATGGTGTGGTGCAGCGGTTGGCGATTGGCCTCGGCCGTGAGCAATGCCGGCGGGCTGGGCCTGTTGGGTGCCGGCTCCATGCACCCCGAAACGCTGCGCGAACACATTCGCAAATGCAAGGCAGCCACCGACAAACCCTTCGGTGTGAACATACCCTTGATGTATCCGCAGATTGAAGAAATCATGCAAATCGTGGCCGACGAAGGCGTGCGCATCGTCTTCACATCGGCCGGAAGCCCCAAGACCTGGACGCCCTGGCTCAAAGAACGGGGCATCACGGTGGTGCATGTGGTGTCGTCGGCCTACTTTGCCCGCAAATGCGAAGAAGCCGGTGTCGACGCCATTGTGGCCGAAGGATTCGAGGCCGGCGGGCACAACGGGCGCGAAGAAACCACCACCCTCTGCCTCATCCCGGCCGTGCGACGAGCCACCTCTTTGCCTTTGTTGGCCGCAGGCGGCATCGGCACGGGCGCAGGCATAGCCGCCGTGCAAGCCTTGGGGGCGGACGGAGTGCAGATAGGTTCGCTCTTTGCCTTGACCGAAGAAAGCTCGGCATCCGATGCCTTCAAAGACTTCTGTTACCGACTGACCGAGGGCGACACGAAGCTACACCTCAAACAGCTGTCGCCCACGCGGCTGGCACGAAACGCTTTCCGCGATGCCGTGGAGCAGGCCGAGCGTGCCGGGGCCGGTGTGGACGAACTTCGTGCCTTGCTGGGCAAGGGGCGTGCCAAGCGAGGCATCTTTGAAGGCGATCTCGATGAAGGCGAATTGGAGATTGGGCAAGTGGTGTCGCTCATCGACGAGCGAAAATCTGTGGCTCGAGTGATGGACGAGCTGGTGGCCGACTACAAGCGTGCGCTGGCCGGGCTCACCTCGTTTGCCGGCTGAGGGTTTGTCCCGGAACGAGCCCTCGTTTGTCACGGGGTGGATGAGTGGCCGCACTCGATGAGCAAAGTGTCCGTACTTTCCAAGCCAAGTGCCTACACTTAGCCGGCGAAGTGCCTGCACTTTCCGAGCTATCTGCCCACGTCTTGTCCGCCAAGGGTTTATGCTTAGTAAACAAACTGCCTACATGGGTCTGTCGAAGCTTTGGTGCTTCGGTGTCTCCCATGTAGGCAGTTTGTTTTGCGAGCCTGAGTTGCCGGCCGGCTATCGGTCGCGTTTGGCCTCAACCCTTGACCTCTTCCAGCTCGGTGGACAGTTGTTCCCACTCCTCGACGGTGGTGTCGAGTTGTCGTTTCAAGCGTTGATGACGGTCGTACAGGCTCATGTCGGCCGCCCCTTGGGGCGTGGCCATCTGTTCTTCGAGCAGGCCAATGGCGGCCTCGAGCTCTTCGATGGCAGTCTCGCAGTCGGCCACTTGCCGTTCCAGCTTCTTTATCTTTCGAGCCTGTTCCTTCTGTGCTTCGTAGCTCAGTCGGTTGTCGGTCTTTTCCGTTGCGGGTGTGCCGGCGGCCGATGCCTTGGCGGTGGGTGCGGTGGGCGAGGTCGATAGCTTTTGCAGCTCGCCGAGGTTGTCTATTTGTTTTTTCTCAAGGAAGGAGTAGATGCCACCCATGTGTTCGCGCACCTGTCCGCCTCCGAATTCGTAGACCTTGTCCACCAGCCCATCGAGGAAGTCGCGGTCGTGGCTCACGAGTATGACCGTGCCGTCGAACTCGCGAATGGCTTCCTTGAGCACGTCCTTGGAACGGAGGTCGAGGTGATTGGTGGGCTCGTCGAGGATGAGGAGATTCACCGGTTCGAGCAGCAGCTTGATCATGGCCAGGCGTGTGCGTTCGCCGCCCGATAGCACCTTGACCGGTTTGTCGGCCGCCTCGCCTCCGAACATGAATGCGCCGAGGATGTCGCGCAAGCGCAGGCGGATGTCGCCCGTGGCCACTCGGTCGATGGTTTCGAACACCGTGTATTGCTCTTCCAGCAGCTGGGCTTGGTTCTGGGCAAAGTAGCCCACTTGGATATTATGCCCCAGGGTGAGTGTGCCTTGGTAGTCTATCTCGCCCATGATACATTTGACCAAGGTGGATTTTCCTTCGCCGTTCTTGCCCACGAAGGCCACCTTCTCGCCTCGGTGAATGGTGAGGTTCACCCGGCTGAACACCGTGTGATTGCCATAGGTCTTGCCCACTTCTTCGCAGGTGACGGGGTAGCTTCCGCTGCGTGGGGCCGGAGGAAATTTCAGGCGCAGAGCCGAGTTGTCTTCCTCGTCCACCTCGATGCGCTCGATGCGCTCCAGTTGCTTGATGCGGCTTTGCACCTGTACGGCCTTGGTGGCTTGGTAGCGAAACCGCTCGATGAAGGCCTGCGTGTCTTCGATTTGCTTTTGCTGGTTTTCGTAGGCTCGCAGTTGCTGCTCGCGGCGTTCCTTGCGCAGGTTCACGAAGTCGTCGTACTTGGCTCGATAGTCATAGATCTGTCCGCAGGTAATCTCGATGGTTCGGGTCGTTACGTTGTTGAGAAACGCCCGGTCGTGGCTCACCAGCACCACGGCATTGGCCCGCGTGGCCAGGAAGTTTTCCAACCATTGAATGGACTCGATGTCCAGGTGGTTCGTGGGTTCGTCAAGGAGTAGAACGTCGGGTCGCTGCAACAAAAGTTTGGCCAGTTCGATGCGCATGCGCCAGCCGCCCGAGAATTCGGAGGTGGAGCGGGCGAAGTCGGCCCGTGAGAATCCCAGTCCCAGCAGTGTGCGTTCGATTTCGGCTCGGTAGTTGTCGCCACCCACCATTTGAAAGCGGTCGTTCTCGTGGGTGAATCGTTCGATGAGTCGCCGGTATTCGTCCGACTCGTAGTCGGTGCGGCGAGCCAGTTCGTTGTTGATTCGTTCGATTTCGGCTTGCAAGGCGGCAATGTGGGCAAAGGCTTGTTCGGCCTCCTGCATCACGGTGCGCCCATCGGCCGGTTGCATCACCTGGGGCAGGTAGCCAATGCTGACCTCTCGGGGCACGGCCACCACGCCCTGCGTAGGGGCTTGTAGGCCTGCAAGTATCTTGAGCATGGTCGACTTGCCGGCTCCGTTTTTGCCTACCAAGGCGATGCGATCTTTCTTGTTGATGACGTAGCTCACCTGCCGAAACAGGGGAGTGGCGTTGAATTCTACCGATAATCCTTCGACTGAAATCACGGGTGTGTGGGGTGTTGTTGGGGGAAGTGTTCCCGGTTTATTCTTTCATGCGAAACACCAAGGTTCCGCCTTGTAAAATCTCTTCGTGCGAAATGGTGGGTGTGGTCAGCTTGCGGCCGTTCAGTTCGATGCTTTCCACATATTTGTGCGTGGGCGAAATGCCCTCGGCCACCACGGTGAATGTCTTGCCATAGGGCAGACTGAGCGTGAGCCTGGGCAGCTGGGGTGCCCCCAATACGTAATGGCCGCTCACGGGATCGACGGGGTAGAAGCCCATGGCTGCAAACATATACCAAGCCGACATCTGTCCGCAGTCATCGTTGCCACAAAGTCCGTCGGGGCGAGCATGATATTGGGTGGTAAAGATTTGGCGAACCAGCTCTTGGGTGCGCTCGGGCTTGCCGGTCAAGGCATAGAGATAGGCCACATGATGGCTGGGTTCGTTGCCGTGGGCATATTGTCCGATGAGTCCGGTGACATCGGCTTGTGTGGTTTCGAGCTTCACGGTGAAAACCGAGTCGAGTCGGCTCAGGAAGCGTTCGTTGCCGCCGAACAGGCTTACCAGCCCCGGCACGTCGTGTTGCACGTGCCAGGTGTATTGCCAAGCATTGCCCTCGGTGTAGTCGCCCCCTACGCTTTCGGAATGTCCCACTTGATTGGGGTCGAAGGGTGTTTTCCAACTGCCATCGCTCAGGCGTGGACGCATGAAGCGGGTTTGTGGATCGAACAGGTTCTTATAATACTCCGCCCGGCGAGCAAAGAAGGCTGCTTCCTCGGTGCGCCCCATGCGGCTTGCCATTTGGGCGGCGGCATAGTCGTCGTAGACCGATTCGAGGGTAGAGGATACGGACTCGGCTTCCACCAAGTCGGTGGGGAAATAGCCGTAGCGGTCGTAGATTTCCCAATGAGATTTAAGCGGATGCGACACGGTTTGCGTGCGTTTCACCATCTGCCAGGCTCGTTCGAGGTCGAAACCGTTGAAGCCTTTGCGATGAGCCTCGGCGATGACGGCAACGCCGTGATTGCCTATCATGCAGTGATTCTCCTTGCCCCACAAAGCCCAGATGGGAAGGTAGCCTTGTACCTCGCCTTGCTCCACGAGCGAACTGACAAAGCCGTCGACCCGTTCGGGCACGATGAGCGTGTACAACGGATGGGCAGCTCGGTAGGTGTCCCACAGCGAGAAGGTGGAGTAGAACACGCCCGCACCGGCCGTTACCACCGAGTCGGCCGCGTTGCGATAGCGTCCGTCCACGTCCGATAGTTGGTTGGGCTGAATCAAGGCATGGTACATGGCGGTGTAGAAATTGGTCTTTTCCTCGTCGGTACCGGTCACTTGGATACGTGTCAAGTGGTCGTTCCATTGCTTGCGAGCTGCGGTTCGTGTGGCTTCGAAGTCCCAGTCGGGCAGTTCGCTTTCGAGGTTGAGGCGTGCGCCCTCTATGCCGGTGGTGGAAAGAGCCAGCTTCATCATCAGTTCTTCGCCGGGCTTGAGGTCGAAGGTGGCCACGATGCGCCGGCCCACTTCGGAGGCTGTGGCCGGTGTGAGTTCGGTGGTCTTCACCACGGGGCGGTCGAATTGCAAGACGAAGAAATAGTCTTGCTTCACCCACACGCTATTCTTTATATGCCCGGTGAGGGTGTGGTTGTTCTCCCAATTGAGTTGGCAGAGGCTTACATGGCTGTGATACTGGTTCTCGTTCCAGGAGGGTCCGTGCTGAAGGTCGATGAGAACGGACGCCGAATCGGCCTGCTCAAAGGTGTAGCGGTGCAGAGCCACTCGGGTGGTGGCGGTGAGCTCGGCCCGTATGCCGGCATCGGTCAGCCATGTACTGTAATAGCCCGGCTCGGCCGTCTCCCTGGCTTTGTCCATGCGGCTTCGGTAGCCATCCCACGAACGCACTCGCTCTCCGTTGGTGGGCATCACCAAGATGTCGCCCAAGTCCATGCACCCCGTTCCGTTGAGGTGGGTTTGTGTGAATCCCCACACCAGGCTGTCGGTGTAGACATATTCCGAGCAATATCTCCAACCCACGGCGCCGGTGACCGGGCTGGTTTGAATCATGCCGAAGGGACAGCAGGCACCCGGGAAGGTGTGTCCGTTGTCGGCCGCTCCGATGAAGGGGTTGACAAAACGTGCGGGGTCTTCGTCCACCGCGGTGGTGGGCTGTGCACAACCCAAGGGGAGCAGGGTTGTGGCCAGGAGAAGGAGGGAGGTGAGGGTCTGTTTCATAAAGATGTACGAATGTGGTTGAATGCGGTCGCCGGGCAAACGGCCTATGAGGATGCGAGACCTCGAATGGGATTGCCAAGCAAACGACCCTACAAATGTAGGGCTTTTCGGTGGCCTTATCAAAGGAAATGGAAAGGCTTATCACCTCCCGGGCTGTGCTTTGTCTTCGGGATGGCTGCACCATATATATAAGGTGTGGTTGCCGGGAGGGTGAATGTCCTTTGTCGGATGTACGGGGTGGCGTGTTCGAGGACGGGGATGGTGTATCCTCCATGTGCGAAGTGCCTTTTTTCGGGTGGCGGGTCTTTGCCATCGGCTCGAAAAAGAACATCCACCTACCTTGCGGTCGATGGACGTCTATATTGTAAACGATAGAGTTTGTTGGGGGCAGATGAAGCATTCTTACGTCTCTTTGCCCCTTGTTTTGGCGGCTGCGCCCGGTCTTCTATCAATTGAATCGGGTGGAGGTCACTTCCAGTTTGAGGCGATAGTTGGCGTCGGTTGCCCCTGCACTGCCGCCTTTGAGTTTGACAAAGCCGGGTTTGAGGTCGTGCAACACGCTGATGACCGTCTCTATATTCTTGTTTTGGGCTGCGCTGTAAGTTTTCTCGGTGCCCACACTCACGGGTACAAGCAGCACCTTGTCCCATCCGCTGCTTTGCTTCCAGCTCGCTTCGTTCCAGCTGCTACCGGCTGCTTTTTGGGCGGCAGCCTTCTCGCTCAAAGCCGTATTGATCAGTTTGGCAATATTGCTGAAGGTGAAAGCGTTTGAGCTTAGCGAGGTAAGGTAAGAGGTTTGGTTGTCGGGCAGACGGTTGTTGCGGAAGAAGTCGTCGAGCTCCTTCTCGCGAATGAGTAGGGCATGGGTGGGGAGGCTTTGTTCGAAAGCCGTTGTGCCCGTGTTCTCAAAGCAGTTGAAAACCAACTTCACGCCGTTGAGCGTATCGTTTTTGAGTTTTGTTTCCAGCTCGTCGATGGGCAGGGTGGCTTGGGTGAAGATGCCGGTGGGCGACTTCAAGTAGGTGCAGTAGCTGTCGGCCACGCGTTCGGCCAGCTTGGTGGGGTCGTGTTGTAGGCGGTTGGCCTGAATCACCTCGCGGGTGGAGAAGAACGGACGGCGTACATCGCGCACCGAGTCGCTTCCGTCTTTGGCTTTGAGTTTCAAACC
>JAXFUC010000038.1:0-2855 GCA_034176395.1 Bacteroides sp. | reverse complement strand
TTACCGCGCAAACCATAGGCACTTAGCTTGCAAAGTGCGGCCTGTTTCCTCGCCAAGCATTTACACTCCCCCAATCACCCATTTCTCCCCATCGTTACATCCACCTATCAATCGTCGGCAACAATACCGACATCTCCGTTTCCAATCTTTACTCTTCCAAAAAGAACGATTTGACACTTTTCCATCCACTTCCTTAAATCGGGGTGCTCTTTTTTCAGCTCGAATGTGTGAAAAACAATCAATTATTTTCATATTCGCACAGTTAATCTTACTTTTGTGTACACTTTTGGCTATCAATGACAGGCGAAGAAAAAAAACTCTTGCAGGCGTTTGAAACCCGGCTTAGGCACTTCATCTACCGGTGCAATAAACAGGAAGAAGAAAAAGCCTTGCTACAAAAGGAGTTGGACAGCCTACACCTGGAAAATGAAAAGCTGAAAGCACAGTGCGAAGACCTGAACAAGCGATATGCCAATATGAAAACGGCCGCTGCCATACACTTGCGAGGCAGCGATGTGAGCGAAGCCAAGCAGCGGTTGTCACAATTGGTACGCGAAGTGGATAAATGCATTGCCCTGCTGATGAACAAAGAGGAAGAGCATGTATGACCGATAAAATAAAAATCAACCTGCAACTTGCAGACATGACCTATCCCATGACCATCGACCGCAAAGAGGAAGCCATGGTCAGAGAGGCTGCCAAGCAAGTAAACAAGCGACTGAGTGCCTATCGGGAACACTACCCCACCTTGGGAAGCGAGCAACTGATGGCCGTGGTGGCCTACCACTTCTCGCTGGAAAAATTGCAGTGGATGCAGCGCAAGGACACGGCACCTTTCCTCGACAAACTCGCCGAGTGGGATGCTCTGCTCGAGGAGACTCTCAACGAGCAATAAGGCCTAGACTTGTCCTATGTACAAGCCACTACGCTGCAAGGGTCTGAAAGAAAAAACAACGACGCATTGTACAATGAAGTTCAACTTTCCTCCATCGGGACGTTCGGACAAAAGTTGCACGCCGCGTTTTATTTATACATTTATTATTTAGAACATGACAACAACAATAGTAACAGCCATCATCTGTTTCGTTGCGGGAGGAACATTGACCTATCTCCTTTTCAGATATGGGCTCAAAGCTAAGTACAACAACATCCTCAAAGAAGCGGAAGCAGAAGCAGAGGTCATTAAGAAAGATAAGCTGCTCGAGGTAAAAGAGAAATTCCTGAACAAGAAAGCCGACTTGGAGAAAGAAGTGGCATTGCGCAACCACAAGATTCAGCAGGTGGAAAATAAGCTGAAACAGCGCGAGATGCAACTGACTCAAAGACAAGAAGAATTGCAACGCAAACGCCAAGAGGCCGATGCTGTGAAAGAAAACTTGGAACAACAACTCGTTATCATTGATAAGAAAAAGGAAGAACTCGATCGACTTCAGCAACAAGAAATCGACAAACTGGAAACCATTTCAGGTCTCTCGGCCGAAGAAGCCAAAGAGCGTTTGGTCGAATCTTTGAAAGAGGAAGCCAAGTCTCAGGCACACTCCTATATCAACGATATTATGGACGAAGCCAAACTCACGGCCAACAAGGAAGCCAAGCGCATTGTTATACAAACCATTCAACGCGTGGCCACCGAAACTGCCATTGAAAACTCGGTGACAGTGTTTCACATCGAATCCGATGAAATCAAAGGACGCATCATCGGACGCGAGGGTCGCAACATCCGAGCACTTGAAGCTGCCACGGGAGTTGAAATTGTAGTGGACGATACCCCCGAAGCCATTGTGCTCTCGGCCTTTGACCCCGTGCGTCGAGAAATAGCTCGACTGGCTCTCCATCAACTCGTGACAGACGGCCGCATACACCCTGCCCGCATCGAAGAAGTGGTATCCAAAGTGCGTAAACAAGTGGAAGAAGAAATCATCGAAACCGGTAAACGCACCACCATCGACCTCGGAATCCATGGCCTGCATCCCGAGTTGATTCGTATCATCGGTAAGATGAAGTATCGCTCCTCTTACGGTCAAAACCTTTTGCAACATGCCCGCGAAACGGCCAATCTCTGTGCTGTCATGGCATCCGAATTGGGATTGAACCCCAAGAAAGCCAAGCGAGCCGGCTTACTGCACGACATCGGTAAGGTGCCCGACGAAGAGCCCGAATTGCCGCACGCATTGCTGGGAATGAAATTGGCCGAAAAATATAAGGAGAAGCCCGACATCTGCAACGCTATCGGTGCTCACCACGATGAGGTAGAAATGACAAGTCTGTTGGCACCCATCGTGCAAGTCTGCGATGCCATTTCCGGAGCACGGCCCGGAGCACGGCGAGAGATTGTAGAAGCCTACATCAAGCGTCTCAACGACCTCGAACAGTTGGCCATGTCCTACCCAGGAGTAACCAAGACTTATGCCATTCAAGCCGGTCGTGAGCTTCGCGTCATCGTGGGAGCGGATAAGATAGACGACAAACAAACCGAAAGCTTGTCGGGAGAAATTGCAAAAAAAATTCAAGACGAGATGACCTATCCCGGCCAGGTAAAGATTACCGTTATCCGCGAAACTCGTGCGGTAAGTTTTGCCAAATAACCCTTGGCAACGATATTGACCCTTTACGGATTTCGCAAGAGCTTCGAGTTTCTTGCTCACCGCCCTTGCGAAGTCCGTTTACTCTCTCTCACCGCTTCTCAACGAAGTGCTACGAATTACCTCTCTGTTTCACATCACTAAACCTCATCCGGAGCTTGACCTAAACCCATCATTCACAGCTCCTCCATTTATTAAATCCAAACAGTCGGCAAAGTCTTCATCCCTATCACGGACCTTTTTTAGCCGCTGTTATTGTTCAATCAAAAACAT
>JAXFUC010000037.1:0-17122 GCA_034176395.1 Bacteroides sp. | reverse complement strand
CTACCGGCCGCCCTCGGCGTGTTGGCCGCTTGCAACCACGGAGCACCCGTGGAAATCCCCGACTCCGAAAAGAAGTTGGACCATCTGATCATTGAAGAAATCTGCTATTCGGGCAGCTGGCACGCTAAGTGGGGAACTGCTTATACCGAAGATAAGTACATCAAAATCACCAATCCCACCGAAAAGACCTTCTACCTCGATGGCATGGCGTTGGCACAAAGCGGATTGAGCCCTCGAAAGCTCCAAAACCTGCGCGCCGGCACCGACCATCGCAACACCCATTTCGGGGCATACGTCCTGCTGCAATTCCCCGGTTTACCCGGCGAACAAAAGTATCCGGTCGACCCGGGAAAGTCGGTCTACATCGCCAAGATAGCCCACGACCACACGAAGCCCGGAGAGGATGGCGAGGAAAGCACCTATTGCGAGAACTCATACGACCTGTCGAAGGTGGACTTTGAGTGGGGCACTGTTGAGCAAATCCAGAACGAAGATGAGTTTCCCGAGAATCCAGACGTGCCCAATATGCTTACGATTTACCCCACGGAGGCTTCGGAGCAATCGGCTCCGCCTCGTCTCATCTCTGAAAACGGAGCCTTGGCTCTCATTCGGATTCCGGCCGAAGTCACCGCCCAAAAGCTCTTGACGGGCGACGAATATATTTGGAAAACCTACTGGACCAGTGAGGAGAAAGAAGGCGGGGGCGGTATTGCCGGCAACACAGGGCATACGCACGACAACGACTTCGACCCCGTGGTGTTCCTGAAAATACCCAACGAATGGGTGGTCGACGTGGTGCAAATCTGTCCGCAGCACGAATTCCAATGGAACGTGGTGGCTGACAAGCTGGACAAAGGCTATTGCAGTGTGTACACCTCTTCGAGCGATAAACGCAGCAATCCACAGGGATTCACCGGAAAGTCGCTTCGCAGAAAACACGACGGCAAGAAGTTTGTCGACAACAACGACTCCACCATCGACTTCGAGGTGGTGCCGGCTACACTGTCTAAAACGAAATAATCGCCGACCTCTGTCGGGATGAACACCCGCCGCATCGTGCGGTCCATAGTTGCTTGATGCAGCCGCCTCTCACATCCTTCATGCACGGTGTGGGGGCGGCTGTTTTTTGTCGAGGAGGCTCCTCGGGTCGATGTCGAAACCCCGTTTAAGGAGAGCGAGCGGTTGTGAGTCCTTGCCTCTCCCCGAGCAGGTCTGCCCGGGGCGTCCTCGGTTTCCATCCTGCCGTGGCAACTGCGCTCCGGGCGTTGCCTCGGCCGTCTGCACCCCATGACCCAAACCTTGGCACTTTGCCGCTCAAGTGCCTGCACTTTGGATCCGAAGTGTAGGCACTTCACGGCTCGAGTGTGGGCACTTTGTGGCGCAAGTCTTTGCACTCGGTTGCTTCTTTGTTCATGAGCTTTGTGCAGTCGGGAGGGTAGGGCTCCCGAGGCGCGGGGCTTGAGCCGCGGAGCGTCCTTTTTGGGGCGGTGTGGGGACATACAACAAAGCGGGCAACCTTTTGTGGAGGTTGCCCGCTTTGTTTGCTGCTGCTTATCGGGGTTTCTGACCGTTGTATTCGTCCGAAACGGTGAGTTTCTTTCTACCCTTGGCACGACGAGCGGCCAATACTTTGCGGCCGTTGGCCGAAGCCATGCGTTCACGAAAACCGTGCTTGTTCTTTCTCTTTCTGTTCGAGGGTTGGTAGGTTCTTTTCATTGCAGTATGTCGTTTTTTATGTTATTATTCTACACCAATCGGGCTGCGAAGATAGGCACTTTTTCTTAAACTGCAAAGGTTTGCCCCTTTTTTACCGCAAAGATTTTGTGCTTTATGCCCTTTTGGGTACTTTTGCGCACTCACGAATTTCGGGTGGGTTAACAACCTAAGACACATTGACTAACTCCGTATAATACATAAGCAAACAACAAGAGTATGATTAACTCGCAAGACATCAAGAATGGAACCTGCATCCGCATGGATGGCAAACTTTATTTCTGTATCGAATTTCTTCACGTGAAGCCCGGTAAGGGAAACACCTTCATGCGCACCAAGCTCAAGGATGTGGTGAGCGGCTACGTCATCGAACGTCGCTTCAACATCGGCGAGAAGCTGGAAGATGTGCGTGTGGAGCGTCGCCCCCATCAATTCCTCTACAAGGAAGGCGAAGACTACATTTTCATGAACCAAGAGACCTTTGAACAACTGCCCATTGCCCACGACCTTATCAATGGAGTGGATTTCTTGCTCGAAGGCATGGTGCTGGATGTGGTGTCCGATGCTTCGACCGAGACGGTGCTCTATGCCGATATGCCCGTGAAGGTGCAGATGAAGATTACCTATACCGAGCCGGGGCTTAAAGGCGACACGGCCACCAACACGCTCAAACCGGCCACGGTGGAGTCGGGAGCCACGGTGCGTGTGCCGCTGTTCATCGGCGAAGGCGAGGTGATCGAAATCGACACACGCGACGGCTCCTACGTGGGTCGTGTGAAGGCATAAACCCACCTGCCTGCCCCACGGGGCTTATACCGAGCGCAGCTTGCACCGCCCGAGGCCTATCCTCCCGGGGGTGCAGGCTGCGCTCGATGCTTTTTGACCGAATCCTGTTTATACTCTTCAAACTGTATGAAAAGACGTTCACTCATCCTTCTGACCCTCCTGATGGGGGTGGTGCTGACCTTGCACGGGCAGGCCAAATACGTATTCTACTTCATCGGCGACGGCATGGGAGTCAACCAGGTGGCCGGCACCGAGCTTTATATGGGCGAGTTGCAAGACACCGCCGTGAGCACCGTGCCCTTGCGGTTTGCCGGCTTCCCCTATGCCGGGCTGGCCGTGACCCACTCGGCCACCCATTCCATCACCGACTCGGCCGCCGGAGGCACGGCCTTGTCCACCGGCACAAAGACCTATAACGGCGCACTCTCGGTCGATGCCCACGGCCGTCCCCTGACCACGGTGGCCGAGCTGGCCAAACGAGCCGGCCGACGCGTGGGCATTGCCACCTCGGTGAGCATCGACCACGCCACCCCGGCAGCCTTCTACGCCCACCGTCCCAAGCGCAGCATGTACTACGAAGTGGCCTGCGACCTGCCCGTGGCCGGCTTCGACTTCTATGCCGGAGCCGGGTTTCTCAAGCCCGAGACCACCTACGACAAGCAGCCCGCTCCCTCCATCTACCCCCTGTTCGAAGCCGCCGGCTACACCTTGGCACGAGGACTGGCCGAGTATCGAGCCAAGGCCTCTGCGGCCAAGAAGCTGATCTTGATGCAGGAAGAAGGCCGAGCCGCCGACTGCCTGCCCTATGCCATCGACCGCACCGAGGGCGATTTGACCTTGGAGGACATCACCCGCACGGCCGTGGACTTCCTCACCCGAGAGCCGGGCAAAGGCTTCTTCCTCATGGTCGAGGGCGGCAAGATTGACTGGGCCTGCCACGACAACGACGGTGCCACCGCCCTGCGCGAGGTGCAAGACTTGGATCAAGCCATTGCCGTGGCCTACGAATTCTATAAAAAACACCCCAAGGAAACACTCATTGTGGTCACGGCCGACCATGAAACCGGAGGCCTCGCCCTGGGCAACGGCGGATATACGCTGAACCTCAAAGCCTTGAACGGTCAGCGGTGCTCGGCCGGCGAGCTGTCCAAGCTCATGAACGAACTGCGCCGAGAAGAAGACAATGAAGTGAGCTGGGAGGAGATGAAGGAGTTTCTGAGCCAACACACCGGACTTTGGACCCGATACCCCTTGACTTGGAAGCAAGAACGCGCCCTGCACGACGAGTTTGAAAACACCTTCGTGAAAAACCAAGGCGACCGCGCCGAGAGCCTCTATGCCCGGAGCGAACCCCTGGCCGCCCGTGCCAAGGAGGTGCTCAACCAAGTGGCCGGCTTGGCGTGGGGCACGAACGACCACTCGGCCGCCTACGTGCCCGTCTTTGCCATCGGAGCCGGTGCACACCTGTTTCAAGGACGCATGGACAATACCGACATTCCCCGACGCATCATGCGTGCGGCCGGCTACTAACCCCATTTCGCCCCCTCGCCCCGGCCCCGGCTCGGGGTGGGAGAGGGTGGTTTCATCTTCCCATCTATGCAACTGCAAACCCTCGTCGACCTGCCCACCGACCTGCCCGAGGTGACCCACCGGCGCCCCATCCTGCTCATGGGATCGTGCTTTGCCGAGCACATCGGTCGGCGGCTGGAAGAGTATAAGTTTCGCGTCGAGCGCAATCCCTACGGCATTCTGTACAATCCCCTCTCCATGGCCCAAGCCTTGGACGAGCTGCGTCTGGGGGTGGCCTACGATGCGTCGCGTCTCTTCTTTCACAACGACCTTTGGCACAGTGCCATGCACCACGGCTCTTTCTCCCACCCCACGGCCGAGGAGACACTGCAAGCCATCGGTGGGCGACAGAACTCGGCCCGAGAGGTGCTCGAATCCTCGCCCCTGCTCATGCTGACCTTGGGCACGGCCCATGTGTACGAACGTGTGGACACGGGGCAGGTAGTGGGCAACTGCCACCGACTGCCGGCCCGTTGCTTCGGTCGTCGGCTCATCTCCGTGTCCGAAGCCACCGAGCGTTTGGCCGCCACCCTGGAGCCTTTGCTGAGCAAGAACCCCGATATGCAGGTGCTGATGACCGTCAGCCCCATCCGACACGTGGGCGATGGGCTGCATGCCAACCAACTGAGCAAGTCCACCCTGCTGCTGGCGGTGGAGGCGTTGACCCATGCCTTCCCTGGGCGCATCGGCTACTTTCCCGCCTACGAGCTGCTGATGGATGAGCTGCGCGACTATCGTTTCTATGCCGACGACCTGGTGCACCCCTCGGCTTTGGCCGTGGAATGGGTGTGGAGCAAGTTTGTCGAGGCCTGTATGTCCCCCGACACACGGGTGGTGCTCAAGGAGCTGGACGGCTTGAAGGCCGACCTTGGCCACCGACCCTTCCGCCCCCAAGGCGATGCGTATCGGGCCTTTGTGCATCAAATACTGTTAAACATAGAGCGGCTTCAAAGAAAATACCCCACTTTTGACTTCCAAAACGAAATCGACCAATGTCATACCCGATTGATGTCATAGCCCACCACGTCCAAGCCCGACGCAAGGGCAGCACACCGGCCACCATCACTTGGCTGCTTACCGATAGCCGCTCGCTCTGCTTTCCCGAGGAGACCCTTTTCTTTGCCCTGACCACTCGCCGCAACAAGGGGGCACGCTACATTCCCGAACTCTACGAGCGAGGCGTGCGCAACTTCGTCGTTGCCCCGGCCGACCTCGAGGACTTTGAACCTCGACCCGACTGCAACTTCCTCGTGGTGAACGATGTGCTGACGGCCATGCAGAAGCTGGCCGAACTGCATCGACAGGCCTTCGACATCCCCATCATAGGCATCACGGGCAGCAACGGCAAGACCTTGGTCAAGGAGTGGCTGCAACAGCTGCTCTCGCCCGACCGCTACATCACCCGCTCGCCCCGCAGCTACAATTCGCAAATAGGCGTGCCCTTGTCCGTGTGGCAGCTCAACGAAGACACACAGCTGGGCATCTTCGAAGCCGGCATCTCGCAGATGGGCGAGATGGCAGCCCTCAAACGCATGATACGCCCCACCATCGGCATCCTCACCGGCATAGGCAGTGCCCACCAAGAGAATTTCTTCACGCTCCAAGACAAGTGTATGGAGAAGCTAAGCCTCTTCAAAGGATGCGAGGTGATTATATACAACGGCGACAACGAGCTGGTGGCCAACTGCGTGGCCAAGTCGCTCTTCACCGCCAAGGAGATAGCCTGGAGCCGCCGTGACCCCGACCGCCCCCTCTACATCGCCTGTGTGGAGCAGGAAGACAGCCGCACACGCATCGACTATCGCTACTTGGGCATGCCGGGTAGCTTTCACATCCCCTTCACCGACGAAGCCTCGGTGGAAAACGCACTCAACTGCCTGGCCGCCTGCCTCTACCTCTTGGTGCCCGCCCACGACATTGCCCAGCGCATGGAACGCCTCGAACCCGTGGCCATGCGCTTGGAGGTGAAGGAGGGCAAACGCGGCTGCTTGGTCATCAACGACAGCTACAATGCCGACCTCTCCTCGCTCAACATTGCCCTGGACTTCCTGGTGCGACGCTCCGAGGCTCAAAGCATGAGGCGCACGCTCATCCTGTCCGACCTCCTGGAGACGGGACAAAGCAGCGGCACCCTCTACCGACACGTGGCCCAGCTGGTGCAGAGCCGAGGCATCGACCACTTCATAGGCGTGGGGCCATCGCTTTGCTCCTGCCAAGCCCACTTTGAAGACCTGCCCCGGAGCCATTTCTTCATGAACACCGAGGCACTGATGGCTTCGGACGTCTTCAAGTCGCTCCACGACGAAACGGTGCTGCTCAAAGGCTCGCGCATGTTCAACTTCGACCTGCTGAGCGAAGAACTCGAGCTGAAGGTGCACGAAACCATTCTCGAGGTCAATCTGGGCAGCCTGGTTTCCAACCTCAACCATTACCGCTCCCTGCTGGCCCCCGACACCAAGGTGGTGGCCATGGTCAAGGCATCGGCCTACGGAGCCGGCTCCTACGAAGTGGCCAAAACCCTGCAAGAGCATCGGGTGGACTACCTGGCCGTGGCCGTGGCCGACGAAGGAGCCGAGCTGCGCAAAGCCGGCATCACCACCTCCATCATGGTGATGAATCCCGAGCTGTCGGCCTTCAAAACCATTTTCGACTACAACCTCGAGCCCGAAATCTACAACTTTCACCTCCTAAAGGCACTGCTGACAGCCGCCCACCGCGAGGGCATCACACACCATCCTGTGCACATCAAGCTCGACACCGGCATGCACCGACTGGGCTTTGCTCCCGAGGAACTGCCCGAGCTCATCCGCATACTCAAGAACCAACACTCGCTCATCCCCCGCTCGGTCTTCTCGCACCTGGCCGGAGCCGACAGCCCGTCGCTGGACGACTTCACCCGCACACAGCTGGCCCGCTTCGTCCAAGGAGCCGACCTGCTGCAAGAAGCCTTTGGACACCGCATCCTGCGCCACATTTGCAACACCGCTGCCACCCAGCGGTTTCCCGAGGCACAGATGGACATGGTGCGCCTGGGTCTGGGACTCTATGGCGTCAACCCCGTGGACAACAGCCTGCTGAACAACGTCTGCACGCTCAAGACCACCATCTTGCAAATACGCCAACTCTCTCCGGGCGAAACCGTGGGCTACGGACGTCGAGGTCTGCTGACCCAACCCACACGCATCGCCGCCCTGCCCATCGGCTATGCCGACGGACTTAACCGGCGGCTGGGCAACGGACAAGGACACTGCCTGATCAACGGACAGCCCGCACCCTATGTGGGCAACATCTGTATGGACGTCAGCCTGGTGGATGTGACCCACATTGATTGCCGCGAGGGCGATGCTGCCATCGTCTTCGGCGACGACCTGCCCGTGGGACGTTTGGCCGAGTGGCTCGACACCATTCCCTACGAGGTGCTCACCGGCATCTCCACCCGAGTGAAACGCATTTATTTCCAAGATTAGCCCCCCACCATAGCCCATGAACGTACGCATCGAACCCGGCTGGGCCCGGCAGCTTGCCGACCAATTTGACCAACCCTACTTTCAGCAGCTGGCCGCCTTCGTGCGCCACGAATATACCGCCTGCGGCCCCATCTATCCGCCCCCCTCGCTCATCTTTCGAGCCTTCGACCTCTGCCCCTTCGACCGCGTCAAGGTGGTCATCCTGGGACAAGACCCCTACCACGGACCCGGCCAAGCCCACGGGCTGAGCTTCTCGGTGCCACCGGGCGTGATGCCGCCCCCTTCGCTGGTGAACATCTTCAAAGAGATAGAAACCGACCAAGGCCACCCGCCCACCGTTACGGGCAATCTCGAGCCATGGGCCGAGCAAGGCGTGCTGCTGCTCAACGCCACCCTCACCGTGCGTGCCCACCGAGCCGGCTCGCATCAAGGCCAAGGCTGGGAAACGTTTACCGACGCCGCCATCCAACGCTTGGCTACCCAACGCCACCACTTGGTGTTCATGCTCTGGGGCAGCTATGCCCAGCGCAAGGGCGCATTCATCGACCCCACTCGACACTTGGTGCTGCGCTCGCCCCATCCCTCGCCCCTGTCGGCCCACCGTGGCTTCCTGGGCAATAAGCACTTCAGCCAAGCCAACGACTACCTCGTGGCCCACGGCATGGAACCCATACGCTGGTAGGGCGAAGCATCCGCCCCGCCTGCGACCGACCCCACATTCGGGGCATATGTCGTCCTCCCCGACTTGGGTCACCCACCTGCATTTCATGTCCCATCCGCCCACACTTCGGCAGCTAAGTGTCCGCACTTTGGCAGCTAAGTGCCCACACTTCGCCGGCACGGCACGGACGAAGGCTCGGCCGATGCAGAGCACCGAGGTTTCGCAGCATGGGCGATGGATTAACGAAATTTATTCAGGAAAAAAATCCTTAATAAGAAAATAAGGTTGTAACTTTGCCTTGTTACGATTCCGCACAAGGCGAATCGACAAATTAGCAACTCAATAAACAAAGAAGATTATGTCAAAAGTAACCGTAGTAGGTGCAGGCAACGTGGGTGCTACTTGCGCCAATGTGTTGGCTTTCAATCAAGTGGCCGACGAAGTAGTGATGCTCGATGTGAAAGAAGGCGTTTCCGAAGGAAAGGCGATGGATATGATGCAGACGGCTCAGCTGCTGGGCTTCGACACCACTGTGGTGGGCTGCACAAACGACTATGCACAAACGGCCGGATCGGACGTGGTGGTGATTACTTCGGGCATACCCCGCAAGCCCGGCATGACACGCGAAGAACTCATCGGCGTGAATGCCAACATCGTGAAGAGCGTATGCGAAAACCTCTTGAAATACTCGCCCAATGCCATCGTGGTAGTCATCTCTAACCCCATGGACACCATGACCTACCTCGCCCTCAAAGCCCTTGGATTGCCCAAGAACCGCATCATCGGTATGGGCGGTGCCTTGGATAGCTCACGCTTCAAATACTACCTCTCGCAAGCCCTGGGATGCAACGCCAACGAAGTGGAAGGCATGGTGATCGGCGGACACGGCGACACCACCATGATTCCTCTCACCCGCTTTGCCACCTATAAAGGCGTGCCCGTGACCGAGTTCCTCAGCCAAGAGAAGCTCGACGAGGTGGCCGCTGCCACCATGGTGGGCGGAGCCACACTGACCAAACTGCTGGGCACCTCGGCTTGGTATGCACCCGGTGCAGCCGGCGCAGCGGTGGTAGCTTCCATCCTGCACAACCAAGGCAAGATGATTCCCTGCTCGGTATACCTCGAAGGCGAATACGGACATAAGGACCTTTGCATCGGTGTGCCCGTCATCTTGGGACGCAACGGTATCGAACGCATCGTGGAGCTGAAGCTCAATGCCGACGAACAAGCCAAGTTCGATGCCAGCGCAGCCGCCGTGCACAGCACCAATGCCGCCCTCAAAGAAGTGGGTGCGCTCTAAGGCACTGCGCATAGCCATAGCAAGGCCTAAGGCCGTGGGCTGCCGTCGTAAAGCCCACGTTTAGACTCAGATAATGCCGCCTCTCGGAAGACCATCTTTCGGAGGCGGCTTCTTTTTGGAGTGAAAGCTCGGTTGTAGTTTCCACCCTCTGCCTGCCGCAACGCATCGGCTTGGCCCCGATTCCTTGAACAAACAAGCCCTTCCTCCACGAACACAGCTCGTGGGGGAAGGGCTTTTTGCAGGAGGGAAACCCTTCGGTGTCCCTTTGCCTCTGTGGTTTATGGACTTTTTTCGGCGAAAGAGGTTTGGGAAGGTAAAGGTCGTCCGAAACCCCGCGCCGGTTCGTCCCGTTCGGGTTGTCTGCGTGAGGTGTGGTTATGCGAGGGAGGTGGGGCGATTACTGCGTATCGAAACGTCCGGCAGATGCTTTCTTGGGGAAGGTGTGCCAAGCTCTTGACAAATGCGGGACGGGGCAGATGCTATGCGATGTGTGGGGGCGTTGCGTCGCAGTTGGTTAGGCAAAGCGTGCCTTCGCCCTCGAACTCAACGGTGATGTGCTCGATGTTGTATTCCTGAGCCAAGCTCACGATGGCTTGTTTGAGCGGTGCGACCTCGTTGGCCGCGGTGACAACGTGCAGCGACATCACGTGCGAAGCCCCGTCGAGGCTCCACAGATGCAGGTCGTGAGTGGAAACAACCGATTCCAAGGCTTGTATGCGGGCCGACAACTCTTCCACGGGGACGTCCTTGGGGGTGGCTTGCAACAGCACTTCGAACGTGTCGCGCAGGTTCTTGTAAACGTTGCTCAGCACCCAAAGGCTGATGCCTATCGACAGCAATGAGTCGAGCATGGGCACCTCGACAAAGAGCATGACGATGCTTACGGCCAGTACTCCGATCCATCCCAAGACGTCTTCCATGATGTGCAGATAGACGGCTCGCTCGTTGAGCGAATGTCCTTGCTTCACCTTGAAGGCAGCCGCACCGTTCACAATCACACCAAAGATGGCAATCCACAGCATGCCTTCGGCACTGACCTCTTGAGGCGAAGCGATGCGTTTGCCCGATTCTATCAGCACAAGGATGGAGCTGAGGGTGAGTACCCCCGAAAGGAAGATGCTGCCCAAGAGCGAAAAACGCTTGTAGCCATAGGTGTACTGCTTGTTGCGAGGCTGCCGAGACTTGCGTGCAAGCAGCCATGCCACGCCCAGGGACAGGCTGTCGCCAAAATCGTGCAAGGCATCCGAGAGAATGGCCATGCTGTTGGTCAGCAAACCTCCCACCAATTCCACGATGGCGAAAAACAGATTCAAGAAGAAGGCAAAAGAAATGTTTCTCTCGGCACTTCCATGTGTGTGACCGGACATAGTCGAATGTGTTGAGTGATACATCGCTGTGCGGTCGGCCGGTGTGGGCAGACCGACTATGCAAAGATAGGAAAAAGACCGATGTATCTCTTTATTCTCCGAGGCTTTACGCTGGGCTGTTCCGCTTCCATGGCTTAGCCTTTCCGTCTATATGGATTTGTAGCGAGGGGTGCCCACTAAGCGACCGATGGCCGACGAACGGCCGTCGGGATGCAGCGATCTGTTTGCCAAGGTTTCCGGCTGCCTTGCCCGGGCATGCCACTGCCGAACACTCTGCTCGAAGTCGGCGGTGTTTCTTGCTTCCTTGCTCCCGATGCAAAGGCGTAGCCTCATGGTGCGGGGTGGGGAAGGGTAGGTGTTTCGTTCGGCATCAGCTCACGGGATACCCCCGCAGCGTATCGAAGGTTTGGATCTGCACAAACTTCTTGTAGCGCATGCCCAGCAGACCCACCACGCGGGGTTCGCGGGGCGAGGATGCCAGTTCGAAGCGGTGTAGGATGGGGGTGCGTGGGGCGCGGAAGTTGTCGATGAGGTCGTCCGAGTCGGTGATATACATATGGGTGATGATGCCTTGTTCGTTGTACTCGCATCCCCAAAGCGTGATGGCGTGCGACCCACTGAAGGCGGGGTTGATGTCCAGCGACACGATGCCTTCGCTCAAGGCTTGTAGGATGAGCTTGGAGAAGATCTCGAGGGCCGGTTCGGTGCGGCCGCTGCCGGTGTCCCAGGTGGAGTAGCCGCCGATGTGCCGGGCATAGTCGCTGCCCATGCGGTGGCTCACGGGCTCGTAGATGCTGCGCAGCTGTCCGCCGGCCGAGCCGGTGAGGCGGGCAAAGTTGGAATAGGTCGCGGCCACGTTCTCGCCACTGAGGTACCAACGGCAGCCCACGAAGGCCGATGCCCCTTCGTTGGTCCAGTTGGCCATGAACTCTTCGAATATCTTCAGTTCGTAGTTCTCGCCTTTGCCTCGGCGTAGCCCGGCGGGCAGGCTATGGCCGTTGCGTTCGTAGTCGTCCATCCACCATTGGAGCATGCACGAGGCCGATGCGGCCCAGCAGAGCAATCCGTCGGCTCCGCGTCCGTCTTTCTTCTTGTTCACGTCGTACCAGCCTTGTTCGCGGCTCACCCCGCGTGCCCAGAGCTGGCCGGCTTTGCCGGGTTGAGGCAGGGTGGGATTCGTGGGCTGTGTGGGGTCGATGGGCGGATTGACCGGATCTGCGGGCGGTTCGCTGGGCGGTGCGACGGGAGGTGCAGGCGCATCCGTGGGTGGGGTGCCGGGATCGTCCGGGGCTGTGGGCGGTGTGGCGGGGCTCTCCTCGGGGCGGGTTTGGGTGGTGCTGTCGGTGGACTGCGTGGTGATTTCTTCTACCTCGTCGATGGGGTCTATGCCGTTGGCTTGCTTGTGGCAGGCGGTCAGTAACAAAAGGATGGCCGGCAGCCAAGCTGCGATGCGCAGGGAGGAGGATAAGCGGAGTTTCATGCGGTGTGATGCGTTTTTCTGTCGGCCCGCTGAGGTTGAGGCGCGGGCAACGGGGTGCAAAGGTACGTTTTTTAAGGCGATGGCGAAAATGCGGCCGATGAGGAGTGGGGTGGAGTGTTCGCTTCATCTGTTTCCCTTGCAATGGCTTTCGATACCTTTGCCATGGACATTTGGGGCGAAGCGGATGAGGAATGTGCGGCATAAGTGGGCTATGCCCTGCTTGCCGACACCTATCGGGAGGTGCATGGATGAAGAACGAAATCTCGCAGATTAGTGGGTGGACAGCGGATGCGAAGGCGAGCGATGGCATTTCTCAAGGCGAATCCTCGATGATGTTCGGTCTTGGTTTTCCGTCCGCTCGAAGGTAGGCGAAATCGCTTTGTTTTTTATTTGAGTGTTTTCATTTTGAATAAATGTTTTATATTTGCAGCGCGATTGGTCGCAAATTCAATACATACAACCTTAAATCCGAATAGTTAAAATGAGAATTGAAAACAAAACTGCGATTTCCATCGGTCTCTCGAGGTCGACGACGGCTCTTCGGCCCGTGTTTGAAAACCATCCTTCGTCATCGGGAGGCAGAGTGCCTGCACTTAGCGAGGAAAGTGCCCACACTTATCCGCCCAACTGCCTGCACTTGGCGCGTTCGGTGCAGGATGCCGACCGCAGGGTCGAACCCGCCTCGCTCGGGCAGCGAGTCGAGGCAGGGTGGCGCACCTGTTCGCGCTGTCGGCGCAGCCTGCCTCCGAGCGAGTTCTATCACCGAGTGAGCCACAAGCCCGACCACTATTGCAAGTCCTGCCGCGTGGAGGACAGCAGGCTGCGCTATCGGCGCAAGGCCCACGCTCGCTGGGTGGAGGCTCGGCCGGGCGGCACACTCGTGGAGGTGGCCGACCGCGAGGAGCGGCTCCTACTCATCCGCCGGGCCTTGCAAGTCGTCAGGCAGAGCGTGGAGGCACGCAGCCGCAAGCGTCGGATGGCCGAGTTCTTGGCCGAGCGTTGAACGGGCTGTGCGACCTTTAATCTCCATGAATTAAGGAATTTGTCCGTAGTAGAATCTCTCTTAGTTCTCATGTCTTGGGGCTTTACTCGGGGCGAAATCTCCCTCGTCTTCCATGGCTTGGGGGCTTTTGTAAGAGGGGGAATTCCACTCATCGTTCGCGGCTCGGGGACGATGGACGGGGCTGCGCTCGGTGTTTTTGCCCGGTGTGGACGGCCGAAACGGTGGAAGCATCTTTTCTATGAATGTATTCAAACTTAAACCATTATATCTTGTTATGGCACGCATCAAACGCAAGGGGTTGGACTATTTTCCCCTGGACACCACTTTTATTCACAACCGCCTCGTGCGCCGACTGCTCAAGGCGCGGGGCGATGCCGCCTTGTCGGTGCTCATCGGCACGCTGGGCTACATCTATGCCGGCGAGGGCTATTATATAGGGGCGGATGCCGACTTGTATGCCGACCTCTCGAACGACCTGTTCGAAACCTCCGTGGAGGAGGTCGAGGCCATTCTGCGCACGGCCGTGGACTATGGCATCTTCCATGCCGAATTGTTTGAACGATACGGCATTCTCACCTCCGAGGAGGTGCAGCGGCAGTATCTGTATTGCATCAAGCGGCGTTCGGTCAAGGAGCTTCGCCCCGAGTTTCGGCTCATCGCTCCCCAGGAAAACGAGGGCGAGCTCACCCCGACGACCTCCACGGCCGAGGGCGATGCACCCAAGAGACGGGCCGGGCGAAGGTCGAGCAGGCAGACCGATGCCGAGCAGTCGACCGGGGACGAAGCCCGGCGAGCCGCTCCCTGCCTGCCGGTGGAGCCGAGCCGGGCGAGGGTGTCGACCTTGGAGGGCGAGGGTGAGGCACGTTCGGGGCTGTCGGTGGGGAGTGAGGTTGGTTCCGAGGACAAGGGGCGCGACGAATGTATACAAACTGTAACGCAATGTATACCGAATGCCGATTCAACTGCACCTCGTGTAACGCAATGTATACCGAAACGCACAAAGCAAAGCACAGCAAAGCATAGCACAGCACAACTCCTCCCTCAAGCCCCTCCCCTCGAAACCAAGGGAGGGGCAGGCTCGGCCTCCGAAGTCCGAGCAGAGGAGGGAGCGGAAGCCGTGGAGAAAGGCCGTGTGTGGACACGCCACGACATTGCCCGCCTGCAACCGCCCACAGACGGACAGCGGCGCAACTTCTCGGGCTTGGTGGCCGAGCTGGCTCGGCGAGGCGTGCCGTGGAACGAGCAGTATGCCCTCATTTGCAAGAGCAACTTCGGTATCATCGGGCATCCCCTTTGGCTGGGACTGGCCGAGCTGCGTGCGGCAGGGGGCAAGATCAAGCAACCCGGGCGGTTCTTGCTGAGCCGACTTTGAGGAGGCAGGGACAAGGCGATGGGATGGGTGCGGGGCATTCGTGGGCGGATGCGAGGTTCGGGGCGTGGTCTTCATGAAGGGGGGCATCTTGAAAGAAACCTCCACGGCTTGTTGCACGGAGGGATGTAGGCTTCGTTCTTTGTAGATGAAACACGATAGGCCGGGCATGGCTTGTTGGGGAACGACCATCGAGCTGAGTTGTCATGGTGCGTTCTCTTTCTCTTTGAGGCAGAGTGGTTTGTGGTCGAAGTATGCCGATTTTTGCTTGAAGAAATGGGGTGGCTTGCATGTACAACCTCCCTCTTGTCGGATTCCGAATTTTGTGTATATCTTTGCCGCGCCTTTCCTGCAAAAGGGATGTAGGCAGTTTTGACCCATGGTAGATCGAAGTAGACAGCACAAGCAAGCGATGAAACGTCTCAAGGACGGATGGAAAAGGGGCTTCGTCAGTCTATCTTCATTCGTGCTTGGAGCCATGTTGTGTGCGAGTTGTACGTCCGAGGGCTCGCCCGTTGTGGTGGACAATCCCTCGAGCAGGCTCATTCGGTTCGTGGTCGATGACACCCCCTACAAGCTCGAGCCCAAGAGCAGTATGGAGATTCCGCTGGCCGTGGGAGAACATCGGTTGACCACCCCCTCGGGCAAGCACATTGCCTTTACGAAGCAGGAGTACGAGGAGAAGTCGCTGCTCAATCCGTTGGAAGAGACCTATGTCATTGTGACAACGGTCTATACCGACAAGGAGCACGAGCGCAACTTCTGGCTGGAGCAAATGTATCGGCTGATAGAGCTGAACGGACGCTATTACTACGGACCGCTCCAACTGATAACGGCACCCTACACCGCTCGTCTGGCATCGGGCGATCCTTGGGAGTATGGTTTGGACGAGGATTTTGAGGATAGGCTGCGGGTGAATGCCGGCAACTCGACCTCGATCAACATCCGAAAGGCCAAGATCTATCGGGCAGAGGACTTTGAAAGAGCCCATGCAGACCTGGAGGTAGACCCCTCGGCATGGAACAAACAATAGCTATGAACGAACCATAACCATTAATAGTACACAAATATGAGTGAAAACAAAGGATTAGTGGGTAAACTACCCCCAAAGGCACAAGCCATCATTTCTATCCTAATCGGCTTGGGCATTTTGTATTACAGCTACAAGGCTTATGTGGATTTGTCGCACTTCAACGAATATGGCGGCGAGATGGTGATGCCTCGCTTCATGTTCTTCCTCAACGAGACGGTGGGTGCTTTGGGAACTGCCCTGCTGTTTGCCCTCGGAGGACTTTACTTCTTCTACCACGCCATCAAACTGCTGACCAAATCGAGTGACAAGGCCGAGGGAAATGAAGCCCAATAGGGTGCTTCGGTCTGCATGGGCCTGCATTTACGTTAGATGGCGTCTGCATGGTTTGCATGCTTCGGCCGATCAACCATAAGCCCGACGACCGACCGATCGTAGGTGTGAGAAAAAGGAAGAAGGTGTCTGTCGCAGACACCTTCTTCGGTTTTGGATTGTAGATAATGATGGAGCCATTGTGGCTCAGTGGGGCGTTGAAGCCCGTGCTTGTCGATGCTGCCTCGCCGCAAGGGCGAGGGGCCGACCGCCGATTGCCGCCTGCCATCTCGCTGCAGGACCGAGGAGACGTGGGGCAGAGCGGCCGTGGCGGATGTCCATGGCTCGGGGTGTCTGTGTGGGTCAGCGGCTCACCTCGCCCACGATATAGGGAGCAAAGGCGGTAAACTTGTTGAAACGCCACATGCTGCCATCCAGGATGCTGCCCGTGTAGATGACCCGGAAGGTGCCTGTGCCCTGGATGGTGTAGACGCCGTTGTCCAACCGGTAGTCGCCGGCATCGGCATCTGTCCATCGCTTGTCGACCTTCTTCTGTACGGTGAGTTCGAGTCGCAGGTCGTCTATCTCCTCGGTGGCGCGAATTTGCTTTTTGTCGACATCGACTCGTCCCAGCAAGCGTTGGGGGGCGATGCTCCAGGAGGTGAGTTCGCTCAGCCGCTCTTTCACCTCTCGCAGTTGCTTGGCCGATAGGTGGTTGTTCTCGCATTCCAGTTCTTCAAAACTTTCTTGGGCGGGGGCCACCGTGAGACTTTCCAGCTTGTTTTCTTTCACCAAGAGGCGTTCCAAATCGGTCAGCATGGAAACGTTCAGCGAGGTCAGGACGTTCTTGCTCAGTGTGAGTAGGGCGATGCCCGAGGCTTCTTTGGGGAAGCTGAGTTGGGTCAGTTGGTTTTCCGAGAGGTTGACCGAGCTTAGTTTTTGGTTTTGAGAGGAGAAGACCACCGAGGCGAGTTGCGATTTGTAGGCGCTGATTTTCCTTAGCAAGGGCAGTTGTCCCAGGTCGATGGCGGTTAGGGCTGTTTCGTTCAGGTCCAGCGTTCGCAG
>JAXFUC010000036.1:0-5117 GCA_034176395.1 Bacteroides sp. | reverse complement strand
TCCAAACAAATGGCTTCAGCACAGAGTTGCAATCGGTCTGCTCTCGTGTATGGTTTAGGGGATCCCCTTTTATACTCTATCGGCACAGCACTCCAAAATCCGGGATGTCGTGGATGCGTAAAACCTTTTCCCGATGAAGAAGACCGTAGTTCTACTGCATCGGCAACACCATATAGTCCAAGTGATGGAGAAGAGATGGGCATGGCCCTCAATGTCACAAGGGAACCACGCCGCTCACTTTGCTCGGGATCGTTGACACGCCGGTGCATCTGCTGTCCTAAAGCCGTAAGCCGATTCTCTTCCCATACTTGATCTATATGGATAAGCCACCATTGGCGAGGGCAGAAAGCGAAATGCTGAATACCCGAAAGCATCAGCATTTCGTCTTCGAGATAATGCTTCTCAGACATTGAAATCTGTTAGAATCTCTCTATCAATTCTATACCTTTAGGCAGCTTCTCCCTGTCAATCTTGATCTCAAAATCTTCAAACCGTCGAGCGGGAACAGAAGTATCGCGTTGTGACACATGTACACATTCCAGAAGTTTATGAGCAGGAGCATTGCCCAAAGCCGAGTTGTGTTTGAAAATAATCAGTTTTCGAGCAGCCATGAGTCCACGAGCTGCCGAACGATCCAAATCAAACATCTTCTCTAACGCTTGCCAAAAGAGTTCAAGGTCTTGTTCGCTGAAACCTGTATCCTCTGCCAAATGTACGGAGATGAAACCATGTGTACGATAGAGCGCATAGGGTACGGTGGCTTTTCGTCCCATGGTTCTATTGTCTCCTTTCTGTTTTTCTGCTTCTTTCTCCGTTGCTACGGCCATACGAGTAATGGTGTGTTCATTAGCAATGATGGGAGCGACCGAACGAGCAAAAGTCAACTGTACCGCTCCTCGTACCTGGCCCGCATTTTTCTCTTTATCGCCTGTCGACATCACCGCTCCAAAGGTACGCACATCGTAATACAAGCGACACATGCGCGCCCGGGCTGCTTCTTTCGTTTTCTCTCCGGTAGCTTCGTACTCTTGGGCTATAGTATTATTCAGTACAGCTCCTTCCCTGATGAAGATTCTATTCGTTTCTTTATTGAGGTTTTCATCTGTTCTTGTTGCGATCTCCACAAAATTACGTACTTTGCGTTTGAGACACACATCGGTTACCAATCCGTGTCCTGTTTCAGAGTCTACCCTGGGTGTGTTGCCCGCATCCGGATCTCCATTGGGGTTTCCATCTTGTACATCAAAGAAATAGACGAAGTCATAGCGATTGCGAATTACTGTTGTTTCCATATTGTTTTCGATTAGATTTGAGAAAATAAATCATTGTACATAAAGGGTTTTTCTTCTGATGATTCTTCTATAACATCCTCCGGTTTTTCTTTCTTACGCCAAAGTTCGGTTCGCTGATGGTAGTACCCCACAGCAAAAATGCTTTGGTCGTCCAAAGAAAAATGTGAGGGCCATGCAGGATCATTACCTGGTAACATCTGATAGAGTTCCTCTATCTGTCGTTCCCGGTCAATGGCAACGCCCGGCTTTTCCTTCCTCAATTTGGAGAGGTGAGCCTTGGACAAAGCGTCAAGCCGTCCAAAGACGACACGAGGAGTTGTCGAAGCTGCATTGTAGTGAGAATCCCTAATTGTTGTGTTCGTGCTTCCGAGAGCACACTGCTGAACGTTTTCTAACAGTGCGAACAGCCTACCTGCCAGATAGGCTTTGTTGGTTTGATGCAAGTCAAGTGCCATGGTAATAAATTCTTGTTGTTTTTTTCTGTTAATATATGCTTTAAGAATGGCTGCTCGTAGTTCCGTAACAGGCTTTCCGTGTTTGATTCGTTCCAAACAGGCTTGTTGCAAAATATGTGGGTAGGGTTTATTTTGCACGACGCTTTCGACAAGGCTTTGAATCAAATTGGCAGACCATTTATCCGACTTGTCCGATAGAGAAACGGCTTTTACAATTTGAAAGATAGAACGCAGTGGAGGATTCTCTGCGTCAACATTTCCTTCTTTCGAAATAATGTTCATACCATATTGATGACGAAGGGTATTTCCCACAATTTCTGCAATACTCCCTTCGGCCCACAATTTGATGGAGATGCGTGCAGCGTTGGGAGCCAATCCCAATATATAGAAACGTCCACCGTCTTTATGCATAGATTTCCCCTTATATCCGCAGGCGAATTTGAGTGTTTCTAATACTTTGCGACTCTCTTCTGTGGGTAAAAGAGCAACAGTCTTCTTACTACTTCGCGTACGTTTGAGGGACGATGGTTTAGCATTCTCGGTTTCGACTGTAATTTCTTCATCCGTTTCATCGGATTGAACAGTGATTCCGCCGAATGTAGCCGTATGATAGCTTTCTATCAACTCTTGGTTGGTCAAGCTACTCCAAAAGACGAAAGCTGTGTCGCCCACTCGATAGTTCGTTTTCCGGTCCTTGCTCAATAAGTCGTTCAGAGCAGTCGCAATGGATTCGGCAACCTGAACCGATACCGGGGCATTGAATCCTTGCTCCTTTCCGTATGAATCGAATCCGGAAGATTTCTGGAAGCTGATGAGCGAAGCTGTAGCTTGTGCTCCGGCTAGTTTGACAGCAGGATGCAGACGGGCGATAGGAGCTTTCTTTCCAGTTACAAGACAGACTCCAATTCCCATATCATCCGCTTCATTTGCATCTGTGGATGAATTCATATAAACTTCCACATCTTGAATGGAAGCGACTAAATCACTTCCCAACTCTGGTAGTCGAAAACTAAGATTTGCCCCCTTTTGTCCCTGGATGCTTTTTATGAGTTCTTTGTTCTCCTTCAAACTTTCGGCATGCCCATCTTGATAAAAACGTACCACTGCTGCGATATGAGGATTTTTCGGATAGCGTTCTTTCAACAAATTGACTCTTTTTACAAAATACTCGTTTTGCAAAGGAGCCACGGCTTCTTCTTTCTCGGTGCCATCTTTGGATACACCCAGCACATAGCCTAAGTGATCCCACATAACTTGCGCCACTTGATAGGAGTTTTTGCCCGAACGAGTTTCCGACCGAGACACAAGGTATTTTCTACCATTCTTGTTCTCCTTATCTCTGGTATCCGCAAGTTGTATAAACTCACCTTCAGGAGTAAGTTCTATGACGAATGGAATTGTTTTCCATTCCATGCCCGGAGGGGCTATGTCGCTACCGGCCTCTCTCATTTGCTGGTAGTATTGGTATAGTGCTTGTAGTATCATCTCATTATTTTTTCACTGGTTGGATTGGGAACTGTTATTACTCCATGTTCCATCGTTGCTTCAAAAAACATGGGTTGCGGAGAACGTAGATTGCCGGCAAAGTCAAGGTCATACAGCATATAGCCCAAATTGCGACTTTCGGGAATCCCTTCTCCATAGGTTGCATCTTGAATCCATTCAAAAGAACACGAAAATTCTCGACATCCTAAGTAAGGGTGTGTAAAGCATTGTCCTTGCTCTGCCCTTCGCTCGAACATCTGTTGATACTTCATCGGGTTCTCATTCTTGGGGTCTGTAACCCGACTTTGTTCCTCGGGCGAGCGATCTTGCACGGGAATAAAAACCAACTTGGCAAACACTCGATAAGCCACATCTCGCAGGATGTAAGATGTCTTCTGCGTACGATGCTCTTCAACGAATAGACACGAGCTCTTCGGACTCATCGTACTAGCCACCTCATTCCGTCGTATGGAGAATCGGTTAATAGGATTAAGTACCTCGATGCGCGTGACCTCCCAGCGTATGGCCGGTTTCCAAAAAATAGCTTGGAAGATGTTGCGCGCAGCCGATGGGGTAATGACATCGTAGCTGACACGCTCCACTTTAAGTTCCGGACGGGTAAAGCAAGCAAACTCCCCCCGTAGCTCTAAACAATACTCTTTGTCAATATATTCCATACAGAATTAGTATATAGTTATAAGGTTAGTATTTCATCCGTCCAGACGTCTTGACAAACAAGACCCCTTGCGTCGTCATAGTATCTTGTGTCATACGTCAACACCCATATCGGCAAGTCTCCAAGACAAACTTCTTCGAGAACTCCTTGGGCGCGCAGCGATTCAAAATCACGTTTTCTAATGCCGACTCGGAGCTTTTGCAAGGTACGAAATTCTTGCCGAGAAATAAACTTATTCCGAGATAAAGATTTAAGTAGATTTTTCCCTTCATCTCCATAAGGTACGTAGACATTGATCACATCTTTCTCATCTATTAGGCGAAATTTCCTGCTTGCCGTTTCAAAATCCAGTTCCAGATACATCCTAGCCCGATAACTCCAAAGGTTTTCTTCAATCTTTTCTTTATCGAAACTGTTGACTTGGTTGCCGTAGTATTCCGTATAGTACCGACGTATCCATTCGGGATCATTCGGATTTAGCACTTTATCACCAATCTGTCTATAAATGAGATTGGCTGCTTGCTGCCCTTGTTTTGCTTCTCCCCATGGCTTATTGCCATCGGTCAGTTCAAAGATGTAAACATCTCCACTGTGCAACTTCCCTTCTCGGTTACAGCGTCCACCGGCCTGAATGATGCTATCCAAGCCGCTATGTGCCCGATACACCACCGGGAAGTCAATGTCTACACCGGCCTCAATGAGCTGCGTACTGATAACAACAATGGGCAACCCTTCCGAGAGACGCTGGCGGATGTAAGCTATCTGCCGGCGAATGTGTAGCGAACACATCATACGCGATAGATGAACCACTTCCATTTCATCTCGTCCCAATGTCATTACAGCATCGTATATCGCCCCCGCATCGGACCGAGTATTCACTACGCAAAGCACCGTGGGGTGTTGATGAAGCTTCTCTGCTATCTCAGACACAGACTTACGAATCAATGGTGTATGATATTTCACCCTATCGAAAGCCGCGAACAGTTCCCGGTCATAGGACACCACATCTTCTATTTCGACCGAAATAGAGTAGAAGTGATTCGATTGCTTACGACCCATATCGAATGTTTGCGTGAACACCGGTTGGGTAGCCGTACAAAGAAGAGTATCTGCTCCGAAATTAACAGTTAAACTTTCGATTGCTCGAAGCATAGGATTAAGGAATCCCGAGGGAAACATCTGGACTTCGTCGAACACAATGACGGCATT
>JAXFUC010000035.1:0-13685 GCA_034176395.1 Bacteroides sp. | reverse complement strand
CCATGAGAAACTTCTTCCAACCACCCTCTCCGATAATGACTGTCTATTTCTAAGGCAGGAGATTTACTCAATTCTCTCCCACAGCCCCCGTCACCCTCCATTCAGGCACTCCATGAACCATAGATAGAAAAAAGAAAGGTGTGGTAAGGATGAACTTACCACACCTTCCAACAGATGTTCTATCTAATCTCTAAGAGAAATATTAGTCGATAGTACAGATGCTAACGCGGTTCCAAGAAGCCTTTTCGAAGATTGTACCAACGCCTTGACCTGAAGTCACGATGCGAGATTCTTCGATACCATACTTCTTAACGAGTTCTGCCTTCACAGCTTCAGCACGCTTTACAGAAAGTTTTTCGTTCAACTTAGCGCTACCTTCGGGAGAAGCATAACCCTTGATCACGATCTTAGCGTTAGAGTTGTTCTTCATGTAAGCAGCGATGTGAGCAACAACAGGACGTTGAGCAGCATCGATAGTAGCCTTACCTTGACGGAAAGTTACCACTGATTCCCAAGAAGTAGAAGTAGCTACTTGAGCAGGCTTTTGGTTACGGAGATCAGCCAATTCGCGTTGGAGTTGAGCAACCTTGCGGTTAGCTTCAGCCAGGAGAGAGTTAGCTTCGTCACCTCTTGCACGCAATTCGTTAGCTCTTGCATTCAAAGCATCAACCTCAGCTTGGTCGTAAGCCTTTTCGTAAGTCATGTGATGCTTGCCGTTGCTACCCTTGAAGTGGTAAACCAAACCGGCTGTCAATTCGAACTGAGCGAAGTTAGCGTTGAAGTGTTCGCCACGAACGGGTTCTTTAGCGTCCAAATCATAAACCAAAGCAGGCTTCACTGCAAATGTCCAAGCCTTGCTTTCGCCCAAGTTGAAGTTGAAGTTCAATCCAACCTTAGAAGTCAAGTTATCTACGTCATGACTATAGTTAGGCATATAGTAACGCATCCAACCGAAACCGGCAACAGCTTCTACTTCAAAGCAGCGAGGAACTCCTTGGTAAGCACCGAACAAGTTGTTCAAGTTCAAGCGACCCAACAGAGAAACGTTAGATTGGTCTACCACGTTCTTCAAACCTGTTGTGTTGAAGTAAGCCATTCCTTCCAAGCTCATACCTACGTAAGGAGTGAGTTGCTTACCAATTTCCAAACCGGCTGCGGGACGAGCTGACTTGATGAAAGGATGATTCTTGAAGGGAGTCACACCACCAGCGTTGATGCCGAATGACCAGTTATCCCAAACTTTTGTTCCACCTAAAAGGTTGTTTTGAGCAGAAACGCTAAGCGTTCCAAGACCCAACATTGCACAAATAAAAATTTTCTTCATACCAAATTTACTAATTAAAGTTCGTATCATTAAAACTGTTGTTCACCAATAATGGCTATTAAACGACTTGAAAGTACCTCCATCCTCTCCCAACAGACTCTTACTTCGGCATTACTCCTGAAAGGACTGCTTCCGGAGAGCAAAGATTTCCTTCTCATCATTGCGGTGCGTACGGGACTCGAACCCGTGACCCCATGCGTGACAGGCATGTATTCTAACCGGACTGAACTAACGCACCTACTGTACGAAGTTGCTACATACGTACAAGTGGCAACTTTGGCGCAAAGGTATGTATATTTTTTTATTTGACAACATTCCCACTCTTTTTTTATCGTTCTCCATCTTTATTATCAATAAAAGCACTTATTTTTGTAGGCAGTTGGCTATGCTTAATGTTCTAAACGTAGGCAAATAACCGCCAAAGCTTTACTTCTTGTCACTCGAGACCGAAGACATTGCATATACCTTACATAATACTGTTTCGACACCATGAAAAAAACACCTATTCCGGCAACAGTCGTTGACGATGCTATTTCCGAAATGCTTATTTCCGATTTTGGGAAAGCCACCATCCGCGAAGTAAAAGCCATCGCGGCCAAAGCCGAAGCCAAATCGGGCGTAGAATTTATCAAGATGGAGATGGGCGTTCCCGGACTATCACCTTCGAGCGTAGGGGTACAAGCCGAAATCAAGGCATTGCAAGCAGGTATCGCCAGCATCTACCCCGATATCAACGGGCTTCCCGCCTTGAAACAGGCTGCATCCCGCTTCATCAAAGCCTTTATCGACATAGACATCGCTCCTCAGGGATGCGTGCCTGTCACCGGTTCCATGCAAGGCACATTCGCTTCCTTTCTCACTTGCAGTCAGTGCGACCCGCAGCGAGACACCCTATTATTCATCGACCCGGGATTCCCCGTTCAGAAGCAACAACTCACCGTCATGGGACAGCGATACGAGAGCTTCGATGTCTGCAACTTCCGAGGAGAGAAACTCAGAGCCAAACTGGAATCCTACTTAAAAACCGGACGCATCTCGGCCATCACCTACTCCAACCCCAACAACCCCAGTTGGATTTGCTTGCGAGAAGAAGAACTTCAAATCATCGGTGAGCTGGCCACACGATACAACATCATTGTTCTCGAGGACCTGGCCTACTTTGCCATGGACTTTCGCAAAGACCTCGGAGTGCCCTTCGAGCCTCCGTTTCAACCCACCGTTGCACGTTACACCGACAACTACGTTCTGCTGATTTCCGGTTCCAAAGCATTTAGCTACGCCGGTCAGCGCATCGGTATCGTTTGCATATCCGACCATCTTTACTCCAGCAGCTTCCCCGGACATGCTGCCCGATACGGCGGAGGCAGCTTTGGAAGCATCTTCATCCACCGCATTCTCTATGCCTTGTCGTCGGGCACCAGCCATTCGGCTCAGTATGCCATGGCCGCCATGCTCCAAGCCGCCAGCGAGGGAGATTACCACTTTCTGCACGACGTCCATGTGTATGGCGACCGTGCCCATAAACTGAAGGAGATATTCCTGCGCCATGGCTTCCACTTGGTCTACGACAAAGATTTGGACGTACCCGTGGCCGATGGTTTCTACTTCACCATCGGATATCCCGGATTCACCGGAGGAGAATTGGCCAAGGAGCTGATGTACTACGGTGTCAGTGCCATTTCGCTCATGACCACCGGCAGCCAGCAAGAAGGGGTTCGAGCCTGCACCTCATTCATTCAAGACCATCAATATGCACTGCTCGACGAACGGATGAAGCTATTTGCCGAACAGCACCCCGTGGATTGACAAAGCAAGCAATCACACTTAAGCCACAAAGTATAAACACTTCGGTCGCAAAGCACATACACTTTGCGACCGAAGTGTTTGCACTTATCGAGCCAAGTGTTTACACTTTACAATCGCTCCTCCCACACGGAGCTACAACCACAGCAAGAGCGGAAGATAATCTCTCAAAGACTTACGAAGCAGCTTCAAGGCCTGCTGAATGCGATAGTCGATGGTTTTGACCGACACGCCCTCGCGTTCGGCAATTTCTTTGTAGCTCATGCCCTCGAACCGATGAGCCACGAAGGCAATTCTGTACGCAGAAGGCAACTGCTCCACAGCCTCCTCTATGCGACCCGCCAACTCTTCTACGTGATAAGGCGACACCGATTCCGTCCATTCTTGACAATGTGTTTGAAAATTCAGCTCGGCACGTTGAACCACTTCACGCTTGACAATGTGATTCAAAGCACGACGATACACCATCTTGAAGACATATCCGCTGAACGACGACTCGATGATCAATGTCTCTCGATTCTCCCACAACCACACCATGGAGTCTTGAACTATTTCCTCGGCATCTTCCACACTCACCATCCTGCACGCATAAGCACAAAGCACCGTATAGTAGCGGCGAAACAACTCATCGAAGGCCGCTCGGCGTCCTTGTTGCAAGTCGTTGAGTAGTTGTGCATCTGTTGTTGCGGAATTCATCGTAGAGGGTAGTGCACGCAAAAGTAAATCATTTCGTTCGCAAAAAAAAGCGGCTCACGGTTTAGGAATCCATGCTCGGAGCTTGTCTTACATATAAACCCGTCATCAATCTCTAAACTCCATGACACCACATACCCATTCTTGCCCCATGGAAGATCTGCTGCCTCGATACATCGCGGGCACACTCTCGCCTCAAGAGGCTTTGCAAGTAGAAACTTGGATGGCCGAAGACAACGAACGCCGTCGCTTGGTTGAGCAAATGAGTCTCATAGCTTTGGCTGCCGATGTGCGCCGTTACAGTCCGCAGATAGACCGCGAAAAAGCCCTGAAGCGTGTAGTCCAACGCATCGATAAGTCTCCACGCCACACATGGTTGACGTGGATGCAGCGTGTGGCGGCCATACTTTTCATACCTCTGCTTATAGGTGCGTTGGTGCTACACCACACGCAGCAATCACACGAACCCATGGCCGGCACCATCACCGTAAGCACCAATCCGGGCATGACCTCTCAACTCGTCTTACCCGATGGCACGGCGGTTCATTTGAACACAGCCTCCACCTTGCGCTACCCATCCGTATTCTCGGGAAGCGAGCGACGGGTGGAGCTCGTTGGCGAAGCCTTTTTCGAAGTGACAAAGGACAAAGCCCATCCATTCATCGTATCCACTCCCCATCGGTCGAGCATCGAGGTCTATGGCACGAGTTTCAATGTCGAAGCCTATGCCGACCAAAACGAAGTGACGGTGATGTTGCTAAGCGGACAGGTGGCCTTTGCCTACGAAGATGCTCGATGCGTAAAGCAAAAGCAATTATTGCAGCCTTCTCAGAAATTGGTCTTCAACATCCAAGAAGCTCAATGCCGCCTCTTCACCACTTCGGGACAAACCGAGACGGCGTGGAAAGACGGCAAAATTATTCTCGACAACACGCCTTTGCCCCAAGTGCTACGTATATTGGAGAAACGCTTCCACGTGAGTTTTCGCGTGAAAAACACGAGTTTGAACGGCGATGCCTTTACCGGTGCGTTTTCCACACAGTCACTGGAGCAGATTATGAACGTGCTCAAGCTCTCTTCACATCTACAGTGGCGATACGCAAGCACAGCCACCTCGCACGAGCCGCCTTTGATTGAAATCTATTAGAAACGTTCACACAGCGCACCTTTCATCTATTTCCAACCATAAAAATCACAATGCCATGAAGCCCAAGCACCCCGAATAAAAACATGCGAGAAGCATGCCATCGGCAACGTTCTCGCATGGAAAAAGCATCTCTGTCGGGGCTTGTCGGCAAACAAGCCCGAAACACTTTTATCAACAAAACAATTATCCTACGAAATTATGCAAAACACATCAAGCCGCCAAACCTTGTGCCGGCTAAAATCTCATTGGGCACTTTGCCCGTTGACCACACCCATTTTGCGGTCGTGGATGTTCCTCTTACTAACCTCGCTAAGTCTGCTTCAAACGACTCCTCTTTGTGCCCAGCAACAGAAGGTTCACATCAAAGCACAGCGACAAACCGTCGAATCCGTCCTTAACCTCATAGAACAAGAAACCGACTACGATTTTTTCTACAACAACAAACACATCGACCTAAGTCGAGAAGTAAAATTATCGACGGGAGAAAACGAGGTTTTCAAGCTGCTCGATACCTTGTTTGCAGGTACAAATATCGGCTACTCGGTCATCGACAAAAAGATAGTGCTCACCGTCAAGGACAAGGTTCGACAAACGAAATCTTTGAAAATCAACGGTCGGGTGACCGATCGCAACGGCGAGCCCATCATCGGAGCCAGCATTCATGAACAAGGAGCAAGCAACGGAACGATTACCGATTTGGATGGTCGGTTCAGTCTCGTCGTAAGCTCTCCGCAAGCCACCGTAAACGTGTCGTATATCGGCTTTAAAACACAAACCTTTAACCCCAAAGACGAGAAGTCTTTGAGCATCGTACTCCAAGACGATACCGAACAACTCGAAGAACTTGTTGTGGTGGGCTATGGCAGCATGAAGAAAAAAGACTTGACGGGTGCAGTGGCTTCGGTCAAGATGAACGATACTCCCGTGGGTAGCATATCGTCCATCGGTCATGCACTGGCAGGCAAGGCAGCGGGGCTGCAAGTAAGCACCATCAGTGCACAGCCCGGTAGCGGATCTACGTTCCGCATTCGCGGTGCTGCATCCGTAAATGCAGGAAACGATCCCTTGGTCATCATCGACGGTTTTCCCGTCAGTCCCACAAGTGACAACAAAATCAAAGTAGGTAAATACGAGAGCGGAAGCTCCGACAACATTTTGGCTTCCATCAATCCCAACGACATCGAATCCATTCAAGTCCTTAAGGATGCCAGTTCGACAGCCATATACGGAGCACGTGCAGGCAATGGAGTTATCATCATCACCACCAAGAAAGGAAAAACCGGCACACCCAAAATCACCTACTCGGGCACCATCACTTCGCAGACATTGGCCAAAAACTACGAGATGCTCGATGCCCGCAGCTTCATGCAACAAGCCAATCGCTATGCCCGTGAGGAATGGATGCGAACCAACGGAGTGGGTATTTATGGCGGAAAAACCGAGGCACAAGCAACCACAGCCTATAAACCCTTGTACACCGATGAGCAAATAGCCACCCCCTCAAGCGACACCGATTGGTACGACGCCATCAGCCGCAACGGTTTCCAGACACAACACAACATCTCGCTCACCGGCGGCACGGAGAACACCAAGTATCTACTTTCAGGAAATTTCTTCCAACAAGATGGAGTTATCAAGCACAATGGCATGACACGCTACATCGCCCGCCTCAACTTGGAGCAACGGGTCAGCAAGCACATCAATATGGGGATAAACCTCACCTTTTCCAAGAATAAAACCGACAATGTGCCCTTGGGAAGCGGGCAAGCCGAGAATGCAGGTATCATGGTATCGGCGGCACAATTCACCCCTCTGTTACCCATCAAAGACGAGCAAGGCGTCTATACGCTGAACACACAGGCTGCGTTTCTGCCCAATCCGGTATCTCTACTCGAAATTACTGACCATACGATAAAGGAACGCTTGCTGGGTACGGTTTTCGTAGAAGCGAAACCCATAGAAGAGTTGACCCTCAAAGCCAATTTGGGCATTGATCGCAATTATCAGAAACGAAACATTTACATGCCCAAGACTACACTTTATGGGCTGAAGAAAGACGGACAGGCCGACATTGCACAATATGATAAGTCGGACTATCTGATGGAGCTCACCGCCAATTTCGTAAAGGCATGGGACGAGCATAGCTTCAATGCTTTGGTGGGACATTCCTTCCAGCGTTTCACCGATGCCACCCTTTTGGCCGGCAACAGTCAGTTTCCCATCGATGGGTTTCTTTACAATAACCTGGCTGCCGGTGCCTATCCCAAGCCCACAGTCGGTTCTTCGGCTTCCAGAAGCGAAATGGCTTCGTTCTTCGGTCGTATCAATTACTCCTACAAAGACCGTTATTTGGCAACGCTGACCATGCGTGCCGACGGAGCATCCAACTTTGCCAAAAATAACCGATGGGGCTACTTCCCCTCCGTGGCATTGGGGTGGCGATTCTTGGAAGAAAACTTCATGAAACCACTGCAACACACACTATCGGCCGGTAAGCTAAGAATCAGCTATGGAGAAACGGGCAATTCCAATATCGGGAACAGAGCTGTAAGCTTTTACAAAACGGGGCTCAACAATGTATTCGGAGGCAAAGAATCCGTGGGCGTATACCTCAGTCAACTGGGCAATCCCTCTCTTAAGTGGGAAACCACACGCGAATGGAACATCGGGCTCGACTTAGGTTTTCTCAATAACCGCATCAACGTCACAGCCGAATATTTCAACAAAAAGGTATCCGACCTACTTAGCGAGCGTTCTCTACTTAGTTTCTACGGAGTCAACACCATTGCAGCCAATATCGGGCAAACACAAAGTCAAGGTGTGGAACTGTCCATCAACTCGGTAAACATGGACACCAAGAACTTCGGCTGGAACACCGACTTCACCTTCTCGTTCTATCGCGACAAATGGCATCTCCGCGACGCAAGTTGGAAACCCACTGCCTACTCACAATACCATTCGCCCATACGTTTTCAGCACGGTTATCTTTCCGATGGTCTGATTCAAGTCGGTGAAAAGGTGGATTGGATGCCCGGTTCTCTGCCCGGTCAGGTCAAATTGAAGGACATCGACGGTTTTGTATACAACAACGATGGTTCGGTCAAAGTCGATGCTCACGGCATTCCCTTGAAATCGGGCAAGCCCGACGGCAAGCTGAACGATGCCGACAAAGTCATCTATGGCAGTAGCGATCCCGGTTATTTAATGGGGCTGAACAACAGCTTTCGCTACAAGAATTTCGACTTCAACATCTATTTCTACGGTCAGTTTGATTTGCTAAACGCAGGTTCTTATCAAGACTTGTGGCTCACCGGTGCCAATGGAATGACAGGTATTGTCAACATTGCCCGAGGCTATAACATGCCAAACAGCGCAGTCGAAGTTTGGACTCACGACAACCAATCGGCTACTCGTCCGGGGTACTTTCAAGACAAAAGTTCTTGGGGAATCGGCGACTACTACCTCAAGCACAACTGGTTTGTACGCTGCCGCAACATCACTCTGGGCTATACATGGTCGAACAAAAAACTGTTCTCCTCCATGCGTATCTATGCCGACATCAACAATCCGTTTACCATTACGCCTTACAAAGGATTAGACCCCGAAACCGATAATTCGGTATGGGCTTATCCCAACGTGAGAAGCTTCAGCCTCGGCGTGGACATAACCTTCTGAATCTCTTTCTTCTCACATTGAAAACACAAAATAAAAAACACATGAAACAACATATACTTTCAATCTCTTCCACCTTCCTGGCCGCAGCCTCGATCTGCTCTTCTTGTGTGGATTTGAAATCAGAAATGTACGATGTCATCAACCCCGACATCTTTCCCAAGAACGAACAAGACGCCCTTTCGCTCGTCACTTCGGCCGCTTACTCCCCGTTTCGTTCCAGCACATGGAGCGGTTTGTACACATCGAGCTACGGCGGCATCCACGTAATGACCGAAATGACCACCGATGTAGGAGACTGCCAATGGAATGCCGATGTATGGCCCGACATGATTCAAATGAATTTCACGCCCAATTCAACCGGTATTGTAGGTGTCTACAAAAACTACATCAACGACCTCAGCACGATGACACTTACCATGCAGCGCATCGAAAGTATCCCCATGAACGAATCGCTCAGGAATCGTCTCATGGCCGAACTACAATGTGCCAGAGGCTGGCTTGGATACATACTGTACGATTTGTACGGCCCTATCCAGGTAGCCGACCCGGCAATACTCGACAAACCATTGAAAGACCAAGTGGCTCCACGCCTGTCACAACCGGAAATGGTTAAGTTCATCGAAGATAATCTGAAAGCCGCCATCGAGGTACTGCCACCAACCTATGGCAGCAAAGACAGCAGCTACGGACGTTTCACCAAGGGTCTTGCTTACACCGTGCTAATGAAATTGTACATGCACGAAAAGGAGTGGGAAAAGGCCGTAGCCTGTGGACGGGAGCTCATGAAGGCAGAGTACGGCTATGCCCTACTTGACAACTATAAAGACATCTTTACGCTAAGTAACGAGGGTAATGCCGAAACCATTTGGGCCTGTGTGTGCAACCGAAGTGTGAATAGGCAATTGTGGTTAGCTCATGTACTGTCCGGCCAATACCCCACAAGCAATCCCAAGATTCAAAAGTGGGGAGGTTATCGGGTAACGTGGGACTTCTATCAAACCTTCGACCCACAAGACAAACGACTCGAAACATTGGTTGGAAGTTTCACTGCGGCCAACGGAGTTACATATGATAAACATAACCCGGGAACCGTATTTGTGAAAGGCGCAATGCCTATCAAATATGGAGAAGACCCGGAAGCTACAGGAGAAGAGAGCCAAATAGACTGGATCGTCTTTCGCTATGCAGATGTACTGACGCTATTGGCCGAGGCCATCGTTCGTCACCAAAACAATGTCACACCCGAAGCCATAGACCTACTGAACCGAGTGCACGTACGTGCCGGACTATCGCCCTACACCTTGGCCGACTTCGATGGGGCAGAAAGTTTCTTGGAAGCCGTATTGCTGGAGCGAGGCCACGAACTTTGGTTTGAGGGAGCTCGCCGCACGGACCTCATTCGCTTTGGAAAATACATCGAATATGCCCGTCGTTACAAGAAGTCTACAACGGCTCAAGAGTATATGAATCTCATGCCTCTGCCGCAAACCATCATCGACGAGAGCAAGGGGCAGCTGATTCAAAACGAAGGATACCGTTAGCAATCAAATCCCTCACCCAATTTTTCAGGAGAGACCGCCATGTCTCTCCTGACTTTTCTTCCCCAAGAATCTTTATTCCATCGACTCAGTAAGCATGAAACTTTTTCTAACATTCGTCTTCATCCTCTGCTCCTTCCTCTGTTCAGCATCGCCCATTCAGGGACTATTGGAACGCATAGACCCCGGCGCATCCCGGAAGTTCGTCATCGAGCAGCAGCCATCCTCGACCGATTTCTTCGAGCTGGACCAGCGGGGCAGCAAGGTTGTGGTACGGGGCAATAACCCCGTCAGCATCGCCACCGGCATTCATTGGTATCTCAAGTATTATGCACATATTCACCTCAGTTGGGATGGAATGAAAGCCAAGCTTCCTCACATCTTGCCCCCCGTTCCTCGAAAGGAACGGCATGAGACGGCATTTCAACATCGCTACAATTTCAACTATTGCACGCATTCCTACTCCACCCCCTTTTGGGATTGGGAACGATGGGAACAAGAAATAGACTGGATGGCCTTGCACGGAATCAATCTGCCACTGGTAACAGTCGGCACCAACGTCGTGTGGAGAAACATGCTGAACAAGCTGGGCTACGATACGGAAGAAATCAACCGCTTCATTGCAGGTCCCGCTTTCCAAGCTTGGTGGCTGATGAACAACCTTGAGGGCTGGGGCGGCCCCACTCCTGACAGCTGGTATCTGCACTGCGAACGCTTACAAAAGAGGATACTACAACGTATGCGCGAATATGGCATTCGCCCGGTCTTACCAGGCTACTCGGGCATGTTGCCCCACGATGCAAACAGCCGACTGGGGCTTCCCGTCGCCGATCCCGGCCGATGGTGCGGCTACACACGCCCGGCCTTCCTGCTTCCCACCGATGAGAATTTTGCGAAAATAGCATCGCTTTATTATCAGGAGAGCGAACGCCTATATGGTCAAGTGGATTTTTACAGCATGGATCCGTTTCATGAAGGAGGCTCGGTGTCCGGAGTCAATCTGCAAGCCGCAGGGCAAGCCATCCTGAGTGCCATGAAGAAAAGTAATCCAAAGGCCGTATGGGTAGCTCAAGCCTGGCAAGAGAATCCTCGACGAGCCATGATCGAATCTCTCCCCATCGGCGACCTACTCATACTCGATTTATGGTCGGAAAGCAATCCGCAATGGGGCGATCCGCTTGCGAACGATAAGTACAAAGATGGTTTTGGGAAGCACGATTGGCTGTTTTGCATGCTACTCAACTACGGTGGCAACGTAGGTCTGCACGGGAAGATGAGCCATCTCATTGAATCCTACTACCGAGCTACCTCCGCACAACCCTTTGGATCACGCATGAAAGGAGTGGGTTTAACCATGGAAGGGATGGAAAACAACCCAATCATGTTCGAACTGCTTTGTGAATTACCCTGGCGTCCACGACTGTTCGACAAAAACGAGTGGGTCAGGAAATATGCACAAGCACGCTATGGACAAGCCGATCAAGAGGTGGAAAAAGCCTGGAAATTACTTGCCGATGGCATTTACAACTGCCCGGGCAACAACCGACAACAAGGCACTCACGAATCCATATTCTGCTCTCGTCCCGGCCATGGAATTTACGGAGCCTCTACATGGAGCCATATGCAACCCTACTATCGACCCTCCGAAGTGATTGATGCAGCCGGTTATATGCTGGAAGCTGCCGACCGCTTCAAAGGGAACAACCATTTTGAGTACGACCTTGTTGACATCGTAAGACAAGCCGTTGCCGAAAAAGGGCGTATGGTCTATGAGTTGATGGAAAAGGCCTACAAAACTCGAGAATCCGGTCTGTTCGCGGCCGCCTCTCACCGTTTTCTTGATCTGCTCTTACTACAAGACGAACTTCTGTCCACTCGTTCCGAGTTCAAAGTAGGCAGTTGGATCAACCGCGCGCGCAGTTTGGGGCAAACCGAAAACGAAAGCGACCTCTACGACTGGAATGCCCGTGTGCTGATTTCATCGTGGGGCAACCGAGAGGCTGCCGACCAAGGAGAGCTTCACGACTATGCTCACAAGGAATGGAGCGGACTGCTGAAAGACTTGTACTACGTGCGGTGGAAACAATGGATTGAGTGTAAGCAAGCTCAACTCGCAGGTGCTCATTCCTCTCCCATCGACTTCTACGCCTTGGAAGAACGGTGGGCCACCGACCAGAGACATCGCTATTCCGATCGCCCCGTGGGCAACGTTATCGAGACCGCACGTAAGGTCTACCAAGCTCTGCTTCATTAGTTCCTCGATAACCTCACGAATCGGCAGCAGCCAATCGCAACTCACAAAGTTCGAACATTCAAGCGTTGGAGCAGAAGCACGTCACAACTACCTGCGTGCCTTTTGAGCCAACGCTTCAACAATCCGCACGGCTCGAATCCGACCTGTTTGAACAAAACCAGCGAGGCTTCGTTGTCGGTCGGCACATAGGCATAGAGTTGTTCAAAGAGTAGTTGTTCGAACATATAGTCGCACAGCAATTCCAATGCAACACGACCGTAGCCTTGCCGACGGCAATCCTTACGCACGGCAAGGCCCACTTCGCCACGCAGGTGACGCACCGAAATATCGGTCACGCTGATGATGCCTACCGTCTCGGTCGGGCGTGCCGGATCTGCCATCATGAGCCGCAGTTCTCGGTCGGCATGAATGTCGTAAGTGGTTTCCTCCAAGTAGCGACGCAGGCCGTAACGCGAGTAAGGAACGGTGGTATTGCTCACGTCCCAATGCTCCGGCTCGTTTTCCAGTGCCAACATCACCTCCAAATCTTCGGGTTCTGCGGCTCTCAACAGCAGGTGTTCGTTGCGTAGATAGGGTTTCATGACTCTTCGTCTTGACACAAGGAGAGTTCGTCGGCCAATTGTTTTTCACCGGGAATGCAAAACAAAGATGCAGCAAATCCCATGAGCATACAAAAGAAACCGGTATTGGAGAGATACAAGTAATAGCCCACCAAACTCACCCACACCACCACGCTCAACATCAGCAATCGCAACCGGCTCCATCGCACGTAGGCCGACAAGCGTTGTCCCAACGGAAAGGTGTCGGCTTTCTTCAGGAAGCGACCGAAGAGTTTTAAGGCGATGGGAATCAAAAAGGCCGTCAGCAGAATGTTGATGGTTTCAAACGTGTATCGACCTTCATCGTCTTCGGCTCTCAACCCCACAGGAAGCCAATCGCCTTCGCACAAAACAATGACAGCCAAGGGTATCAGCCAAAACAACGTGTAGTGTAGCTTCAAACGTCGAAGCGTGGGTTTCAAAAGTGCCTCCATACGATACATTCAATAGCGTTAAACTGTTCCGGTAAACAAAGTTCGATTCATGATGCTCCGCCCCAAAGTAACTTCGTCGGCATACTCCAACTCGTCGCCCACGGCAATGCCTCGAGCAATGACACTGAGGCGAACGTTCAATCCCTCCAGCTTGCGATGAATATAGAACCCCGTGGTGTCGCCTTCCATCGTGGTGCTCAAGGCCAGAATCACTTCGT
>JAXFUC010000034.1:0-15101 GCA_034176395.1 Bacteroides sp. | reverse complement strand
AAAGGAGACGTTTTGGAAACGAATGGCATCGTCGAACCGATGCAGCCGTTCGGGGCTGGGTATCTCTTTGATGGGATTTTCTGCTTTGAGTATCTTGTCCACACGTTCCATGGAAGCCAAGCCCTTGGGGATGTTGTAGCTGGCGCGCGAAAACTCTTTGAGTGGGTTGATGAGGCTATAAAGAATGACCATGTAGAAGATGAAGGTGGAGGCTTGGAACGAGGCGTTGTTGCCCAGGATGAGGGCACCGCCAAACCACAGCACGGCCACGATGAGCAGTGTGCCCAAGAACTCGCTCATGGGATGGGCCAAGGCCTGGCGAGTGGATACCCGCGCCGAGGCTCGACGAAACTCGTTGCTGGCTTGGGTAAAGCGGTCGGTCATGCGCTTTTCGGCCAAGAATGCCTTGATGATGCGCAGGCCTCCCAAGGTTTCTTCCAGTTGGGTCATCGTTTCGCTCCACCGCTCTTGGGACTCGTGCGATTGACGTTTGAGGCGGCGACCCACCTTGCCCATGACCCAGCCCATGCCAGGCAACACCAATAGGGTAAAAAGGGTGAGTTGCCAACTGGTAACGATGAGCGTGCCGAAGTAGAAGAAAATGAGGATGGGGTTCTTGATCAACATATCCAGCGAGCTGGTGATTGAGGTTTCGACCTCGCCCACGTCGCCGCTCATACGAGCTATGATGTCGCCCTTGCGTTCCTCCGAAAAGAATCCGATGGGTAGGCGCAACACTTTGGAATAGACCATCACTCGGATGTCGCGCACAATGCCCGTGCGCAGTGGAATCATGATGGCCGAGGATCCGAAGTAGCAGGCTGTTTTGAGAAATGTCATCACTGCCAGAAACAACCCCAAGATAAGCAGGGTCGTGCTGCCTCCGAATCGGGCAATCATCTCGGATACGTAGTAATAGAAGTTATTGATGGCCACGTCCTTCAAGGCAGCACTGCCCCATTCCATATAGGAATACACCTGCTGGCTATCGTCCACTTTGAAGAGTATGTTCAAGATGGGGATGATCAAGGTGAAGGAGAAGATGTTGAATATTGCCGACAGTATGTTCAGCACCACTGCGCCGACAAGAAAGCGTTTGTAGGGAGCTACAAAACGTTTCATCAACTTGAAAAATTCTTTCATGAGGCTATTGTCTTGAAAACCGGAGGTGGAAGGGGAGGTATGCGTATGTCAATCAGTTGGAGTTCGGGGCTTGCTCCACCGGGCGAGGGGCGAGCATGGCTCGGTAGCGATCCGGGTCGGTCAATGCTTTGCAGGCTTCTTGCAGAGCGGGGTCGTCTTTCAGAGCAAGGGCGATGCTGCCACGTTGGAAGTAATGTCGCTTGATAATCTCGTCCATAATCATGCGACGGATGTCCTTGGCAAAGTAGTCCAAGTCGCGATCCAGGTTGTGTTTGAGCTTTTGCTCCAAGGCCTTGAATTCGTCTGAAGCCTCTGTCAGGTAGCCTTCGAACTCGGCTGTCTCTTTCAACTTTTGGAGGATGCGACCACTCTGCTGGTCGTATGTGAAGTTGGCCGCCTTGACTTGGTCTTTGAATCGGGCATATTCAGCATCGGACAGCACAAAGCGTTCCGGGCTGTCCACGGACGGATGGCGCAGGCAGTAGTCGGTGGCAAAGTCGAAAATAAGGTGATCGCGCACCAGATAGTAGAGGATGTTGGGAGCTTTCTCGGCCTTTACAGCCAGGTCGGGCGTCACACCTCCGCCGTCACGCACGGGACGTCCTCCGGCAGTGTAGAAGACTTTGGTGAGGCTGTCGGGGATGCTTCCTACACTGCCGTCCTCGTTTCGGTTTTTATAGTCGATGGCCTGTACACACCGACCGCTGGGTATGTAGTACTTGGAGGTGGTGAGTTTCAGCGTTCCTCCATAGGGCAGAGAGCGTGGCACTTGTACCAATCCCTTGCCAAAGGTTCGCTGCCCCACCACGATGCCACGGTCGAAATCCTGCAAAGCACCCGAGAGTATCTCGGCAGCCGAGGCGGTGGCGTTGCTCACCAATATGGCAATAGGAATCTCTGTGTCCAAGGGTTCTCGCTGGGTCTTGTACACACCGGCGGCTTGGGGCGTTTTGCCTTTGGTCGTTACCACCACTTTTCCTCGGGGAAGGAAGTAGTTGACGATCTCCACGGCTTGGTCCATCAGTCCTCCTCCGTTGGCACGTAGGTCGATGACAAGAGAAGAAGCGCCTTGTTTCTTCAGGTCAAGGAAGGCTTGTTTGAACTCTTTGGCCGGACTACCTGTGAAGGTGCTGAGGTTGATGTAGCCCACTCCACCGTCGAGCAGACTTGCATAGGGGACGGCAGGCGTTTGGATGGAGCGGCGTATCATTGTGAACTCCATGGGCGTTCTTTTGCCTTGCAGGCCGGGACGCTCGATGCGTAGGCGGAAGCTCGTTCCCTCCTGACCACGCAACAGCTGGCTCACTTCGGCGGTGCTCTTTCCTTCCAGATTTACGCTGTCTATATACATCAAGATGTCGCCTGCCTTGAGTCCCACGGTGGCGGCAGGCGTCCCCTCGTAGGGCTCGGCAATGATGACGCGCTTGAGCTTGGTGTTGTAGGAGATCAATGACCCGATTCCCCCGAATGAGCCTTTGATCATCTGCTCCAATTCGCTGCGATCTTCCTCCGGATAGTACTCTGTATAGGGATCGAGTGTCAAAAGCATATTGTCTATACCTTCTTTGATGAGTTTTTCAGGACGGATGGTATCTACGTAAAGTAGGTCCAGTTCCTTAACGATGGCATTGAATATATCGAGGTTCTTGGCCATGCGAAAGCGATGACTTTCGCCCACTTGAAAACCTACCAACAAGGTTATGGCGATGGCTCCTCCCACGAGTAATGCCGCGGTGCGAGGCCGGAGTTGTTTGAATCCTTTCATGTTTCCGTTTGTTTTTCTTTGAGGTTGTGAAGGTGGGTGAGTGGCTCACTCGGCCTGCAAATCCGCGATTCGTTGTTTGATGTGCTGCCAACGGTTTTTGTCGAGTGTGGTGCCCACGGTTTGGATGACCTCGCTGGCCAGCAAAGCACCCATTTTGGCGCAACGTTCCAACGTTTGGTTGTAGGACAAGCCGTAAAGGAATCCCGCGGCAAAGAAGTCGCCTGCGCCCGTGGTGTCTACGACCTTTTCGACCGGTATGGCTGCCACTTGGAGCCGTTCGGTTCCTTTTCGCACATAGGCACCTTGTTTCCCCACCTTGACCACTGCGATGCTACAACGCCGAGCGAGGGCATCGAGAGCCTGTTCGGGCTGTGCTTCGTGTGTGAAGGCTTTGGCTTCCTCTTCGTTGGCAAAAAGGATGTCGACGTATTTGTCCACCAATGAGATGAAAAACTCTCGATCGGCCTCCACGATATTATAACTGGCCAAGTCCAGACAGACCTGCAATCCGGCTTCTTTGGCCAATTCGATGGCTCGTAGAATCATGGAGTGGTCTTGCACCAAGTAGCCTTCTATGAAGAGGTAAGAGTAGTCTTTGAATAGGTTGAGTGAAAGCTCCTCGGCCTTGAGGTCGGCAGCTGCCCCCAGGAAGGTGGCGAAGGTGCGTTCTCCATCGGGGCTGATGAAAGTCGATGCCACGCCCGAGGGCAAGGGAGAGGCAAACAGATGGCTTTCGATGCCTTGGGCTTCGAGGTGGCGGCGAAAGAATTGTCCGTAGGTGTCGTTCCCCGTTTTTCCGATGAATCCGGTGGAGGCGCCCAAACAGGCAAGCCCCAATATGGTGTTGGCGGCAGACCCTCCGGCTGCCAAGTGGGGATTCATGGTTGCCAAAACGCTGTTGATCTCTTCCAAACGCTCTGTATGGATGAGCTGCATACTGCCTTTGGGCAGTTCCATTTGCTTGAGCAACGTTTCGTCTTCGAGCCTAGCCAGCACGTCGACCAGGGCATTCCCCATTCCTATGATTTTGTCCATAGCTCAATAAATTTCCGCAAAGATATTGCATATTTCAAAATATCCCATTAGTTTTGCACCGCAATTAAGCGCCACATCCTTCTTCCTTAGCTCAGTCGGTTAGAGCATCTGACTGTTAATCAGAGGGTCCTTGGTTCAAGTCCAAGAGGAAGAGCAAGGCATCGGGCTCGGTGAAACTAAACACCGAGCCCGATGTTTTTTTGTGCCCGATTTGCTCGTCCTTTGATTCGGATGTCGTTGCAGGCCGTTGTCGGCAGGTGTTGGGAAGAAAACTCTCAACCGGGAGTACTCGCCTCGGATGGTGAACCGTTTGGGGCGGATTTGGTGGCAGTGGATGGTGGAAAAATGAAGATTCCCCTCGTCGGATGTGCTGTTCAAGCCTCCGACGAGGGGAATTTATTTATCAACGATGCAACATCTTTGGTGCGATTCTGCTTCATGTGAGCAGCTGGAAATCTAAGGTGTATATGCCTGCCGTGCAAACCGTCCACACTCCGCCTGCAAACTGCCTACACTTTGGTCGCAAAGTGTCCACACTTCGGTCGCAAACTGCCTACACTTTGGTCGGTAAGTGTTTATGTCTCGGTTGCCGGCCTTTCCTCGTTTATGGCTCCGGTCTTTGTTTCCTCTTGGCGAGTGGGGTGTGCGCACCGTTTGGGGAGTGTTTATCGGGCATAGATTTCGTTGAGCAGCTTCGGATGTTTCTCGGCTGTATGGAGAATCAACTCGCCAAACAATGTGTTGGCCCACGCAAACCAAGCGCGAGTGAACTTCGTGGCATCGTTGGCGTGGAACGCTTCGTGCATGAAGCCGGTGTTGCCGTCGGTGTTCACCAACTGACGGATGCAGGCTTGTACTTCTTGGGCCGATGAGGCAGTGAGTCCTTTGATGATGATGCTCATGGGCCAAATGTAGTCGAGCCCTACGTGAGGTCCTCCGATGCCTTCGCCGGCCGGTCCGCGGAAGAAGTAAGGGTTGTTGTGGCTCCACAGCAGGCGGCGTGTGTTGCGGTAGATTTTGTCTTGGGCATCGCAATAGCCCAGGTAAGGAGCGGCCAGCAGGCTGGGCACGTTGGCATCGTCCATGCAAAGAGCATTGCCGAAGCCGTCGACCTCGAAGGCATACACCTTTCCGCAGATGGGATGATTGACGATTCCATATCGGCGAATGGCGGTGTCGACTTCCTTGCTCAAGGCACGGCATTCATTGGCAAAGGCGGGATCGGCATAGTGTTGTTCGACAATCTCGGCCAACTGGCGAAGCGATACCACGGCAAACATATTGGAGGGAATCAGGAATCCATATTGGGTAGCATCGTCCGAAGGGCGAAAGGCCGAGTAGATGAGGCCCACCGGCTTCACGGGGGCACCCCATCCACCGTTGATTTGCGAGTCGGTGGGGCGGTCGCAGTCGCGTGTGAAGCTATACGGCCCCAGCCCGTTCTTGCGCTGTTGTTCCTTCATGGTGGCCACCACCAGCTTCATGGCTTGCAGCCATCGGCTGTCGAACACCGAGGCATCGCCCGTGGTTTTCCAGTAATGATAGGCCAGTCGGATGGGATAGCAATGAGAGTCGAGTTCCCATTTACGTTCGTGCAGCCGCTTGTCCATGGGCTGTGTGTGGTCGGTTTCCCAATAGCTGCCTTTCGGACCGTCGTTGAATGCGTTGGCATACGGGTCTATCAACAAACATTCGGCTTGGCGGTTGATGAGGCCGGCTAGCAGCAGTCGCAAGGGTTCGTCTTGCTTGGCCAACGATAGGTATGGCCACAGCTGAGCCGAAGAGTCGCGCAGCCACATGGCATCTATATCGCCCGTGATGACGAACGTATCGGGTCTACCGTTTTTGAATTGGAACTTCACGGTGGTGTCCAGGGTGTTGGGGAAGCAGTTTTCAAACATCCACCGCAGCTTGGGATCTGCAATGAGGTTCTTCACACGGGCGATGGTGCTTTCCACGACTTCGGAGGTGAACTGCCGTTTGCTTGCTTCGGGGCGACGTGTGTCGAATGTACGGCCATCGGGGGCTGCCCACAGCAGGGAGGGAAGTCCCACGGTTACGGCCACGAGTAGGGTTTGTAGCTTTTTGGTCATAGGAGTGTTCGGATTTGTTTTTCTAAGTCTTCAGATGCAAATATAGGCTTCTTGCCAAGGATACCGTGAAGGTTTTACGTAGGAATATCCTCTTTTTGCGCAAACCTGCCTACTTTTGTGGCAAACTTCGTATCGTTTCCCATCTTGCTATGCACAAAGAATCTATCCGTCTGATCTTGCTGACCGACTTCACCGAGGCCTTTGCTTACAGTCTGTTGAAAGGAATTTTGGCCTATTCCAAGAGCCACACTCCCTGGGTGGTGTGCCGAATGCCACCGGCCTATAAAGAGCAGCGTGGCATCAAGGGAGTGCTCAAATGGGCCTTGAAGTGGAAGGCCGATGCCATCATCGGTCAGTTTGACGACAGCGATCCCGTGGAGCTTTTCAAGCAGGCAGGCATTGTGGTGCTGGCTCAGGACTACCAATCTCGTTTTGCAAGTATTCCCAATATCAGCAGCGAGTATAGACTCACAGGACGCATGGCGGCCGACTTTTTCTTGCAAAAGGGCTTTCGCAACTTTGCGTTTTATGGTTACAAGAACACCGTATGGTCGCAAGAACGTTGCGAAGGTTTCCACGAACGATTGCTGGAGCAACCGTTTCCCATCACCTTTTCGGACTATCAGAAGAAGTCACTCAAGAACTTGTGGAGTTATGAGTCCGAATCGCTACTCGACTGGGTTCGGTCACTTCCCAAACCCACTGCCTTGCTGGCCTGCGATGACAATCAGGGCAATCGCATCAGTGAGATATGCAAAATCAACGATATCCGCATACCCGAAGACATCGCTGTGATGAGTATCGACAACGACGAGATTGTGTGTAATCTCTCGGACCCGCCGTTGACCAGCATCGAACTGGATATTGCTCAGGGCGGATTCGAGGCTGCTCGGCTCATCGATCAAATGCTGCACAACCGACATCAAAAGAACGAAGATGTGATAATCCGCCCCGTGGGCATTGTCGAACGTCAATCCACCGCATCCTATGCCACCGATGATCCGCACATATTGACGGCTTTGCGCTACATTCACGAGCATCTGTCGGGACGCATTACGGTGGACGACATCGTGCGACAAGTACCGCTTTCACGCCGATTGCTTGAGATTCGGTTTCGTAAAGCCACGGGACAATCCATCGCCAAGTATGTGTTTAACCAGCGAATGCAACGCTTCTCCCATCTTCTGCTCACAACGGATGCACCCATCACATCGGTGGCTGCCGAGGTGGGACTGACTAATTACAGCAATATCTCCAGACAGTTTGGCAAGCTCAATCGAGGCACACCGCTGGAGTATCGCAAACAAAACAGGATGCGTATAGAAACGCCGAACCCTCCCACCTCCTTGGACCAATGAGATAGATGTCCGTGGAAAGTAAGAGGGTTCGGGCTGAAAAGGGAGAGGGAGGTTCTATTCTTATCCCAGCTTTGCCAATGCTTCGGCCACGCGTTGTGCATGATTCAGGCCATCTTCCTTGCGGTTGGGGTTGGTCTGTGCCGATTGTCCGAATGTACATACCTCGCCTGCATAGTTCATGGAGCAGAAGCCGGCCGCCATACGCACGGGAGCAATGAGCATTTCCATAAACTCGGGAGTTTTCATTTGATCGGGTGATCCCAAGGTGAATGAATGCAACAAGTTTTTGCCCTTCAGCTTATCTCCGGTCGAACCGTAAGCAAATCCGTACTGAAGAACCTCGTCCATCCATCTCTTCAATAGGGGAGGCATGTTGAACCAAAAGATGGGATGGTGGAACACCACCGTGTCGGCAGCCAGCAAAGCGGCTTGTTCTGCCGCCACATCGATTTGTCCGTCGGGATAGAGTTGTTCGAGGTTACGAACTTCTACATGAGGCAATCGAGCCAGTTCTTCGACGATGACACGATTGGTTACGCTATCGGTTTGATAGCTGTGCGAATAGATTACGACTGTTTTCATTTGAGTAGTTGTATGTGATTTGAATACTTGTTGTGAAAGAAACGCGGGATGACGGCGATTTGCTCGCAGGACTTAGCTTTTTTACTGTTCTTTAACGGAGGATGAGGGCTATGAAACTTAGTAGGACAAAGGCAAACACATAGCCCGATACATGGAGCACAACGTCCTCAAAACATAGACAGCTACTCTACCGGCGGTTTTGTGTCGGTGGGGTAGCTGTCTGTGTGGGGTAATCCAGGTGCTTGACTTTCCGAGGGTGGTAGATGTTATTGACCGGAGCGGTCGCGCTCGATGAAGTCGAGCAAACGCTGCACTGCCTCTTCTTCGGGTATGTTCTTCTCAACGCATTCTTTCCCTTTGTAGAGGCTGATCTTTCCGCGCCCGGCACCCACGTAGCCGTAGTCGGCGTCGGCCATCTCGCCCGGTCCGTTTACGATGCACCCCATGATACCGATTTTGAGTTCCTTCAAATGGGCGGTAGATGCTTTGATGCGGGCAATGGTCTTCTCCAAATCGTAGAGTGTGCGTCCGCATCCGGGGCAGGAGATGTATTCGGTTTTGGAGGTACGAAGCCGTCCGGCTTGCAGGATGCTAAAGGCAATGCCATCTATCACGGGGTGAGGGATGCTGCCATGGTTCAACAAGAAGATTCCATCGCAAAGGCCATCAAAGATGAGGGCACCCATGTCGACGGCCGATTTGATTTGCAGCGGCTCGGTGTCTTCTTCTGCATAGTGATGGAAGAAGATGACCGGATGGGTCAAACCCTCCATGGTGAGGTAGTGGGCCAAGGCGCGATGTTCGCCCAAGCGATTGGGATTACCGCTTTGGGAGATGAGTACGATTTCGGGATGTGCACGTAGGTAGGCCACCACCTCTTCGGTCAAAGCCATGTAGGGCATAAAGAGGAATTTGAGTTCTGCAGAACAACCGTCTATTAAGTGTAGTTGCTCGTAGTTGAAGGCAGGCCATGTTCCCGGCAGACCGCTCCACACATCGGCATCGAGAATATAGTCGGTCTTGTCAATACGTTCTTGGGGTAAGGCACGACCGGCATAGATGTAGTCGGGTCGGAACTGAGGGTTGAAGTCGGACTCTCCTTCCAAACGGGCAGAAAGTACCACCGGTAGGTGTCGTCCGCCAATGTTGCGCACGGCATGTGTCTTTCGACGTTCGGGGGCAGTGTAAGAGAAGTCGGCAGGTACCTGTCCGGGGATGTAGGGATGGTCGGCACGAGCCATGATGTGATCCACCAGCTGCCGAGCCACGGGTATTTCGGCTTCGGGAGCCTCGCTCAAGGACACTCGAATGGTGTCGCCCAAGCCATCGGACAGCAATGCCCCGATGCCCAGAGCCGATTTGATGCGACCATCCTCGCCCTCGCCGGCCTCTGTCACACCCAAGTGTAGGGGAAAAGTCATTCCTTCGCGTTCCATCACCTCGGCCAGCAGGCGCACCGTGCGCACCATGACCACGGTGTTGGAGGCTTTGATAGAGATGACCACGTCGGTAAATGCCTCTTCCACGCAGATGCGCAAGAACTCCATGCACGATTCGACCATGCCCTCGGGCGTGTCGCCATAGCGTGACATGATGCGATCGGACAATGATCCGTGATTTACGCCTATGCGAATAGCAGTTCTATGTTCTTTGCAGATGTGCAGGAAGGGAACGAATCGGTCGCGAATCTTTTGCAGTTCTTGTGCATATTCTTCGTCGGTATAATCCAACTGTTTGAAGGTACGGGCCGCATCGACGTAATTGCCCGGGTTGATGCGTACCTTCTCGGCATATTGTGCAGCTACATCGGCCACCCGAGCTTGGAAATGTACATCGGCCACTAAAGGCGTCATGTATCCGCTGCTGCGCAGACCTATGTTGATTTGCTTTAAGTTTTCGGCTTCTCTCACGCCTTGAGTAGTGAGACGAACATACTCTCCTCCCGCATCGACAATGCGTTTGGCCTGCTCTACGCTTGCTTGGGTGTCCATGGTAGAGGTGTTGGTCATGGACTGCAAGCGGATGGGATGGATGCCACCCAAGGGTGTTCCGCCTATTTGCACTTCGTGAGATTCACGACGATTGTAGTTGAATAGCTCCACGTTTGTTTGAAGTTTATAATGGATGGGTAGTGATGGGTGATAATAAGAAAAGGAAGGGAGTGGCGAACGTGTGGTTCGCAACTCTCTTCCATACAAACGTAAAAAGTCGGTGTTTAGTTGGTTTTGTATGCAAATTTAACGCTCTTCAACTCTTCGTTGGCTTGTACGATTTTCTTCTTCAGTCCTTCTTTGTAGCGCGCCAAGGTGTGAGCTATCTCTTCATCTCCCAGTGCCAGCATTTGCACGGCCAGGATGGCAGCGTTCATGGCTCCGTTGATGGCCACCGTGGCTACGGGTATTCCGGGAGGCATCTGTACGATGGAATAAAGGGCATCCACTCCGTCGAGAACGGAACCTTTGATGGGTACACCGATGACCGGTAGGGTGGTGCCGGCTGCAATGACGCCGGGTAGTGCGGCAGCCATACCGGCTGCAGCGATGATGACCTTGATGCCTCTGCCTTGGGCTTGGCTTGCGAAAGCTTCGACCTCTTGTGGCGTGCGGTGTGCAGAGAGGGCGTTGATTTCAAAAGGTATGTGCAAATCGTTAAGAAGTTGGGCTGCTTTTTCCATCACCGGTAGGTCGGAAGTGCTTCCCATGATGATACTAACCAATGGAGTCATGGACATAAGGGGTTTGGGATGTAAGGGGGTGGATGATAAAAGATAGGTGATGAACAGCGGAAGTGCCTACACTCGGACCGGCACCGCACGCGGTTCATCACCTATCATGGGGAGGATTATCCGATTACTGCCTGGTAGCCGGCTGCGTCGAGCAGGCCATCGATGTCGGCAGCGTTGGCGGGTTTGAGTTTGATGAGCCATCCTTCGCCATAGGGATCTTGGTTCACCAGTTCGGGAGTTTCTTCAATGGCGGGGTTGATTTCCAACACTTCGCCGGCGATGGGCAAGAAGAGGTCGGAAACAGTCTTTACCACTTCGATGGAGCCGAACACTTCGTTGGCTTCGAGAGTTTCGCCCACTGAGGGGATGTCTACAAACACTATGTCGCCCAATTGTTGTTGTGCATAGTCTGTGATGCCCACATAGGCAACGTCGCCTTCCAGGCGAATCCACTCGTGTTCGTTTGTGTACTTCAGGTTTTGAGGTAGGTTCATAATAATTTAGTTTTAAGTGTTTATGAATTAAGTAAATTGTAGGAAATAGCGTATCAGTAGGTTGTGTGCCGGGTGAATGGAGAGTATGGCGCAGGCATAGCCCAGTAGGAAGCCCACCAAGACTTCGCCCAACGTGTGGTGGCCCAGGATGATGCGTGCCGTACCCAGCAGTCCGGCCAAGAGTATGGCAATGCACAGCCACATCACCGGGTTGTAGACAAAAAGCAGGCTGAGGGACACCAGCAGACCGATGGCCAATCCCATGCCTATCATGTGTTCGCTCAGCTTCCATCGCAGGTTTATCAATAGGCAGAGAATCGAAGCCACGGTGGATGCCAACATAATGCCTTGCATATACCAAGGCAGGTTATTGCGCGACATCAACAGTAGGCACGCAGTGTAGGAAGCCACCGTCAGTAGCAGAGGAACATAGCGTTTGGCACGTTCGCTCATCGCAGGGTAGGAGGCGTTTTGCAGCTTACCCAGCAAGAAAATGGTGACGGTGGGAAAAAGGATGGTGAAGCCATAGACCACACCCAGCACCCATAGTTTGCTTTGCAGAGGCATGATGCGCAGGTAGGTAAAGAGGAACAGTACCAAGAAAGCTGCAAAGGGAATGAGGAACGGGTTGAGCAGCCAAGACACAACTTGGGCCGATCGCACCAAGAAACGATTGGTTTCGGTGGGTGGCAAGTGATAGCGTTCGATGGTCATGGCGTGTATGGTTTATTTGCGCAGTCGGGCTACGGGGATGCGTAATTGTTCGCGATACTTGGCCACAGTGCGGCGAGCTATGGGGTAACCCTTGGCTTTCAAAAGAGCCGAGAGTTCGTCGTCGGTCAGCGGCTTCTTCGAGTCTTCTGCCTCAATGACTTCTTTGAGGATGCGTTTTACTTCGCGCACCGAAGTTTCTTCGCCCGCCTCGTTGACGTAGCCATCGCCGAAGAAGAATTTCAACGGATAGATGCCGAAGTTGGTTTGCACGTACTTGCTGTTGCTTACCCGTGAGATGGTGGAGATGTCCAAACCTGTTTTCTCTGCCACATCCTTCAATATCATGGGGCGGAGCAAGCCTTCGTCGCCTTCGAGAAAGAAGGGACGTTGCAAGTCGACGATGGCCTGCATGGTGCTCAGCAGCGTGTGTTGACGTTGCTTGATGGCGTCGATGAATCCTTGAGCCGCGTCCATCTTCTGTTTTAGGAACAGCATGGCCTCGCGCGATTCTTTGGACTGATTGGCTTTGTTGCGCGTGTGCTCATCGACCATATCGCAAAACTCGCGGCTCATACGCAGGGTGGGAACGTTTCCGTTGTTCAGGCTCACACCGATGCTGCCGTCGTCGGACGACTCCACGATGAAGTCGGGCAGAATCTGCTGGAGGTTGCGTCCCAGATTCTCGCCCAAGGCCGATCCGGGGCGTGGGTTCAGTTTGGTGATTTCGGAAATGGCCTCGTCCAGCTCTTCTTGAGCAAGATCCAGACGTTTCAAGAGTTTGTCCCAATGCTTGCGGGTAAAGTCTTCGTAGCCTTCGGTCAGTATGCGCTCGGCTGTGTGGAGCGAGGCATTTTGCGACTCTTGTCTGCGTCGATGCAGTTGGATGAGCAAACACTCTTGCAGGCTACGTGCTCCGATGCCCGGCGGGTCGAAGTCGTGCAAGACGGCCAAGGCTGCTTCCAGCTCATCGAGGGTGCAGTCTATACCCATGTAAATGGCCAATTCTTCTTGTATCGACGTCAGGCTTTTGCGCAGCAGTCCGTCGTCATCGAGCGAACCGATGAGGTAGTCCACCAGGGCTGCCTCCTGTTCGTTGAGGTTGCGTTCGCCCAATTGTTCTTTCAAAACTTCGTAGAAAGAGGTCTCGGCCGAGAAGGGAATCTCCTCGAATCGTTCGCCGGGCGAGCGGTTATTGTCTTGCAGCCGGTAATCGGGAATATCGTCGTCCGTGCGGTAGTCGTCCAAAGCATCGTACGATGTGTCGCCTTCGTTCTCGACCTCTTCATTGACACTTGGCGTGTCGGCATCGGGCGATTCCTCCAGTGCGGGGTTCTCCAACAGCTCGCCCCGCACACGATCTTCCAATTCGGCGGCCGGAAGTTCCAACAGCTTGACCACCAAAATTTGCTGGGGCGACAGCGTTTGCAGCTGTTGCTGGGCATGGGTCTGTACCTGATGGGATTTTTGTGACATAGGGCGGATGAGAGTAATGTCCAAACGCTGGAACTTGGGTACAAATATATGTTTTTAGCCACATTCTGCCTACTTTTCGGAAAACTTTCCTTGTGGAGCTTGGAGCAGACGAAGGGGAGTGTGGGGTGTCGAATTGGGAGTGGAAGGGAAGGCGGGCGAGGGGGATGAATGCGGGGTGTGCCAAGTGCCCACACATTGCGACCCAAGTGCCGACACATAGGTCGCAAATTGTGGGCACTCACCGGCCAAAGTGTAGGCACTTGGTAGAAGGAGTGTAAAATCCTCCATTCATGCCAAAGCACGAATGGAGGATAAAGAGTTTGTCGAGGGATTTATTCTGAAAGAATTGTACCGGTTGTTCGATCGGTGATTTGTTGCCGAATCTCTTGCATTTGGCGCACCACGTCGGGATGTTTGTCGGCCACGTTGTTTCGTTCCTGCTCGTCGGTGCGTAGGTCATAGAGCTGCGGTGTGGGGCTGTTGCCCGTTTCGATCTTAGGCCCCCAGGGGATCATCTTGGGTCCCTCGTGAGGTTCGATGTACTTCCATTCGGCCGTGCGTATGGACAAGGTGTGATTGGCTGCCTGCTCCACCACCCATGAACGATGTTTCATGTCCCGTCCCAACCAAGTGGAGAGATGGTTCCGACTGTCGGGAGCGGCCTGTCGAGGGATGCGTGCTTGCAAGAGCGAGGCCAAGGAGCCGAACCAATCGATTTGCGATACCAAGGCGGTCGATGTTTGTCCCGCGGGTACGTGGCCGGGCCAGCAAACGATGGCCGGGACCCGAGTTCCTCCTTCGTAGGCACTGTATTTGTTTCCACGCAGCCTGCCTGCCGGGCGGTGATTGCCCAAGAACTCTTCGGCTTGATCGTCGTATCCGTCGTCCACCACCGGTCCGTTGTCGCTGGAAAGCAGGATGAGCGTGTTCTCGGTCAACCCCAATTCGTCGAGTGTTTGCAGGATGCGACCCACCGTCCAGTCAAATTGGGCAATGGCATCGCCCCGCACACCCATGCCCGTTTGCCCACGAAAACGAGGGTGGGGAAAGCGAGGCACGTGAATGTCGTTGGTGGCCAAGTATAGGAAGAAGGGTTTGTCGGCTTGCGAACGTATGAAGCGTTCGGCCCGTGAGGCAATGGAATCGGCAATGTCTTCGTCCTTCCACAAGGCTTTGCCTCCGCCTTTCATATACCCGATGCGTCCGATGCCATTGACGATGGCCATGTCGTGGCCGTGGCTGGAACGCTGGTTGTACAGCAGCTGAGGATGGGTGCTGCCCAGCGGTTCGCCTGCGAATGGCTGCCGATAACTGACCTCGATGGGAGCGGAGGGGTCGTAGTTGACAACCCGGCCGTTCTCAATGAAAACGCAAGGCACCCGGTCGGCCGTTGCTGCCATGATATAGGAGTAGTCGAAACCCAGGTCGCCGGGATAGGCAGCCAGTGGAGCATTCCAGTCTTGCCCTCCGGTTTCATGTCCCAAGCCTAAGTGCCATTTGCCGATGGCGGCGGTGGCGTAGCCTGCATGGCGAAAGAGATCGGCCATCGTATAATCTTCCGAGCGAATGATCATGGCAGCATCTCCGGCCGCCACATCGGTGCCGGGACGACGCCAAGCGTATTCGCCCGTGAGCATGGCGTAGCGCGATGGGGTACTGGTGGCCGCTGTGGCATGGGCGTGAGTGAAGCGTGTGCCCATGGCGGCCAGCCTGTCTACG
>JAXFUC010000033.1:0-17862 GCA_034176395.1 Bacteroides sp. | reverse complement strand
GGCTATCTCCTTCGACCATCCACAAGGCCTCCATGGCCGTCACGTGGGCGGTAAAGCTGCGGTTGCACCAGTCATACCGCCCCGTCCCGAAGTCGAAGAAAGCTCCTTGCTCGGGGGTGTGGGTCAGATGTTCCTTGATGGAAGCGATGAAGTCTTTGGCCGCTTGTCCACGTCCCGAGCGGTGAAGCACGATGGTTGCCAAAGCTTTGTCGGCCATGGACGCCTGTGCCAAGAGTCGGGGCAGGCGGTCGAGGTAGTAGAGTTTCAAGGATTGTCCCTCGGTCGAAGGCTCGTAGCCCGTGAGCGAGGCGAGATACAGGTAGGAGAGCACGTCGTGAGGCACGCCCACCGTCTCGGGATCCTTTTCTTGCAGCCGTTGCCTATAATCTTCGATGGCCATGCGGTGCAAGCATTCCATGGCTCGATTCAAGATGGTTTGTGCCTCGTCGGTAGGCGGTGTGCCCGTAAGCACCGACAGACGTGCCAAGAGTGTGGCCACGTAGGTCGTCAGTCCACGCCCGCCGGGCATCCCCTTGAACCAACTCCACAGGCCATCGCCGCCTTGCAGTTCGGACAGTCGGTTCAGCAATCGGTCGTTCTGCTGCTTCAAGCGATGGGGTTCCAAGAGCGTGGCCAGCCCGGCTCGCTGCTCTTGCTCGCTGCGGGCATCGAGCAACCAAGGCGATTCTTGCAATAAAAGGCCTTTGAGTTCTTCGTTCTTTTGCAGGTTGCTCAGCAAGGTTTCGTCGGTGGAGGCTTGTCGCTGCCACTGCTCGAGGATGGACGAAATGCGAGGATTGGCATCCGTCAGGTGGGCAGCCAGCCCGTTGGCATAGAAGGCGGCGGCCAGCGAAAGGGCGTCGGCATGCGTGGGCTCGCCCAGCACGGGCAGGGCTTGCACGGCACACCAAATGGGGTGCTCGGTGTATTCCACCGTGAGACGTCCGTTCGTAGCTTGCCGATGGTGGCCACCGAACAAGGGTGCCAGCGACACTCGGTGCTTGCCCACCCCTTGCACCGATAGCGGCACGGACTCGGTCAGGCTCACCGAACGGCTCAAGACCGGCAGCAGTCTCTGCTCGCCGTCGGAGAAGTGTTTACTCTTGGCCACCAAAGTGCATAGTGTCAGCTCGCAAAGTGTAGGCACTTTGAAAGCAAAGTGCAGGCTCTTTGTTTCTTGAGTGTCTATGCTGAACGGCTGCTCCAAGGACACCAATATGCGTTCGTCCTCGGGGTTGGTCAGCACCAGGCGTGCCGTTCCTTCCTGCCGCTCCTGGCTCAGGTTGGTGAGCGAAGCGGCCACCACGCAGCTATCGCCTTGGCGCAGGAATCGGGGCAGGTTGGGCACAATGGTGAAGTCTTTGCGTGCCACGGCCGTGGCTTCGAGCATGCCCACATTCATCTGCTGCGTATGAGCCAGCGAGCGCAGGTTCCAAGTGGTCAAGCTGTGGGGCACCACGAAGTCCACCTCTACCTCTCCGGCTTCGTTGGTGCGCAGGTGGGGATGGAAGAAGGCCGTTTCGGCGAAGTTGGTGCGCAGGGATGCATCGACAGCTACCGTAGATTCGGGAGCCGCATCCTCGTCACTTCCTGCCTTGAGAATCTCCACCGGAGCTTCGGAGTGTTTGTAAGCGACCTCGTCGGACTCCACATTCATGACCCGAGTCATGGGCATGGAGGCCGTAGCCATGCGCAACCCTCCTGTGTGTGCTCCGAACCCAAAGCCGTAGAACGGCCAACCGCTCTTCCAACTATCCTCGCCCCAAAGCGTATTGAATTCGTCCATGGGTTTCACCTCTTTGACCGTCCGCTTCCAATCCACCGCCAACCACGACGACGGATAGTCGGTATGAGCCCAGCGATAATAGTTCACCGAGCGATGGAAGCGAGGCACCCAGTCCACCCGATGCCGGGCAAAGGCATCGAGCGAAGCATCGTACATCCACGCCATCACCTCGGCCTTGGCAGGTGTTCCTTGGGGGGTGAGCACGGACAGCGTCCACGTTTCGTGTGCACCGGGTTTAAGGCGGTCTCGGAAAGTCTTCCACTTCAGTTGCAACTTCGTTTCGGGCTGTTTCTTGAACAATTGCACTTCCCCTCGGTAGACCTCGCCTCGCTTCACCGAAACGGCTGTCACCACCAAACCCTCGCCATAGTCTTTGCGGTAGGGCAGTTCGAATCGACGCAGCTCGTCGGAGAGGGTCAGAAGGCGTTCTTCCACGATGGTGGCCCCACGCACCAAACGCATCAGGATGTGGGCATCCGTCTCGGAGGTGCCGAGGTAGCATACCGCCGGCGTTTGCTCGTCGAACCTATCTTGGGTTGCATACAGCCAGAGCGCAGCAGGCTTGGGCAAACGGGCATCGGTGGAGCCAAACAAGGTGCAGTGGCTCTGTGTGGTCAGTCGGCGACCCTTCTCGTCGGTCACCTCCATCTCCAAGCGGTAGCTACCCGAAGGCAAGGCCGCCCAGTCGATGGGGGTGGGTGTGTTGGAACGGAAGGTGCCTTGCAAGGCAGGGACGCCATCGGTGGGCAGGTGGCTGGCATCGGTCAGTCGATACAGCCGATACACCCCCTCACCCTTCCAAGGTTCTCTACTCAGGTTTTGCACCTCGAAGGTCACGGGCACAGCATTTTCTTTGCACACCACCTGTGGCAGGTTCGTGGTCAGCAGCAGCGACCGACTGCCCACCGCAAGGCTTTGTTCGGCGGTTTGCGTTTCGCCCGTGGGCGAGGTGACGGTGACCTGCACACGGTAGTTGTAGTTGAGCCATTCATCGTCATCGACCTCCTCATCGGCCAATAGGGACACGGGCACGGAGAAAGCTCCCTCGCCATTGGGCACCACCGTGCCCACCGCCTTCTCTTCCTTGCCCACCAAGAACCAGCCTCGGTAGGTGGTGAGGTGAACGGCATAGCTCACCGTAGCCCCTTGCACGGGCACACCGCTATACGTCATGGCCTTGCCGTGGATCAGTAGCGAGTCGCCCAAGCCGTAGCCCCCTTGTGGCTGCTCCAAGGCGACTTTGAACGTGGGTCGCTTGTAGGATTCGACCCGAAACGAAGCGGTGGCTGTCCATTGCCTCGATTCGGATGCTTCGTTGTTCGAGGGTAAGGTCTCGGCCGTCAGTCGGAAAACTCCGCCCAAAACCGATGCCGGCAAAGGGAATTGAGTGGCGAACGAGCCAAATTCGCCCGTCTTCACCTCTTGCTTGGACACCTCTTCGCCACGGCTGTCCAGCAGGCGGAGGCGAAGAGGACGGTCGGGACAAACCTGCATTTCGTCCGTCTTCTGCGTATAGAACACTCCCTTGACCAAGACCGTTTGCCCGGGGCGATAAATGGCTCGGTCGGTGAGCAAAGACAGTCGGCCTTCTTGCTCGGGCATCTCCTGTCGGAACGTCCAAAAGTAGAAGTCGGTGGGCAGCATGGCTTCATCGCCGGGCTGGGTGGCTCGAACCTTCCACGAGCGGTTGAATTGCGCAATGCGCCAACGGCCTTGCTCATCGGTCAAAGGGCGGTGGGTCAACGAATCGCGGTCGTACACCTCCAGCCGTGCCCGAGGTATGCTCGCTCCGCTCTCGGCATCGAGCACTCGGAATTCGACCTCATCTTGGTTCACGTGGGAGGCCAGCACGAAGAAGCGACTGATGTGCAAGGCCGAGAGCGTATCCTTCTTCCGATGGGTGGGAACGTCGGGCGTCAGCACAATGCGATCATACACACCCACGTTCAAAGGCTGAAGGTAGAGGGTGGTGTCGGTTGCCTTGTAGTCGGTAGGCGGTTGCAAATCGAAGTGTTGGGTCAGCACAGACCGACCTTGGCGAGCCACCTCGACGGTGAAACCTTTCAAGTTTCGGTGATTTACGGACATGGGCACCGGATTGTTCGGTCGATATCCCCGGGGCAGGCTCACCGACAGCACGGGGTGCAGTATGTCGGCTTTCAGCGCTTCCAAGGCTCCGATGCGGTGGTAGGACGGATAGCGGCCGATGGCTTCGTTGCACAGTTGCAAGGCCAAGGCCGGTTCGTCGTGTGTAGCGGCCGAGGCCTGCTTGAGATACACCTCGGCACAGAGCGGCAGCGAGGTATAGAGCGATTTCAGTCGCTCGCATTCCTTCCAAAAGTTGCTGTTATTCAATCGACTACCGACCTGCATTTCGTCTATGTTTTCCAACTCAAGCAAGAGGACGGCTTCCTTGTTGCCCCGACTCAGGTAGGTCTCCACCAGCAGACGTTGCAGGCTGTCGGCTTGCTGTCTAAAGTCTCCCGGTCGAGCCATGCTCCCCAAGATGCGCAGCGACTGCACACATTCCCTGCCCAAAAGGTGATAGAGGTCGCCTCCGAAGTGGCGGCTGCCTGCTTGCAATTCCACCATGGGTACGTAGTCCTTGGAAGAGGTTTTCAGCAAGAGGTCGGGCTGCTTCATGGCCTCGGCACAATGGGTTTGCACCCGAACTGCAAACATCTCGGCTGTCCACTCGCGAAGGTCGTCAGGCAGTGTTCGGTCAACGACTGCTCGTTTGGGCCATTCGTGGGACACTCGCACCCCACACAATGCATACAAACGCCCCAAGATGGCGTGCATCACGGCCTTGTCGGTGGGTTTGCGCAGTTGTTGACTCCACTGCTCGGTGCGAGCCAAATCCACATAAAAACTATCGGGCGAGAGTGTTTGACGCAGGTGCATACGCAGCAAATGTGCTTTCATCATCTGAGGAACTTGCCGTTCGCGCTCGGCTCGACGAAAAATCTCACCGGCCAAACCGATGGCGGTTTGCGGCTTGCCCTGCTGTTGCGCTTGTTCGATTTGCTGCCACAAGCGGTCGTAGGTTTGGGCGTGTAGACTACTGAGGGCAAAAGCCCAAAAGACGAATAAAATGTATTTGATTCTCATAACACAAAGCATCGGTTTATGATGTGCTCGAAAGGTCGATGAGCAAAGGAAGAAGTTTTCGATGTAAATAAGTATTCATAGAATGTTAATAATAAAAAGAAAAGCCGCATAAACGGAATAGCAACCGTTTGTGCAGCTTGCAAATAGCGGGATGGACAACCGAAATAGTGTCCGAACCGCTTGAAACTTATAGACCGCATTCAGGCCAAGGCCGAAGCGGCGATTGAAATCTTCATCGGCCAAGTGCCCCGAATAGACCTCCCACATGCCCTCTCGGTCGGGGTGGACAGTGAGCATGGAGAGAGGTGAGGGTAAAACCCTACGAAACGTCGAGCAAACACTTCTCTTTGGAAGGGGAAACGCTTTCAAACAAAAAAGCCATCGAGGCATGGCCTCGATGGCTTGGATTCTTAGAACTTATAACCGAGGTTCAAACCAAAGGTCATGTTCTTGGACTTGCCTGCCTTATGAATTTTGGTCAGTCCCAAACCGCCGTTCAGTTCCACAAAGTAGTTGGAATACTCGTAAGCAACACCCACACCCACACCGGCATCGAAGCGGTTGGCACCCAAAACTTCGTCGGATGATTTCTTGAAGAAGTCAGTGCTGATAGATCCTACTTTGGTCTTACCGGCCACGCCATAGGCCACATAAGGACCGGCCTTCAACACTACGTTTTGCTCGTCGGCAATCTCGAAGCGAGTAGCGGCCATGATGGGCAATTCGATGTACATGGGATTGCTCTTGGCTTCGCCGAGTTTAGCACCTTTGGTGACAAACATCAACGAGGGTTGTACAAAGAATTGGTCGCTGATGGCATACTCCAAACCAACTCCGGCTTGGAAGCCCAGCTTGGCTTTGCTACCGTCCAGGTTCGAGAAATTGCTGAAGTTGGCACCTGCCTTCACGTTCCAGCCGATTTGTGCATACGACATTGACGCAACCAACGCGAACAATGCCAAAACGATTCCTTTTTTCATTCTTTTCTACGTTTTAGTGATTCATAAAAGGGAATTAAACCCAGGCAAAGATATGCATATAGTTTTCGCTTCTCGCTCGTTTGTTAATATCTTTTAAGATACAAATTCTTTGCAAATGCTTCCCCCATTCAGCTCCGAAGAAGATTTTACCTCAAGAAAAACTTGCACAGAACACAACCGGTCTACCCACCCACTCGATGGAGCTTGCTTAGCTCCATCATCGCCGATAAGCAGCCGTTCCGACTCCGGCAGATTGCCGAGCTTGCCCACCGACAATTGGAGAAACTCCCTATTGGATGTTTGAGCGTAGAATACCTATCTTTGACCCAACGTATTATCAATAGACTACCACCATACACTAAACTTCAAACCTCATCTACACATGAACAGACTACTGACGCTCTGTGCCTCGGCTCTTTTGATGGGAGCAGGCCTGCAAGCACAAACCTTCCGTGAGTGGCAAGATCCGGCCATCAATGCCGTCAACCGCCTGCCCATGCGCACCCACTACTTTGCTTACCCAACGGCCGAAGAAGCTGCTCGGGGCGAGAAAGAGCAATCGTCCCACTTCCTTTCGCTCAACGGCACGTGGCGATTCAACTGGGTGCAAGATGCCAACCTGCGACCCACCGACTTCTACCGCACCGACTACGACGACCGAGCGTGGGACAAGCTGCAAGTACCGGCCGTTTGGGAGCTGAACGGCTACGGAGATCCCATCTATGTGAACGTGGGCTATGCGTGGCGAAACGACTACACCAACAATCCTCCCTACGTGCCCACGAAGAACAACCACGTGGGCTCTTACCGCCGAGAAATCGAACTGCCTGCACACTGGCAGGGAAAGCGGATATATGCCCACTTCGGCTCGGTCATTTCCAATATGTACCTTTGGGTCAACGGACGCTATGTGGGGTATAGCGAGGACAGCAAACTGGAAGCCGAATTCGACCTCACGCCCTACCTACGCCCCGGGAAAAACCTCATTGCCTTTCAAGTGTTTCGCTGGTGCGACGGCACGTATCTGGAAGACCAAGACTTCTTCCGCTACTCGGGCGTGGCACGCGACTGCTACCTCTATGCTCGCGAAGCCTCGCACATCAACGATTTGCGCATCACTCCCGACCTGGATGCAGACTATCGCCACGGTAGTCTCCAAGTAGAGCTGGATATGCGCGGAAGCGGAACCGTGGAACTGACCTTGACCGACGCCCAAGGCAAGACCGTAGCCCAAACCACCCTCAAAAGCTCGACACGCAAACAAACCGCTACGCTCCGGGTGGAATCCCCCTCCAAGTGGACAGCCGAAACGCCCCACCTCTATACCCTCACGGCCACACTGCGACAAGGTTCCAAGGTCATCGAGGTGATTCCCCAACAAGTCGGTTTCCGCAAGATAGAAATCAAAAACCGGCAACTGCTCGTCAACGGCCAACCTGTGCTGTTCAAAGGCGTGAACCGCCACGAAATGGATCCCGACAACGGTTCTGTGGTGTCGATGGCACGCATGATGCAAGACATCAAACTCATGAAGAACCTCAACATAAACGCCGTGCGCACCTGCCACTATCCCAACGACAACCGCTGGTATGAGCTGTGCGACCGATACGGCATCTACGTGGTGGCCGAAGCCAATGTGGAAACCCACGGCATGGGCTACGAAAAGGAAACACTGGCCGCCAATAAGGATTTCACCCAGGCACACGTGGAACGCAACCTGCGCAACGTACAGCGCAGCTACAACCACCCCTCCATCATCTTCTGGTCGCTGGGCAACGAAGCCGGTATGGGGCCCAACTTTGAGGAGTGCTATCGCCGTGTCAAGGCCGAAGATCCCAGCCGCGCCGTGCAGTACGAAATGGCTCGCACCGGCGAGTTCACCGACATCTACTGCCCCATGTATCGTGACTACGAAACCTGCCGAAACTACTGCGAGAGCGGTGGAGACAAGCCCTTGATTCAGTGCGAATATGCCCATGCCATGGGCAACTCCATGGGTGGATTCAAGGAGTACTGGGACTTGATTCGCAAATATCCCAACTATCAAGGCGGATTCATTTGGGACTTCGTGGACCAATCGTGCCGACAGACGGCGGCCGATGGCACCGAGTACTATGCCTACGGCGGCGACTTCAACGCCTACGACGCCTCGGACAATAACTTCTGCAACAACGGTTTGGTTAGCCCCGACCGTGTGCCCAACCCCCATGCACAAGAGGTGGCCTACTTCCATCAAAACATTTGGACCGCGGCCGGAAGGCTCGAAGAAGGCGGCATTCGGGTGAAGAACGAACACTTCTTCCGCAACTTGGACAACTTCCTTTTGGAGTGGGCCTTGCAAGCCAATGGACAAACCGTGCAAAGCGGTGTGGTGAGCCAGCTGAAGGTGGAGCCACAAGCCACTGCCGACCTCATGCTGCCCTTGGAATGGCATCGCGCCCCGGCCGGAACCGAAGCCACCCTGCTGCTGAACTACAAACTCAAACAAGCCGAAGGCCTGCTGCCGGCCGGCACCATCCTGGCCACCGAGCAACTCGTGCTTCGTCCCCACCAAGCCGGCCTACCCGTGCTGGCCAATCGCGCCCCCATGAACAGATCCGTACAAACGGCTGCCATCGACACCGCCAACAGCCGCCGTGTGGCCATCACGGGCGAGACGTTCCGCATAGAGTTCGACCGCCGTTCGGGCTTGCTCTGCCACTACGAAGTGGCCGGTCTGAAATTCCTGGAAGAAGGCAGTATGCTCACACCCAACTTCTGGCGCGCCCCCACCGATAACGACTACGGAGCCGGCCTCCAGCTGCGCTATGCCGCTTGGAAAGACCCTCAACGCAAGCTCGTGAGCCTGAGCCAGACCGTGGAAAACGGCTTGGTGGTGGTGAAGGCCGAGTATGAGATGCCCGACGTGCACAGCCGTCTGCACCTCACCTACCGCATCAACAATGTGGGTCAGGTGGAGGTGACTCAGCGACTGGAAGCCAAGGCCGGGCACGAGGTGTCCGAAATGTTCCGATTCGGCATGCAGATGCAAATGCCCAAAGCCTTTGCCGTGGTGGACTATTACGGCCGTGGCCCGGGCGAGAACTACTGCGACCGCCATCACGGTTCGCACTTGGGTCGCTTCCGCCAATCGGTGGCCCAGCAATTCTATCCCTATGTTCGTCCGCAAGAAACAGGCAATAAGACCGACATACGCTACCTCTACCTGCTCAACAACGGTGGGGCCGGACTGCGCTTCGAGGCTGCACAACCCTTCTCGGCATCGGCCTTGAACTACACCATCGCTTCGCTCGACAACGGACGGGAAAAGACCCAACGACACTCGCCCCAGGTGCCCAAAGCAAACTTCACCAACCTCTGCCTCGACAAGGTGCAGATGGGACTGGGCTGCGTCACCAGCTGGGGACAACTGCCCTTGCCTCAATATCGTCTGCCCCACGGAGACTATGAGTTCACCTTCCTCATTAGTCCCGTGACCGACGTTCACCCCTAAGCCCGCGGGCGGCTGTCCTCAAGGAAGCCACTCACGACACACTGCCGAATAAGTGCCTATACTTACCGGCCTAAGTACCCACACTTCCCGACCTAAGTGCCCACACTTCTCCCCTCGAGTGTGGGCACTTGCTTTATCCCCCTCACACACCATTCCAACCCACTTCGGCAAGCAAGCCACCGCCATTTCCACACACCCGTGACGAACACGGCGAGGCTCAAGAACCGAGAACCCACCCTCGAGTGACGAAATACTCGCATTTAATGCCTACCTTTGCTCCATACTGCAAACAAAGCATTCGACACAAAGACATGATAGATACCTCTGTATTTCAAGATAAAACGGCAGTCTACTACACCTTGGGCTGCAAACTCAACTTCTCGGAAACCTCCTCCATAGGACGAACCTTAAAGGAAGCCGGCATACGCACGGCTCGTCGAGGCGAGAAGGCCGATGTGTGCGTGGTCAATACCTGCTCGGTCACCGAGATGGCTGACAAGAAATGCCGACAAGCCATCAACCGCTTGGTGAAACAACATCCCGGAGCTTTCGTGGTGGTGACGGGCTGCTACGCCCAACTCAAACCGGGCGACGTGGCCGCCATCCCCGGAGTGGACGTGGTGCTGGGAGCCGAACAGAAAGACGAGCTGCTGAACTACCTGGGCAATCTGCAAAAGAACGATGCCGGGCTGGCCGTCACCTCGGCCACCAAAGACATTCGTTCGTTTGCCCCATCCTGCTCGCGAGGCGACCGCACACGCTTCTTCCTCAAGGTACAAGACGGCTGCGACTACCATTGTTCCTATTGCACCATTCCCTTTGCACGAGGACGTAGCCGCAACGGTTCCATCGCTTCGCTCGTGGAGCAAGCCCGCCAAGCGGCTGCCGAGGGGGGCAAAGAAATTGTGCTGGCAGGAGTCAACATCGGCGACTTCGGACGCAGCACGGGCGAAACCTTTATCGACCTCATTCGAGCATTGGACACGGTGGACGGCATCGAGCGGTATCGCATCTCCTCCATCGAGCCCAATCTGCTGACGGATGAAATCATTCGCTTCGTGGCCTCCTCGCAAAAGTTCATGCCCCACTTTCACATCCCGCTCCAATCGGGCTGCGACGAGGTGCTGTGCCTCATGCGTCGACGCTACGACACGGCCCTCTTCGCTTCCAAGGTGCAAAAGATCAAGGAACTCATGCCCCACGCTTTTATCGGTGTGGACGTGATCGTGGGCACTCGGGGCGAAACGGAAAAATACTTTGAGCAAACGGTCGACTTCCTGTCCTCCCTCGACTTCACCCAGTTGCACGTGTTCAGCTATTCCGAACGTCCCGGCACACAAGCCCTGAAGATAGAGCACACCGTGTCCACCCAAGACAAACACCGCCGTAGCCAACGACTCTTGACCCTCTCGGACGAGCACACCCAAGCCTTCTACACCCACTATCAAGGACAGGAGATGCCCGTGCTGCTGGAAAAATCCAAGGAAACCGGTGTGCTACACGGCTTTACACCCAACTACATCCGCATAGAAACCCAGGCCGACCCCACTTTGGACAACACCGTGGTGCGCATGCGTTTGGGTCGGATGAACGAAGAGGGTACGGCCCTGCAAGCCACCATCTGCTAACCCACCGCCTGCGTATGGAACAGCCCACACACACACTCAAAACCTCGGTTGTCATTCTCAACTGGAACGGATGCGAAATGCTACGCCGCTTCCTGCCCTCGGTGGTGACACACTCCATGGGCAGCCACCGAGAGATTTGCGTGGCCGACAACGGGTCGACCGACGAATCGGTGTCCATGCTGCGCCGCGAATTCCCCACCGTGCGCCTCATCTTGCTGGATCGCAACTACGGATTTGCCGAAGGATACAACCGAGCCTTGGAAGCGGTGAACGCCCACTACACGGTGCTGCTCAACTCGGATGTGGAGGTCACCGCAGGCTGGCTCGACACCTTGGAACAATTCATGGACACCCATCCCGAGGCTGCCGCCTGCCAACCCAAACTACTCAGCTGGCACCGGAGAGAACACTTTGAATATGCCGGAGCCGCCGGGGGCTGGATAGACGCCTATGGCTACCCCTTCTGTCGGGGGCGACTGCTGCACGAAGTGGAAGAAGACCATGGGCAATACAACCACATTTCGCCCGTCTTTTGGGCCACAGGTGCCGCCCTATTCATTCGCACCCACGACTATCGGCAAGTGGGCGGACTGGACAATGCTTTCTTTGCCCATATGGAAGAGATTGACCTCTGTTGGCGACTGCGTGCCCGCGGACGCGCCATCTACTGCGTGCCCACGTCCCAAGTGTACCACGTGGGAGGCGGAACGCTCCAAAAAGAAAATCCGCGGAAAACCTTTCTCAACTTTCGAAACAACCTGCTGATGCTCCACAAGAACCTGCCCGAAGCACAGCTGAAACCCGTCATGCGCATACGAACCTTCCTCGACTACCTCGCTGCCGCCGTCTACCTGCTCAAGGGACAATGGGCCAACGCACGCGAAGTGCTCAAGGCTCGGCAAGCATTTGCCCGTATGCGCCCAGCCTACGACAGCCTGCGCCGCGAGAATCTGGCCAAGACCACCATGCACACCATCCCCGAACAATTCGGAGGCAGCCTGTTGTGGCGATTCTATGCCAAGGGACAACGCACCTTCGACCGACTTATGTTTCACCCCAATAACCCCTACTAACGAATGAAACCCAACGTACAGCGCGGCATAGGCCTTGTGGCCCACGATGCCATGAAGAAAGACCTGATAGAATGGGTGCTGTGGAATTCCGAACGACTGATGGGACATCGGTTCTACTGCACCGGAACAACCGGAACCCTTGTGCTCGAAGCTTTGAAGAAGAAACACCCCGATGTGGAATGGGACTTCACCATCCTACGCTCCGGACCCTTGGGAGGCGATCAACAGATAGGCTCGCGCATCGTCGATGGCGACATAAACTACCTCTTCTTCTTCACCGACCCCATGACGCTGCAACCCCACGACACCGATGTAAAGGCTTTGACCCGACTGGCCGGAGTGGAGAACATTGTCTTTTGTTGCAACCGCTCCACGGCCGATCACATCATTTCCAGCCCTCTCTTCATGGATGCTGATTATAAACGCACACAACCCGACTACTCGGGCTATGCCAATCGCTTCAAGGACAAAGAAGTGGTGACCCAGGCCATGGAGAAGGCCAAAACAAAACGCAGGAAGAAAGATTGAGCTTGTCACAAGCCCGACCTTTATACGCCATCGCCACGCCAAACGGCAGCGAGACCTCCCCTCCTCCTCCGCTCAATGGGTATAAAAAAAGAATGCACCCCACATGGATTGTGGGGTGCATTTTTATGTATAGGGTCTTTATACCCGGAGTTTTACTCCTCGGCAACCACTTCGAAGGGGATTTCTACCGAAACCTCTTTGTGCAAACGCACCACGGCTTTGTAGCTACCTACTTCCTTCACGTTGTCTTTGATTACGATAGACTTGCGTTCTACTTCGTGTCCCAGCTTGGCCAATGCCTCTGCTACTTGGATGTTGCCCACTGAACCGAAGATGGTTCCGGTGGCACTTACCTTGGTAGCGATGGTCAACGATACGCCTTCCAACTTGGCAGCAGCAGCCTCGGCATCCTTGCGAATCTTCTCAAGTTTGTGGGCGCGTTGCTTCAAGTCTTCGGCCAGCATTTTCTTAGCAGAAGGAGAAGCGATGATGGCTTTTCCGGTGGGGATAAGATAGTTACGGCCATAACCCGACTTAACGGTTACGATGTCGTTCTTATAACCCAAGTTTACTACGTCTTCTTTCAATATAATTTCCATACTCTTTCCTCCTTCTTTATTTCATCATGTCAGTTACATAGGGAAGCAACGCCAAGTGACGAGCACGCTTTACGGCTTGTGCAATGCGACGTTGGAACTTCAGTGAAGTACCGGTGATACGGCGGGGAAGGATGCGACCTTGTTCGTTCAAGAACTTCTTCAAGAACTCGGGGTCTTTGTAGTCTATGTACTTAATGCCGTTCTTCTTAAAACGACAGTATTTTTTCTTCTTAACGTCTACTGAAGGAGGAGTCAAGTATCTGATTTCCGATTGAGCTTGTTGTGCCATGATTAATCTACTTTTTGGGTTGACTTAATGTTTCTTCTCTTTGCTGCGTATTCGGCGGCATACTTGTCTTGCTTGAAAGTCAAGAAACGAATCACACGCTCGTCGCGACGGAAGTTCACTTCCAGCTTGTCGATCACAGCGGGTTCGGCCTTGAATTCAATAAACTGATAGAAGCCGGTAGACTTCTTTTGAATGGGGTAAGCCAACTTTTTCAAGCCCCAATTCTCCTCATTAACGATCTCAGCACCTTCGGCCTGAAGGATACCTTTGAATTTTTCTACCGCTTCCTTCATCTGTACATCAGACAAAACGGGAGTTAAAATGAAAACGGTTTCGTACTGGTTCATACTTGTTTTGATTAAAAATGAACGTTTAATTTGTTGATTAAGCGGACGCAAAGATAGGCATTATTTTATCTCATCCAAAAGCTTACCCCATTTTCTGCCTGCCCTGCCACCTTGCTCCATGCAGACAAATAGCCGTAAAACGGCAAATCTCGTGGCAACAAACCACCTCAAGCCCCCATCGGAAGCTCCCAGCACTCCCCCGAAATCAAAGCGACTTAACGAGGGAAGTACTCTTGATTGGGTGCGGGAAGCACAGACTTTTGAGGCAGGAAGCAGAGATACTTGCCGTAGAAAGTCGTCGCACCTCTCTCGAAAACTGCCATACGTTTGCCCAAGGGAGACACAAACACTTGCCGTGGAAAGCCTAAACTCCTCGGTAGCCAAGTATAAATACCTTGAACACCAAGTACCAAAGCTTCACCGCCAAGCTTCGTGCCTTCGCCCCACCCCTCCATGCCAAACATGCTACAAAGCGTCTATGCGCTGAGCTTTAAAGAAGGGATTGGCTCACCGAAGGCGGCTACTTTCGTCCACCGAAATGGCCTGCACCCGATAGCGTTGCTTACCCAGTTTGTAATGCAAGTGCAAACCCAAGCGTCGACTCTCGCCGCGCCCCCAGCTCCGGATACGAAAACTTCCCTTGATACCCTCGCTATCCCACCGTTCGGTATGCAGCAGGTCGGTGGCCGTTAGCCCAATGGTGAGGGCATCGTTAAGGAAGCTGCGCTTGAGCTGGAGCGAAAGCACTCCCGATGGTTTGACCAGCTCGTAGCTGCCACCTTGGCGTAGGGAGCGATAAGCGGCATTGACCTCCAAGTTCAATTGCCAAGGCAAACGCAATCGGTGATCGGTGGACACGACCAACGATGCCCTCCCATAATGCTGTCGAAATCCTTCGTAGTGCAACCGATTCTTGAGGTAATAGCCGCCCAACATCAGGCTCAGAGTCCAAATTTTGCTTGGCCTCAGCTCGTGAACCAGCTCGGCCAACCATTGTTGCTGTTGGCCAATATTTTTGGAAGTCATCACCACTCGCCCACCGGATAGCCCATCGGTCAGTGCGGTAAAATAATCGTTCAGGTGGATATAGCCCACGCTCAGCCCCATCGACCCGCGGTTGTAGCCCAATGCAAAGCGGTTGCCTATTTGCGGACGCAAGTGGGGGTTGCCCCTCCAAAAGGTGAGTTCGTCCAGCAGGTATTCAAACTCATTGAGGTCTTCATAGGCCGGTTTGTCTTGCCGACGGCTGTAATTCAGCGTCCACATGCCTACGTTTTCGTGCTCCCAACTCAGGCTCAACGAAGGAAACACGCCCCAAATCGGCCCGTTGCGACTCACCTCGGCCTGCGTGGAGCCGTGGGGCAGCCTGCAACTCTCGGTGTGCATACGCTCCAAGCGCAGACCGGTTTCGAGCAGAAGTCCCTCACCAAGCGACAAGCGGTGGGAAAGGTGGGCATCAAAGTTCCATTCCTTGTAGACGAACGTATTGGATCGCAGAGGATTCAGCACCTCTGCCTCATAAAAAGAGAATGCATTGTCGGTCTTCACTCCGGCCGTGCGTAGCCCCATCCGCCACTGTCCCCACTGCCGAGTGTCCATGTGATAGGCCAGTGAAACCGAAGCCATACCCACGTCCTTGCGGTTATCGGCATCATAAAGCAGGGTTTGCAACACCGCTCCCTCGGGCGAGTAATACACGTTGGGCTGAGTGTTTTGCGACATTCCTTTTAACCCCAACATGCCCAGCGACACGTGGAGGCGATGCTGTCTATGGGGCGTGAAAGTGTAGTTAAGCCCTGCTTCGCATCGGGTATTTCGTTGCTTCAGGTAGAGATTCGAGGCTTCGAGACGGCGCGACAGGCTTTGTCCATCGTCATAGATCTGGGTCGAGGTATGTGTTTCGCCCGACCCCGCCAGCGAACTGACCTCTACCGACACGTCCAACTCGTGGTTCTCGGCCGGCTTCCACACCAGATTCGTTCCTCCGGCAAAGGTGTTTCGTTTATCGGTATCGCGCGTCGCCGAGTGGTTGCGTCCTTGGTCTTGAAAGCGATCGCTGCCATAATTGTAACTGTAATGCCCCACCTCGTGGTGGTAGTTCACCGTCCATTGTACGCGCTCGCTTCCCCACGAAAGATTCAAGGACGAATGTTGTTTGAGGTGATGCCACTGCGTCAGCCCATTGGTGCTTTCCACAAAAAGGCCTTCGTTCATGGTGTTCTTCAGCCGGATGTCAATAACTCCGCCCAACCCATCGGCCTCGTACTCCACACCGGGATGGGCTATCAGCTCGATGTGATCGATGCGCGAAGCAGAAAGTCCGCGCAGGTAGGTGACCAAGGCTTCGCCACGCAGCCGCACCCGCTTGCCGTTGACATAAACCGCGGCCTGACCGATGGACGAGAGCGATACGCTGCCCGCCCCGTCCACAAAGACACCCGGCAACCTACGCAAGGCATCGAGCGACGAACCGGCCGCACTCAAGGCCGTTCCCTCCATAGGAATCACCATCCTACCCCGCTCCATTCGCGCTGCTCGCCTACCGTCCTTACCCACCACCACAAGGGTGGATAGCCACTGCTCATCGGGTTGCAACGCCCAATACAGCACCCCCATCCCAGCCACGGAACACAACTCCACCTGCCGAGGACGATAGCCCAAGCACGAGAACGTAAGGACATGGGGTGCGGAGCTGTCCAAGGTGAGTACAAACCGGCCTAAACTATCGGTCACAGCATGAGCCGCCATCCGGTCGTGACCTTGCTTAACGGCCACCACGGTGGCATAGCCAATGGGCTCAGCACTCAAAGAGTCGGCTAAGACTCCGCGCACCTCGACCTGAGCCATAAGCGGACAAAAGGGCATGAGCAAACAAAGCAAAACGAATAGTGCTTGGCAAATTGGCGTGTAGTTCATAGCGATAACGAGGATTTAGATTGAGCTACAAAAATAATCAAAAATAAAGAGGAGAAAGCATATAGTACACCAAAGCCAAGCGGAGTCCCCATGTGATGGGAACAACGTCTCAAGCACTGTCTCGGGAAGTATAAACACCTCGGTGGCAAAGCTTGGACACTTCGCGCGCAAAGCATCAAAACCTCGGTGGGAAAGTATAAAAACCTCGGTGGCCAAGCATGGGTTACCGCCCACCAAACCCTCGTACCCTCCATCCCGGCCATGGGTGAAGATGACGAGCGGCAGGGGCATCCCATAGCCGATTTTGCCAAGGATGGAGGCGAAAGGTTTGTGGGCTTCGGCCTTTATCCTTATTTTTGCCCTGCCTATAACTTTTACGTATAATATAGTGGAACAACACATGAAAAAGACCTTTCTCGCCCTACTCATGGGCTTTTGTTTTGCAGTTGCCGCAAGCGCACAAGGCAAGCAAGCCTTGGAACTCAAAGACGTCATCGGCGGACGTTTCCGTCCCGAAAACATCTACGGGGTCATCCCCATGCCTGACGGCGAACACTATACGCAGATGAACGCCGACGGTACGCAGATCATCAAATACTCCTTCCGCACGGGCGAGGCAGTGGAGGTATTGTTCGACACCGAGAAGGCTCGCCAATGTCCTTTCAAGCGGTTTGACAGCTACACATTCTCGCCCGACGGAACGCGGCTGCTCATCGCCACCGAGAGGCAGTCCATCTATCGCCACTCCTATACGGCCGTGCACTATCTCTACCCACTCAAGCGCAACGCCAAAGGCGAACTGACGGGGAATGCTCTCGAAGCACTGTCCGAAGGTGGGCCGCAACAAGTGCCGGTGTTTTCGCCCGACGGCAATATGGTGGCTTTTGTTCGCAACAATAATATCTACTTGGTGAAGCTGCTCTACGGCAATAGCGAAAGCCAGGTGACCACCGATGGCAAGTTCAACGAGGTCATCAACGGCATTCCCGACTGGGTGTACGAGGAGGAGTTCGGCTTCAATCGCGCCCTGGAGTTCAGTCCCGACAACACGATGCTGGCTTTTGTGCGCTTCGACGAGTCCAAGGTTCGTTCGTACAGCTTTCCGCTCTATG
>JAXFUC010000032.1:0-2427 GCA_034176395.1 Bacteroides sp. | reverse complement strand
CTCGCCAAAATTCTGAAACTGCGACTGCAAGAAACCTCCCGTAAAGCGAATCATGTTCTGCAGATACATATAGAACCCGTTTACTTCTACTTGCAGATTGCTGGGAGCCTTTCCTGTCAGGTCAAACAGCATTCCCACGTTTACACTTGTGTTGCGCTCGGGTATCAAATTGCCTGCAGGAGCAATTACATATCCATCGCCCAGCAGTTCTTCTTCCGACGGAAGCCTTACATCATACCCAAGTGACGCTTTTGCCATCAGATTGGGAGTGATACGGTAACGAAGTGCATTGCTGATACCGAAATCATTCTTGTGGGTATCTATATCTTCCGCCGAATTTGTCAGAATACTTGCCATCCGCGTTTTCATTGAATAGTAGTAATACTTGATATTGACAGAATTGAGGAACTTATCGTTCGAGGAGCGATAGTCGTAGTTCAAACCCGCCACCCAACTGAGCATATTGCTTGGAAATTCCGTACGGTAGCCAATAACCTTGTCCTTCATTACATCTTTTGGATTGGCATGGGCATATTTCAGCAAAGAGTTGAAGTTGACCGAATGTTTCTCATTGACAAGATAGTTGAGATTCAATTTGTGTTGCAATTGATGCTTATCATTTGTCAACATAGACGCCCATTTTCCGATTTCGCCACCGAATTCGGAAGCTGCTGGATAATGCGTTCCGTCCCAGTGTGTGCGATGAGAGGCGGTATCGGTAAAATGGTAGTTGGTATAAATATACCCCAGTTGCCAATCCAAGTCCAGCCCTTCCAAAAGAAAGTTGTCCTTCTCCATCTTATTGGCGAAAATAAAAGCGTTGGAATGGCTGTGGGCATACTGAATATTTGACTCTATCCCCTGTATATCTTTATAGGTATGTATGAAGACAGGTTCAAATTCCACTAAGTCAAACCACCATTCCCGTGCCTTAAAGCTACCGCCGATAACCGTCTTCTTGAACTTGTCGTGGTCTCGGGTTATCGTAAGCCCCTCCTGAAAGGGAGACTTCATCTTGTAGTTATTGTCGGAATGGTTATAAACACCTCCCAACCCGAACTCGAAACCTTTTGACGCAATGTTCATCTTGCTCACCACAGATGCCTTGTGGGTATTGAAACTGCCGTAAGAATAATTCACGTCCAAATACTTGGGCGGATACTCCTTGATGACAATATTTACAGCTCCACCCACGGCAGAACCTCCGAACTTGGCGGGAACAACTCCTTTGTATATCTCAATGTGGTCAATCATTTCCACCGGAATATCATTGAGGTCGATAAAATCGGAGTTATCGTTTATCGGCTGTCCGTCAATGAAAAGCCCAATGCGTTTTCCTTCCAACCCACGCACCGAAATACGGGAAGCACTGCCCACGCCACCCATCGTCCGCACGGTGATACCGGCAGTCTTTGCCAGAACGTCCTGTACATTGTTGACCGTCCCCTGTATCTGACTCATGCTGATTACGGATATAGGCATGGCCTGCTCACGTATCTTGCGGGCTTCACTCTTGCCCATCACAATTACCTCTTCGAGCGACTGAGATAGGGCTTTCATGCGAATAATGATTTTCTTACCTCTCTCTTTACCCACTTCGACCTTACGGTTTTGCGTATGGTACCCCATAAACCTCACGGTAAGCGTATAGGTGGCTGCGGGAATATCAGAAAAAGAGAACTCCCCATGCCCATCCGCTGCAACACCCTTTTTCAGCTCCTCGACAAAGATGGTTGCACCGGGCAGTGGTTCTTCGCCTGAGTCGTCAACGACCACGCCCGCAATCCGTCCACCCCCTGTTTGGGCGGAGACACTGATGCTCGTGAGCATCAGTGATAAAAAAAGATAGATTACCTTCTGTTTCATTGTTTTATTGCTTTGTTGCTAAAAATTATATTTTGCCTTTGCCCATATTTCTGAATTGTTTTTGTACCTACCGAATATCCCCTCATTGCCTCCAAACCAATCATAACCTACCGATAGTTGGATGTGGTCATTCAGCGCATAGGAGGAGGTAAAGCGGCTGAACCATCCCTTGTGGTTGAGGTCGAAATAGGTAAAGTTGGATAATTGCAATGTGCTGTCCAACAGTTTTTTAGACACATTGAGCGTGAGGAGTGACTGATAACGAGGTTGTGCTATTTGATTTTCATATCGCAGAATACTTTCCGAAGAAAACTGCGCCATCACCATCCATTCATGAGGCGCATACCAATCCACGCCCACGAGATAATTCACCGTGTTGAAGCCCTTCTGCTCCATAGTTCCCGCCTCGGGTTTGTAGCTGAAATGCTTGTCCACGTTGAACGCCACTTCGCCGCGCAGGACAAACTGCCCCAACGGCTTGGATATATCTCCTCCGAAGAATCCCATGCGGTAATATCGTGGAGATACGGCCATGTGGGTACCTGAAGACCGGTAGGTAAT
>JAXFUC010000031.1:0-20525 GCA_034176395.1 Bacteroides sp. | reverse complement strand
CACACCGACCCTTGAAGCAGAGTGGTCACCACCCGGTCTTCGTCCTCACGGGCTCGCACGTTGAACTTGGTGCCCAGCACACGCGTTTGCACCTCTTTGCTACACACCACAAACGGAGCATCGGCGGCTCGAGCCACCTCGAAATAGGCCTCGCCCTCGAGTTCCACCCGCCGTTCGCCTCCACGCGACGATCCGCGATAGACGAGTCGGGTTTTTCCGTTGAGCCACACGCGGCTCCCATCGGGCAAAAGGGTTTGCGCCCGCTGTCCCGCAGCCGTCAGCACCGTATAGTCGGCCAACCGAGGTGCGGGCCATAGACGAATCAAGGCGGCCATGACGATGAGCCCCGCCAAGAAAGCCGCCGCCACCACGCGATAGGCTCGCCACCTTGGGCGCGATGCGATGCTCGGTGCAAGGCTCGGTGCCGTCTGCTTGGCGCGAATGCGTTGTTTGAGCCGCTGCAACGACTCCTCGGTGTCCACTCGCTCCATGGTCGCTAACCTATCGCCCACGAAAAGTGTATAGTAAATCTGTTCCAACGCTCGCCGGTTCTCGGGCGAGGCTTCGCACCACGCCTCCACCTGCAAGCACTCCTCGGGTGTGCAGGTTTGGCGCAAATAGCTCATCAGCAACGCTTCGTTCATCTTCCGTTTCTTTGGCTTTTCCTTGTTCGTTGTAAGTAATACAGCCGTGCGCACAAAGATACTAAAGTCATCCCCTCAAAAACAGGGTTGGGGCACACTCTTTTTGCTACGTCTTTTTTTTACAGTACTTTTGTCTCGAACATACATCAACCTATACCATTCCCCATGTTCCGACCCACCACCCTTGCCGATGTAGAAGACAATGCCGCCGTAATCGCGGCCTTGCAAAGGGGCGATTCCGCGGTGTTCGACCGTGTCTACCGCCACTACTTCGGCCGGCTCTGCGGCTTTTGCTCGCAGTATGTTCACCGCCAAGAGGAGGCCGAGGAGGTGGTGCAAGAAACCATGCTGTGGCTTTGGGAGCACGGTGCCACCCTCCTGCCCGAACTCAGTCTGAAGACGCTGCTCTTCACCATCGTGAAGAACAAAGCCCTCAATCGCCTTTCGCATGCCGAAGTGCGCCGCAGGGTGCATCAAGACATTGTGGAACGCTATGCCTCCACCTTTGAAGACCCCGATTTCTACCTGGCCGACGAGCTGCTTCGCCTCTACCGAGAGGCCGTGAGCAACCTGCCTCCCGAGGTGCGTCAAGCTTATGAGATGAACCGCAACGAGCAGCTCACCCACAAAGAGATTGCCCTACGGTTGGGCGTGTCGGCTCAAACGGTGAACTACCGCATCGGTCAAGCCCTGCGCCTGCTGCGCACGGCCCTCAAAGACTATCTGCCGCTCTTCCTGCTGTTCTTCGGCGAAGACTTCGCAGGATGAGGGGCGGCCTCTCCTTACGGGGAGAATAGCTACCGATGGTCTTCGAATCAGGCGTCAAAGCAATCCAAATTGCTTGAGGCGAATGCGGGTCTCGTTGGGGCTCTCTACCACCGTACCTTTTATGATATCAAGGTCTTCTGTGGAAATTCCGCCTACCATTGTCGCGGCCGCAAGCTTGTTGACATGAGCCATCTTCAATTGAGAACAATTGACAAAAGAATCGTATTGAAGAAAGGGATAATCCTTTTTAGACAAAGGCATATAGTAGTCCGTAACGGTACTCGGCAAATTCGGGTTGATTTTTGAATTGACAACAACACCGCCATACACATTACCTCTGTCATCGAAACCTAAGACAACGAAATACTTATCTCGACTTGTATATCCATCTTTGGGCGTGATGCCTTCTTCGCTTGTCATGGCAATCTTATAGACATTGCCCACCTGTACTGCTTGATTCATCGGCCGATCAACTACATCCTCTAAAAGATTCATCACGACAAGGAGTCCTCAATCTGCGATTGCTCCTCAATATAGTCGAGCATTTCTTCCGATGCTCCTGCCGCCCGTGCCATTTCAACGAGCGATATGAAGCCACAATGTCGGGCTTTCTGCCAAGCTGTATCGTGTGATTTTTCCATCATTTCGCTAAACGATAGTTTTGCATTTTCCTGAATGGAGCGGTTCAGACACAAAATATCCGACTGAGAAAGGTAATCGGAATTAAAATCACGCTTAGGCAATAAAACCATCGACGCATCATCGCCTGCTCGTGTTATCACATCGGTATACAGATTTGCCTTGACCGCATCATACAACACTGACGGAACCGGACCATAGGGCAACGCCGCAAAATTATCGGCAACAATACGCGTCCCATAAAGCTTCAGATGCTCTTTTTCCGCAAAATAGAGCACCTTAAATACGCGATAGTAGTCCAACCCACCTGTAATGTTGAGTATGTAAAGAACCACTTCTTTGAGCTTTTGCCTTTCAAGACTGTTCATAAACCAATGTTTTATGGCGGCAAAGGTAATACTTTATAATACTTTGCAGCAGTAAATGTAAAGGAAATACTTTACATCTGCAACTCACAAGTGCTTGATAGCAATCCCATAAGACCAAAGACACCGGCATAAGCATATCACCGAACGTAGTAACTCTTGGAGCTTACAAGCCAACAAAACCTCTCACCTTCATACGCCCACCCTATCTACAGAAAACGAATGATTCGCTCACCCGATGCCGATACTTCATCCCGTCAAGTACAAGTATTCGGCGACAAAAAACGATTGGCGAAAAAGCTAAGCAAAAACCGGGTGAGCATGGAATGTGGAAAATCGGGGCACCAAGCAAGACATACATAGGCACTTTCAAAAGCAAGCAAGGGCAGCCTCCCCAAATGGGAAGCTGCCCTTGCAAGGTTTCGGAATCGGTGTGCCGACGGACGGTTAGGCCAGGCGACGTGCTCCGTCGCCGATTACCACGTCGTACACCTTGGGCTGACGGCCAAAGCGGGCTTGGAAGTCGGCTGTGGTTTGAGCCACGAAGGCGTCGTACAGCTCGTTCTTCACCAGGTTGATGGTGCATCCGCCGAAGCCTCCGCCCATGACGCGCGAACCGGTGACGCCGTAACGCTTGGCGCAATCGTTGAGGAAGTCCAGCTCTTCGCAGCTCACTTCGTAGAGCTTGCTCATGCCGTGATGGGTTTCGTACATCTTCTGTCCCACGGTTTCGTAGTCGCCACGTCCCAGGGCATCGCACACATCCAGCACGCGTTGCACCTCGCCGATGACGTATTCGGCTCGCATATAGTCTTCGGCACTGATTTTATCTTTGGCTTCTTGGAGCATCTCCATGGTGCAGTCGCGCAGGAACTCCACGTGGGGATGACGTTCGCGGATGGCAGCCACGGCCGTTTCGCAGCTTTCGCGGCGGCGGTTGTAGGCCGAGGAGGCCAGCTCGTGCTTCACCACCGAGTCCATGAGCACCAAGCGGTAGCCTTGCGGATCGAAGGGGAAATATTCGTATTCCATGGAGCGGCAGTCCAGGCGCATCAGGCTGCCGGCCTTGCCGAAGATGGAGGCAAACTGGTCCATGATGCCGCACTTCACCCCACAATAGTTGTGCTCGGTGGCTTGTCCCACCCGGGCCAACTCGAATTTGTCTATCTTGCCCTGTCCGAAGAGTTCGTTCAGCGCAAAGGCGTAGGTGCTTTCCAGCGCAGCCGATGAGGACATGCCGGCTCCCAAGGGCACATCGCCGGCAAAGGCGGTGTTGAAGCCTTTCACCTCAACGCCACGTTTGATCATCTCCCGACATACGCCGAAGATGTAGCGTGCCCAGCTGGCTCGGGGGGCATCTTCCTCGTTCAAGCCAAACTCCACGTAGTCTTTCAGGTCGATGGAGTAGGCACGCACCTTGTCGGTGCCGTTGGGCTTGATTTCGGCAATCATGCCCTTGTCGATGGCTCCGGGAAAGACGAATCCGCCGTTGTAGTCGGTGTGTTCGCCAATGAGGTTGATGCGCCCGGGCGAGGCATATACAAATCCGGTGCTTCCGTCAAAATGCTTGATGAAGCGACTTCTTACGTGTTCGATGTCCATGATTGATAGTTTTAGGGTTAAAGATTCGAGATTCGGGCCCGAGGGGTCCGAGTTTATTTCACGGGAATGTCGGTGTTCACATTCTTACAACCTGCCAAGGCATACCACAGCAGGTAGACCAAACCGGCCACGATGACCCAATAGCTGGTGAGATAGCCCACGCCTCCGGTCATGTCCACAATGCCGTTTTGCAGCAAGGGCAGGATGCCACCGCCACACACCATGACCATGAAGATGCCCGATGCCTTTTCGGTGTACTTGCCCAGTCCTTCGACAGCCAGGTTGAAGATGCCGCCCCACATGATGGAGGTGCAAAGTCCCACCAGAACGAGCAGCAACGCACTCACGGGCACGGACACCACTCCGAACAGACCTTCGGGGCTATTCTTGAACACAAACATATTGACCATGGCATCGGCCGGGGCAAACATGGCAGCCAGTGTCAACACCACACCCAGTCCCGAAGCCAGCGTCAGCATGGCCTTGGCCGAGAAACGTGCACCCAGCGAGGCTCCCAGCAAACGACCCACGAGCATGAGCATCCAGTAGGTGGCCGCCACGCTACCGGCAATGGCAGTGGCTTCGGCGGGATTGTTCAGCACATTCAGGTCGGGATTTTGCAGCCATTTCTGCAAGACGTTGGGCACACCCACTTCCACACCCACGTAGACGAAGACACCCACCGCACCCAATACGAAGTGGCGGAACGAAAGGGGGCTGTGCTCGTAGTTCACGGTTTGGGTCTGTGCCTCGGCCTTCTTCTCGGGGATGGCCGTGAAGAGTATCACCACAAAGGCAAAGGCAAAGATGGCCAAAGCGGCATACATCAAGGGGAATACTTGGCTGATTTGGGCCTTGGCAATCTCGGGAATGAGGATACCGGTCATGATGATCACCAGCGTTCCGCAAAGCGAGTTGAACGAACCGCCCAGCTGAATGAGCTGGTTGCCCTTATTGCCACCGCCTCCCAGGGTGTTGAGCATGGGGTTGACCACGGTGTTGAGCAAACACATGGAGAAGCCCGCAATGAACGCACCCAGCAGGTAGATGCCGAAGCTGCCATACACACCCGAGAGGGTTTGCACGCCCACACCGAGGAAGCCCACGGCAATGGCCATGAGAGCGGTTTTCTTATAGCCGTTCTTTTGCAAGAGGTTGCCGGCCGGATAGCCCATCACGGCATAGGCAATGAAGTTGGCAAACACGCCCAATGTGCCCATCCAGTTGGCCACGCCAAATTGGTTCTTGAGCACGTCGCCCATGGGCGAGGCAAGGTTGGTCACGAAAGAGATCATTCCGAAGAGGAAAATCATGGCAACGATGGCAATGGCATTGCCCCTCGGTGCAGTCTTGTTGTGTGTCATTGTTTTGAAGTTTATTTGAGTTGTGTTAATCTACTTTTTCTGTGTGGGGGTCCACTCTTGGGGCGGAGGGCTTCGCACTCGATTTTCAATGTGTGGGCACTCGGCTTGCTAAGTGTAGGCATTTCGGGAACGAAGTGTAGGCATTTCGGGAGCAAAGTGTGGACACTCAAGCCCCCAAGTGTTTACACGGGGTTCAAGACACGTTTGCCCCTGCCCTCTCAATCGGCCACGCTGAATTTATAAACCGTCACCTGCTGATACTCGTCCCCGGGCTGAAGCACGGCCGTGGGGAAGTGGGGTCGGTTGGGCGTGTCGGGGAAGCATTGCGCCTCGAAGCAGAGCGCGCTGCGAGCGGGGAAGGTGGTGCCTCCGGCTCCGGTAAAGCCGTTGAGCCAGTTGCCCGTATAGAGTTGCAGGCCTCCCTCGGTGGTATACACCTCCAGGCGTCGGCCGCTCTTGGGGTCGGTACAGGTGGCCGCCAGGGAAAGTTCGCCCTGCTCGGCCTTGTTGAGCACGTAGCAATGGTCGTAGCCCGAGCCGTGGCGCAGCTGTTCGCAGGACTGACCGATGCGACTGCCCACGCTGTGGGGCGTGCGAAAGTCCATGGGTGTGCCCTCCACACGCAGCACCTCGCCCGTGGGGATGGACACTTCGTCGATGGGCAAGAAGTAATCGGCCTCGATGCTCACCACGTGGTCTTCGATGCCGGTGGTGGGACAGCCCACGCCGTGGAGGTTGAAAAAGGCGTGATTCGTCAGGTTCACCACCGTGGGGCGGGTGGTGGTGGCGGTATATTCCATAAAGAGAGCGTTCACTTCGTTCTCCAGGCGATACACCAGCTTCACGTTCAGCTCGCCGGGAAACCCCTCCTCACCGTCGGCCGAGGTGTAGGTCAGCTCCAGGGTGTTGGCATCGGGCTGCACCGCCTCCCACACCCGAGCGTGAAAGCCCGTGGGGCCGCCGTGCAGGTGGTTGGGGCCGTTGTTCACGGCCAAGGTGTGTTCCTCGCCGTAGAGGGTGAACCGGCCTCGGGCAATGCGGTTGGCATAGCGGCCGATGACGGTGTTCAAGAACGGTTCGGGACTGTTCACCACGGCCTCGATGCTGTCGTGTCCCAGCACCACATTGGCGCGTTGCCCCGTTCGGTCGGGCACGAGGATGGACACGATGGCGCAGCCGTAATTGGTCACGGCCACCTCCATGCCTTGCTTATTGGTGAGGGTGAAGAGGTGGGTCTGCTTGCCGTCTATGGTGGTTTCAAACTTTCGGGGGTCGAGTCGGCCTGCGTCTGCGGCCGAAGGGGATACGTTGTTCATGGCAATCGAAGTTGTATTTCGGAATGCAAATAAAAGCTTTTTCCCGTTTCACTCAAACTTTTTTCAAGGGAAAACTCGCCTCTCATCGGCCTTGGCTCTCACTCGGACCGAGCAACTCCCGGGCTCTCGAAAAAGTGAATCGAAAGCGTTCCTTTTTTGAGAACATAATTTCATAAAATTAAACACACTTGTCAAACGTTGTCAAAGTTTAATATTGTGTAAAAATCGGCTTATACCGATTCTACCCCCCCCCCATTTACATAACTTTGCAAAGCGAATGAAAATTTTAATAAAACCGCGTATGACAAAATTAATTTTAACCAAGCGAATGGTGTTTTGCACGCTGTTGCTCCTTGGAGGGGTAGCCGCTGCCGACGCCCAAGAGGCCGGCGGGAAGGATACCGACCATGGCTTCGAGAGAAAACAAACGCTCTACAAACCTAACTATTGGTATGTTACCGGAGAATTTTTCTCACCCATGATTTTCGACGATTTGTATTCATGGACCAAGGAGAAGTACCACTTCGGCAAGGGGGGCTCTTTGAAGTTGGGCTACCAATTTTCGCCCGTTTGGGGGCTGGAAGTATCGGGAGCCTACGGCTTCAACAAGGTGTCGCCCAACAGCTATCAAAGGGATTATGTACTGGGCATGGACGATGCTTATACCTACTATCCCTACACAGAAATTGACGGGACGGTTTACACCTACCCGGTAACCGACCTCTTTGGCGAACAAGGCAAGCACAACCGCAAAGAGCTATCGCTCACGGGAGTAGGCTTTGACAAAATCGTCAGTAAGGTTTGTTACAAACAACTTGCTGTCAATGCCGTGCTCAACCTCACACAGCTCTTCTCGCGCAAGCCTTGGTACAAGGAACGTCCGGTGGAACTCATCGTGCGCCCGGGCGTTTATTTGGCCAAGTTCGATTCCAGAGTGGAGCTGGTTCGCGATGCCGTGAACCTGCAATCCAAAGAGACTGTGAAAGCGGGCAGCCGCGTGGCTCCCAACGTCAACCGCAAGCTCACCTGCGGCTTAGGAGGCGACTTCTCGGTGCGTTTCAACCTATCGCATCGCTGGGCATTGGATCTGACCAACCGCCTGGTGTGGGAAGCCGACCACACGATGGACGGCATCAAGTCGGCCAAGCGAGCCTACGACAGCTTCGTATGGGCCCCTGCCGTGGGATTGACTTATAAGTTCAGAGGCAAAGCCGAGCCACGTCCGGAGATGCCATATCCCGCACCCGTTCCTGCAGCTCCCTATCGACCTATTGCCTTCCCCGAGCTGTTCTTCACCACACCCGATGCTCCTCAGAAGACGAGAATCAAGGAACGCAAGCACTCGGCCAAAATTTACCTGACCTATCCGCTGAACAAGACCTACATCGTGAGCGATTTGCACAACAATCCCACGGAGTTGGCCAAGCTCGACACCGAGATAGGCTCGTTCCTAACCAATAGCGACTACACCATCATGAGTGTCAAGATCGAAGGCTTTGCTTCACCCGAAGGTCCGTATGACAACAATATGCGCTTGGCATCGGGACGTGCCGGCTCATTGATCGACTACATCGTGGGACGCACCGATCTCTCGCGCGGCATGTTCACCTTGGGACGAATGACCGAGAATTGGGATGGACTGCGCGACACCCTACAAAAGGATGCTTCCATTGCAGGCCGCGAAAAGTTCTTGAAGTTGCTGGACAGCACGAAAGATACCGAAGTGGCGAAGGTTCTCATCAAGCGCATTCCCGAATATAAAGAGCTGCTTGCCAACGTCTATCCGCACCTGCGCTTGAGTAGCTATGAAATTGTCTACGCAGTGAAAGCCTACCAAGTGGAAGAGGCTAAGGAAATATTGAAGAAGAATCCCAAGAATCTCAGCCCCGAAGAAATCTATTCGGTGGCACTGGACTACGGTTTGGACACCGAGGCAGGAGGCGAAGCACTCGACCTCTTGGCCAAGATTTACCCTACCGAAGACATCACTTTCGCAGCCCAAGGCTTCAAACTCATGCAGAAAGAACAGTTTGAAGAAGCCGCACGGCAACTTGAAAAAGTGCAGGATATGAATAACGACATCAAGAACATCTTGGCCGTTGCCTATGCCAAAACCGGTAAGGTAGACCAAGCTCAAGCTCTGTTCCGCCAAGCCTCCGTATCCAATCCCGACGCGCGCCGCAACGCAATGGTCATTGCCGAATACCTGGCGCACAAAAAATGACTCACCCCCGTCGACACGGAACGGACAGCCCCGTAAAGAGGGTAAACCGTTCTCGGTCGTGGGTTAGAGTGAAAGAACAATTATACAAAAAACAGCAACAATGAAGATAAAATCTTTTCTATTGTTCTTCTTGGGAACAATATGTTTGCTCTCTTCCTGCTACAAAGAAGACACCAATGTGTTGTACAGCCGGCAGTATGTCCTGGCGGGTAGCATCAAGGAGATGAACGACAAAATAAACGGAGTCAACAATCAGATTCTTAATCTGAAAAACATCATCAACCTGCTTGAGCAGAAACTACCCGTATCACAACTCGTCTACAAGGTCGTCGATAAAGACGGAGTCAAGGACACTTTGGGAGCCACCTTCAATTTCGGAGAAACAACCGTCTATATTCCCTTTGGCAAAAAAGGCAAAGACGGCATCAATGGCAAGGACGGACATACGCCCGTACTGGAAATCGGCAAGAACGGCAATTGGTACATCGACGGCAATGACACAGGAAAATCCTCCAAGGGACAAGACGGTGTCACCCCGGTGGTAAGCGCCAAGAAAGACGATAGCAACCCCAACGACCCCAACTTCTATTGGACCATCAAGTATGGCAATGAAGAAGCCAAGTTCATCCTCGATCCCGCAGGCAACAAAATCAAAGCCAACGGAGAAAAAGGAGACAAGGGCGATCCCGGCATCAACGGTCAAGATGGACACACCCCCACCATCGAAATTGGCGAGAACGGCAATTGGTACATCGACGGCCACGACACACAAAAACCGGCCAAAGGACAAGATGGCATCACTCCGGTGGTCAGTGCCAAGAAAGACGATAGCAACCCCAACGACCCCAACTTCTATTGGACCATCAAGTATGGTAACGAAGAAGCCAAGTTCATCCTTGACCCCACAGGCAACAAAATCAAAGCCAACGGAGACAAAGGAGATAAGGGAGACAAAGGAGACCCCGGGCTTCCCGGAGAAAACAGTCCCATCGTCAGTATCGAAAAGGGAGCCGACGGAACGACCATCATCCTCACCACTACCATCAAAGGATTGGAGGATGTGGAGATTCCCCTTGTAAATGAGCTGGAATTCATCATCAAGCCCGGAGAACCAGCCGACAACGCAACCAAATATAGCACAGAGAACAATCGTCTCCAGTTTAGCGATGCCGAAGAAGAAATCGAAGTGCCTTACGAACACTCTGACCCGCTGACCGAAGTATTCGTGGACGTGCCCGAGGGTTGGACCGTACGTCTGGACAAAGCAGCCAAGAAAGCCTACATCAAGGCACCGAACTTGAGCAAACTGCCCAGCGTGGAACATCACAACCTCAAGGTCAAATTTCACGCCACCACCCCCACCGGCAAATCATGGGTGCGCCACGTCAACGTGGATATGAAAGAGAAGTATATCATCAACTACTTCTATAATCCTTCCGACAAAACACCGCTGGGCGCAGGAAGCAGTCCCGAAAACAAATTTACACTGGCTTCTTCCGACGAGAAAATGTTCTTGGTAACTAAACTGGGATTCAAGAGCCATGCCGAAACAAGCTTCTCGTCACTCAAACAAACGGCTGTGGTAAGAAAAGGTCAAACAGAGATCACAAAAACGGTGAAAGCATACCCCGCAGTGATCATCGACAAACCCACCGACGTCAATCGCGAATACATGACCTATACCTCTGTGGTATTCAACAACGAATCTTTCTCAGAACTCCGCCCCGACCAATTGATGGCCAAACCCGATGCCAATGACCCCACTGAGTTCAGTTTGTATATCCCCAACAGCATGACGGTGACCGAAGCAGAACTCAAGGATGTATTTTTGGTAAAACCCGTTGATCGCGACACCTATCTCTCGGTAGCCGTCTTGGAGCATTCCGACTTAGACCGCACACAAGTGCTGAACAACCGCCTGAAACGCCTTACCCAAGACATCATGATACACGCTTACAACCCGCGTAAGATGCTGGGCATTGGAGACACCGAAGATTTCGACATCAGCAAGCTGAAGGTTTACTTCCCTTCACACCGCGGATTGGTTATGAATGCAACCGAACAACGAGTGCTCTACAAGTCAGACGGCAAACGCGTGTACACGCGCGCCATGCAAGGCGACAAATTCACCGTATTTGAGTACGATAAAGAAAAAGACTTCTTAAAAGTGGAATTTGCCGCTTTCCCCAACACCTATGACTACCTCTCCAAGGTAATTGCCGTCTACACCAAGAAAGACGGAACGGTGCTCAAAAAGGTATTACGTGTAAACTACGAAGCCAAGGGTGGCCCGTTCCTCAGTCTGAGAGTCATCGGTGATGGCTTACTGCGCATCAACTATGGCGTGCCTGCCAACGTCGCAAACGGACAAGCTCAAGCCGTGCTCAACTACATTTTCCAACCCAATACCGTCACCGTTGGTAATCGACGCACAGGTGAATACTCCACCGGAGGCTTAGAACTCGAAAAAGACGGCTCCGTACGCAAAGCCTACTACGGCCCGTGGGAAATTTGCCAATACGAAGACCCGTGGAAGTAATCATCCAAGCATAAATAATCGACCTTCATTCGCACCGAACCCCTCCATTCATGCGCTCCTTGCATGGATGGAGGGGTTCTTCATTTCTTTGAGCCGCTCACCTCTCGCTTACAGACGTTTGCTCCTCGAATCGGATGAGGCCCATAGAAGACAGTTCTTTGGCCGTTAAAACTGCCACTGCAAGCCCAGGTGCAGGCGGCCGGAGCGAGCATCGAACAAGAAACGCTTCTCGTCCTCGGATCTACCCGTCCAATCGCTATTGTCGCTGACGCCCACAAACAAATAGCGACCCACCAACCGAAGGCGAGGAGTCACCACATAGCTGCCGCCCAAGGCCACCCCCGTTTCGGTGTAGCCGGCTTGGCCACAATCCACATCACGCAGGCCCAAGCTAGCTTGTCCCTCGACAAACAGCTCCCAAGTGGGCTTGTTCAGGTAGTGCAAACGCACAAAGGGCGTATAAACACGATAGGGAATGGAGCCGGTTTCAAACGTGGCCCGAAAACCGGCCGACAAGTATTTGCCAAACCGATAGCCCGCCGTGGGCGAGAGATTGAAGTGAAAATCCACCTCGTAGGGAGATGTCACCGTGCTCAGCCCCACCGTGCCTTCGAGAAAGATGCCGCGGCGATCGGGCTGCTGCGCATGAACCGCCACCGGCGGAACGAGTGCGCAGAGCAAGAATAAGAGTAGCTTTTTCATGGGTGAGATTCAATGTTAAAAGTTTCATTCACCGACAAATATAATATTTTCCTTTCCACTTCCTCGCTGCAAAGAATAAAGATGCTCCGAACTTACAGACAACTACTTACACCCCCACCAAGGGTCGAAGCAGAATCGCCGCAGACCGATCACCCGCAAGAAAGAAGGTGAGGACAAGCCTACGTCGCTTCGGTTCTCGCTCCCTGTCGACCTTCGTCATCGGTCACCGCAGGCCGTCTGCCTACGAGAGGGCGGACGAGGAAGCGAGTGCGTCGCTTCGGTCTTACCCCGCCCAGCAAGAGGTCGGCAGCCTCCACCGATGGAGCTGCCGACCCAATGCAACCGAGACCGATTCGATTATGCGGTCATGGCCTGTCCGCCAATGACGCCCAACAAGGCCGAGGCCACGGCGATGAGCATCTTCAAAATCACGTCCCAAACGGGTTTCTTCGGAGTTTTCATATTCAGAGTTTCGTTCATAGTCAGATAGGTTTAAGAGGTTAAAATTGAGAGTTAAGGGGTTCTACAACGGCATCTCCTTGCTCGACAAGGATAAGGGGTGGGTGGCCATGGGCTTGGGCGGCCTCCACCTCGGCAGGTAGTCGGCGGGCATCGAAACAAGGACAAGCCTTGACCCACTCGCGAGGCTCCACCCGGCCGTTGCCGTCGAGGTCGGGACTGAGGTCGCGATGCCCACACACCCGACAGCCCGGAAAGCGAGTCAGCAACGTGCCCACCAGCTCAACCAAAGCTCGACACTGAGCCGGGGTGCGTGTGTCGGCCGGCCGTCCCTCCTCGTCCAGCCCACCTTCGTAGCAGATGCCTATGCTGCGAGCGTTGTATCCTTTGGCATGAGCACCGGCGAGATTCAACGGGCGAGCGGCGTGGACACGTCCGTTTCGACGCACGTAGAAGTGATAGCCCACCCCGGCAAAGCCCCGCCGGCGGTGTGCCCGCTCCAGGTCGAGGAGCGAGAACGGCCGGTCGGGACGGGTGGCCGAGCAGTGGATCACAATCAGGTCGATGGGTCTATTCACCGAGCCCGACCACCGTTCATACCACGAGTTCACGGTGAGCCCTCATCGGTTAGTCGATGGGATCGGGGGCTTCGCCCTCGGGTGTTCCCGGAGCAGGCTTCGTTTCCAACGCAGCCACTTCCAAGCAGCCGTGGCGCATGCAGCGTGCTCCCGAGATGAGGGCTTGTGTGCTCAGCGTGCCATCGGCTCTGCGGGTGGAAGCAGGGCGAAAACGCACGCAGAGCTTCACCTGCGAGGCCGACACCTCCTCTTCCTTCTCCACGCCTCGACCGGCCGAGCGCACGCCCAGACTAAAGGTTCCCAGCCCGTCGAGCGTCACACTTTGCGAGCTGCGCAAGTGGCGACCCATCACCAAAACGAGGTTGTCGATGGCACTCTTCACATCGCCCGTGGACAAGGCCGAGCCTTGAGCCACTTCCTCGGCCACCTGAGCGGTGGTGACGTTGCCCACACAGATCATACGGGGGTGATAGAGTTTTTTGCCGGATTTTGTTTTCAAAGACGAACGATAGGGTTTGAATAATACTGCCATAAGATTTAAGGTTTTAATAAAGATTGATTCATAAAAGGTTCATTGCTGTCGGTTGCGCGCTTTCGACTCTGCAAATATAGGCCGTCTGTTTTCAAAACATAAACAATCAAATCTCCGTTTCTATACAAACCTTATTTTTCTTAAAGAAGAGAACCGGTAACCGACCACCCCACCCGCCCCATCGCCACCCCGACGCAGGGGGTAAACGCATCGGGGGAAGAGGTGCAAACATCGGGAACAGAAAGTGCCTACACTTCGAGCGGGAAGTGTAGGCAGATAGGAGGGAAAGTGCAAACACTTAGGAGAAGAAGTGTAGACACCCGGGGCGCAGGCACATTGCACCTCCCCGAAGCAATCGGTTCGCACACATAGGGCGCAGCACGTTGCACCTCCGAAGCAATCGCTCCACACATGGGGGAACGATCGCTCCACACATGGAGAGGGGAAGCACGCCGTCCTTGCCCCCGACCGCTCGAGCCATCGGTGGCGAGGGAGGTGCGAGATAGCTACCGAGTGGCGGAGGTGGGCGGCCAAGAAGGGAAGAGGTCGACTACCCAGCGGAGGAGGTGGGCGACTTGGCTGCCGTGCGGTGTTGTTTCCGGAACTCGTTGGGCGATAGGCCGAAGGCGCGGCGGCAATACTTTCCGAAGAAAGACAGATTGGGAAAGCCCAAGTCGTCGCATATCTCCTTGATGCTCATATCCGAGTTGAGCAGGTAGTAGCGAATGTCGGCCTCGGTATGTTCGCGTATCCATTGCAGGGCGGTTTTGCCGGTCACCTCCCGGCACACCTTGGTGAGGTAGTTGGGCGACACGCAAAGCTCCTGGGCATAGGTGTCCACCAGCTGGTGCTTGACGTGGCGAGCGGTGAGGAGTTCCAAGAACCGCTTGAAGAGCACCTTGTGCTGCCCCTCGGAGGTGGCGTTCTCGGCCTGCGGCACGGCCGCGGTCATCATCTCCAGATAGTCGAAGAGGATGCTGCGCAAGAGCGATTCCATCACCTCGCGGTGGTAGCGTCGGTTGTGTTGTTGCAGTTTGAACGAGAGGAGATCCACGTAGCCGGCAAACTGTCGTTGCTCGCTCTCGTCGGCCACTACGTGGTTGGTTTTATGTACATAAAGGCAGCGATCCCATTCCTCCATGTGGCCACCGAGCAGCTTTCGAGCCACGGCAGTGGCAATGAAAGCCAGGTCGCAGCGCACACCCGGGCTGCCCATATGGTTGCTCAGGCGCGTGCGTGGGGGCAGGATGAGGGCTTCGAAGGCCTTGAGCTGCTTGCGACTGCCATTGACATCGACCTCCAGCCGACCGCTGTTGCAAGCCAGGATGAGGTATCCGTCCAGCGAAGCCGTGTCCAGATGGGCCAGTTCTTCAAAGGTGGTGACGAATTGAATGTTTTCGTCGGCGTAGTCAAATCTTACGTGTTCCATATGGGCAAAGTTCGGCATAAGCGTCAGGCATTTATTGTTCCGAAAGTGAACGAAAGTGGCACATTTCCCTTTCGAGCGCAAATATACCACAAATGTCGTGTTTTGGATAAGCAAAACCGCCGACAGTCCCCCTACCTTTGCCGCAGAAAAACAAACCGACAACCAATAAAAACAAGAACACATATGGAAAAGAAAGTCATTCTACTCACAGGAGCCAGCAGCGGCATCGGGTATCAAACGGCCGAAGCACTGGCTCGCCAAGGTCACATCGTCTACGGAGCCGCCCGCCGGGTGGAGCAGATGGAGCCGCTCCGAGCCTTCGGGGTGAAGCCGATTCGCCTGGATGTGACCGACCAAGCCGCCATCGCCACCGCCGTGAACACCATCCTCGAGGCCGAGGGACGGGTGGATGTGCTGATCAACAACGCCGGATACGGCTCGTACGGTGCCATTGAAGACGTCAGCATCGAGGAAGCCCGCAAGCAGTTCGAAGTAAACCTCTTCGGGGTGGCCATGCTCACCCGCCAAGTGCTGCCCATTATGCGCCGGCAAGGAGGAGGCACCATTGTCAACATAGCCTCCATCGGTGGCCGACTGACTACTTACTTCGGAGCTTGGTATCACGCCACCAAATATGCCCTCGAAGCCTTTAGCGACGCCCTGCGCATGGAAACCAAGCCGTTTGGCATCCACGTGAGCATCATCGAGCCGGGAGGCATCAAGACGCCTTGGGGCTTTATTGCAGCCGACCACCTGGAGGAGAGTGCCAAGGGCGGAGCCTACGAAAAGCAAGCGGCAGCCACGGCCGCAGGTATGCGCAAACAATACTCAGGCAATATGATGTCCAACCCCTCGGTCATCGCCCGAGCCGTGTCGCGGGCTGTGAACAGCCGCCGACCCAAGACACGCTACACCGTGGGCTTCATGGCCAAACCCTTGGTGTGGCTCCACGCTTGGCTGCCCACCCGCTGGTTTGACTACATCATGATGCACGCCAGCTGAGGCTTCGTCCCAAGCATCGCACCACCCGAGCGGACGCCCCATGCGCCACCCGAGCCAAGACACCGCATTCATCCCTGTAACAACCCTCAACACATTCACATCATGCAAACCAATCTGTTTCACGCCACGCAGCAATGGATCAAGGGCGAGCTGCTCGAAGGCATCATCGTGGCCCTATTCGGCATCCTAACCATCGGCATGGCCGTTGCCTTGTGGCAGTATGGCAAGTCGCCTGCAGCCCGCTCGCTGGTCATCCCCGTTCTGCTCTGCGGCATGGCCTATACGGGCATCGGGCTGTCGCTCTACCTCAACAACCGCGGAGCGGAAGCAAGGTACGAGCAAGCCTTCCGAGCCAACCCCACGGAATTTGCCGTCAAGGAGAAAAGTCGGGTCGAAGGCTTCGGCTATATGTACGTCATTTCCAAGACGGTGGCCACGGTGGCTTTCCTGTTCACCCTCCTCATCTTTTGGTTCAGCCCCTCGCCCACTTGGCAAGGCATCGGCATCGGCTTGAGTCTCTTTGGCCTGGCCGGATTGGCGGTGGACTTCTTCTCCCAACACCGAGCCGAGGCCTACTACCGAGCCATCCTCGCCGCCCTGTCGTGAGCCACCTTGGCAACCGCCGCCGCATCGCTTCCTCCCCCCCTCGACCGAGTGCCCACACTTGCCGCGCAAACTGTGGGCACTTGGCGCGCAAAGTGTGGACACTTGGGACGCAAAGTGTGGACACTTGGGGTGCGAAGTGTGGGCAGATGGGGCAATGGGGTTGAGGTGTTGAGGTTGGCCCACTGTTTCGTCGAGATGATAGGCCTATGCTTTTCCCAGGCTTGAGATTCGGAAGCACCCGATGGCAGCTCTCCGCTTTTTATTGTCTCCTCGTTCACCAACAGGAGGACTTGTCCCGTAGAGTTTTCTACCCAACAGTTCTTTTCAAAGGTTCAAACGACATATTATCAATTCATAAACAGACCATTAAATCATAATTCATACAGATTAGGGAACAGACAAAAAACGTGAAGAAACGTCAAGTTTTCGGACGCAGCTTGTTCGTTTGGCACATTTCGCCTACTTTTGCGCCGATTTTCTCGGGTCGTGCTGCCCCAGGGCATGCACACACCCTCGGCGGTTGCGAAGTCAAGTCTTCGTCCAACGACGGCGGTATCCGAGCATGAAACAAAACTAAAATACCAACCCTTAACTATAAACATTGATCCTGTCCGCCCCAATCGCCTCCGGCACATCGTGAACCTCCGCCCACCTCGGCAAACCGAAGCCCCGAACTCACGTAGACGGGCACACGTGCCTCTCCGACCAAGCTCTGTATGCACATCGCGACATCGAACACGGCACCCCGGTTCACAAGGACTGTCGTCCCGGCGGTCAAACCACCGCCCCACCGACAAACATTGACTTAAACCAAAAATAAACCTATTAACCCAAACGTAACATGAAAATGAAAAAACTATGTTTACTATCGCTCCTCGTTTTGGTGATCTGCGCCTGCGGGAAGGATAAAATGGAACTTCCCGAACCCAACAAGAAAATAGAGCAAAAGGACAAAGACAAAGATCCGGGCAAGACCACCGAGAAGAAGGACGAAAAACAAGACGAAGGAAAGAAGGACGAAGGAAAGAAAGACGAGGAGAAAAATAAGGAGAAAGAGGAAGAAAAAAAGGGAGAAGAGCCCAAGGACAAGGACGCCGAAAAACCTAAGGAAGACAGCGAGAAGCCTAAGGAAGGAGACGAAAAGCTGAAGGAAGACGCCGAGAAGAAGAACCAAGAAGACGAGAAGAAAGAGAAAGAGCCGGCTGTGGAACTCACCTTGGCCGACATCGAAGCATACTACGCATTCGACAAAAGCAAAACCGTGAACCCGGCCGAGCGACAGATCAGAGCAACCAAGGTAGAAAAGAGAGTGAACAACAAAACGGTGAAGGTCACCGAGGTCATCAGCATCAACCGAGCCGATACCGAAGGCAGCATCACCTACAAGATAAAAGGCAACGTCAACGGCCAGCCTTTTGAGCAAACGTTCACCAGCACCGACTTTCAAAAACAACCCACGGAAGCATCGGTGGCTCGAAGCCTGAAAATCAGTTGGAAGAACCGTATCGAAGGCTTCGACTTTGAGACACTCCTGCTCAAGAAAGGCACGCAGAAGTACACCGCAGACTACTTGAAACAATACATCGACTTCGAGGCCACCGCCGACGATGGCCGAATCTACCCCCTCACCGCCGAAGACTTGGCTCTCTTGAAGGTAAAATCCATCGACCTGACCGACCATGCCTTGCTGCTTGCCTTCACCTATCGAAACACCGATACGCCTCGGTTGCAGCTTGACTTTGACAAGATGAAGTTTCTCCTTGACAGGGTACAAGTAAACACACAGTTTGTCAAGAACCGATACATGAGCGGAGTCTTTTCTTACCTGGCCACCTTCTTCCCCGACCTGCTCACCTACGACCACAATCTGTATACAGCCGAGTTGGAGAAAGTGAACGTTGTCAAAACGAAAGACGATGCCGCCAACACATTCTCCTTTGAGCTGAAGCTCAGCGGCAAAGGTTCCCAGACACCACTGGCCAAGCTCACCAAGAAAATTAGCGGATTCAAGCCCCTGACCGACCTCAAGAAAGAACTGAAGATGACTGCCACCAAGGAGCTTCAAGACTACATCAAGGGTATGCTGCACGAAGATGTCAACAAGCGGGGCGACATTGCCAAACGCTTGGAAAACACATCCGAGTGGATCAGAAAGACCACCCTTGCCTTGAAGAGAAACGGAATCGAGCACAAACTCTCATGGGCTCAAACGACCGGCACGGACAAGTTTGCCATCTTAGGCGAACTTGATAAGAACTCGCTCGACCTCCACTTTGCCGACCCACAATTCCGTTTGGAATCCATATCCTTGAAAGATCAAACCATTGAGCTCAAAGTGCAGCTGACCTCCGTCAACGGGCAGAGAATCAACGAGGTCTACTTCACCATTGTGGTGAACAACATTTAACCAGCACGGGCTTCAACGCCCCACCGAGCCTTGCGGCTCAATCATTATCTACAATCCAACCTCGAGGGAGCAAGCCGGGCTTGCTCCCTCTTTTTATGCCCACGACCAAGAGCCATGAAGTGGGCAAACGTGACTGTATCGTCGTAACGATTCTTTCCTCCACTCACCGCTCTCGCACCCACGCACGGCCCCCTCCCCTCGGGCAACGACTCATCCACCGTCCCCACCGCACGCCCCCCGAATCGGGACAAACGTCTCCGCAGCCACCGCCCAAGACCCGCCCCGCCTATCGGCACACTGCACCCCGACAGAGGGAGTTCACATCCCTACAATTAGGTAGCCTCGTCGCAGATTTCATACTTTTTAGCGATTGATGGCCACGACTGCTTTTCCGAATTTTGCGGTCCCGATTTATAAAACCTACGAAATTTAACCAAACTACTTACTGCTATGACAGAAAAAAGAATGTGTTCCAAGTTCAAAAACTTTTCTCTATCGACTACCGTCTTCGCACTGCTGTTCGGCATGGGGGCGTGTTCCAAAAACGAGGTGCCCGACAAGCCGACACCCAAGGTAGAGGGACCCACTCACTTGTCCGAATGCGTCGAATCGGATGTAGCAGGGCTGCGCACCCTGGCTCAAGCCAACCCCGAGCTATCACTCTTCCAAGGCGACAATCCCTCGCAGTGGACCACCGTCAAAGTGGAGTGGGTCAAGGACAAAGCCGGCAAATATGCCGTGCGTGCCCTCCTCGCGGACGAGAAGAGCAAGACCGACAAAGCCTTGACACTGCTCCTGGACGGACGAAAGAACGGCAACGTGGTCTTCAACCACCTGCAAGAGGTCAACATAGCCGCCCCCGTCAAGGAAATTACCATCTTATCGCAACCGGCCTTGACCACGGTGCGCATCGACGGAGTCGGCCAAGCCTCGACGGAACGGGTCAACATACAAGGCGATGAGGCGTTGAAAAACGTATCCATCGAAAACCTGCCCCGGCTGACCGACATCCTCTTGGGGGGCGACGACCTCCAAACAGTCACCTTGGCCAATCTGCCCCGATTGCAAGACCAAAGCAAGCTGCGATTCAGAGCCGGATACGACGATGAGGGCAACGAAGTGAAAGACACTTTCGTGAAAGAACTGACCCTCAAAGGCGACCTCGGCCAACTCAACGGCCTATACCTGCAAGGCCTGAATCTGGAAAAGCTACACCTGCAAACACAACTGCCCCTCGTCACCGCATTGACCCTCAACGGCAACCGTCTGAGCGGCGTGTTGGAACTGAAAGGATTGCCCGGCATCACCATGCTCAACGTGGCCAAAAACCAATTGGAAGGCATCAAAAT
>JAXFUC010000030.1:0-24444 GCA_034176395.1 Bacteroides sp. | reverse complement strand
AACATTCCTAAGGAATTCATTCCTGCTGTTCAAAAAGGATTCACTACAGCTATGAAGAACGGTGTGCTTGCCGGCTATCCGCTCGATTCGCTGAAGGTGACTCTGGTCGATGGTTCGTTCCACGCTGTAGACTCGGATCAGCTTTCGTTTGAAATCTGTGCCATCCAGGCTTATAAGAGCGCATGTGCGCAAGCCGGCCCCGTATTGATGGAGCCCATGATGAAACTCGAAGTGGTAACTCCCGAAGAGAGCATGGGTGACGTGATCGGCGACCTGAATAAGCGTCGCGGACAAGTGGAAGGCATGGAATCAAGCCGTTCGGGTGCTCGTGTGGTGAAAGCCACTGTGCCTTTGGCTGAAATGTTTGGTTATGTAACTTCGTTGCGTACCATCACTTCAGGACGTGCTACTTCTTCAATGACCTACTCACACCATGCACAAGTGTCAAGCTCTATCGCCAAGACTGTGCTCGAGGAAGTGAAAGGACGCGTTGATTTGATTAAATAAGAAAAATGAAAAGCAGTAGGCTAGCGAATGACTCTTAGCCTACCGCTTTCTTTCTGTATACATATCTATTATAAACTAAAAGACATGAGTCAAAAGATTAGAATTAAATTGAAATCTTACGACCACAACTTGGTAGACAAGTCGGCCGAAAAGATTGTGAAGACTGTGAAGTCTACAGGTGCTATTGTAAGTGGTCCTATTCCCTTGCCCACACACAAACGCATCTTTACCGTTAACCGCTCGACTTTCGTAAATAAGAAGTCTCGCGAACAATTCGAACTTTCTTCGTACAAGAGATTGATCGACATCTATAGCTCGACCGCAAAGACGGTAGATGCTTTGATGAAGTTGGAATTGCCCAGCGGTGTAGAAGTGGAAATTAAAGTTTGATAATTAAATAGTTTAGTGAAATGCCAGGATTATTAGGAAAAAAAATCGGAATGACATCCGTTTTCAGTGCCGATGGTAAGAATGTACCATGCACTGTTATCGAAGTAGGTCCTTGTGTTGTTACTCAAGTGAAAACCGTAGAAAAAGATGGCTATGCAGCTGTGCAGTTGGGCTTCCAAGACCAAACAGACAAGCACACCACCAAGCCGTTGGCGGGTCACTTCAAGAAAGCCGGAGTAACGCCCAAGAGACACTTGGCCGAGTTTCAAGGATTTGAGACAGAATTGAATTTGGGAGACACGTTGACTGTGGAGCTCTTCAACGAAACTTCTTTCGTGGATGTAATCGGTACCTCTAAGGGTAAGGGCTTCCAAGGAGTTGTGAAGAGACATGGTTTCGGCGGTGTGGGTCAAACCACGCACGGACAGCACAACCGTGCTCGTAAGCCGGGTTCTATCGGTGCATGTTCTTACCCTGCGAAGGTGTTCAAAGGAATGCGCATGGGTGGCCAAATGGGTGGCGACAGAGTGACTGTTCAAAACCTGCAAGTGTTAAAAGTGATCGCGGAGCATAACCTCCTTTTGATTAAGGGATCGGTTCCGGGTTGCAAAGGTTCAATCGTTTTAATTGAGAAATAATGGAAGTTAACGTATATAACATTAAAGGTGAAGACACCGGAAGAAAGGTTACGTTAAACGAATCTATCTTCGGCATTGAGCCCAACGACCATGCGATCTACTTGGACGTAAAGCAATTTATGGCCAACCAGCGTCAAGGAACGCATAAATCGAAAGAAAGAAGTGAGATCAGTGGATCGACTCGCAAAATTGGTCGCCAAAAAGGTGGTGGCGGTGCTCGTCGTGGTGATATGAACTCGCCCCTGCTCATCGGAGGAGGACGTGTGTTTGGTCCTCGCCCTCGCGACTACTTCTTCAAATTGAACAAGAAAGTGAAGGCGTTGGCTCGCAAATCGGCTTTGGCTTATAAGGCGCAGAACAATGCGATCGTCGTATTGGAAGACTTCTCTTTCGAAGCTCCCAAGACGAAAGATTTCGTTGCGTTGACCAAAAATCTTAAGATCGCTGATAAAAAGCTTCTTATGGTTTTCGCCGAAGTAAATAAAAACGTATATTTGTCAGCTCGTAACATTCAAGGAGTTAATGTGCAAACTGTATCGGGGTTGAATACTTATAGAGTATTGGACGCCGGTGTTCTTGTGTTGACAGAAGGCTCATTGAAGGCTATCGACAATGTCTTAATTTAACAAAGGAGGCTTAGATAATGGGAATTATTATTAAACCGTTGGTTACCGAAAAAATGACTGCAATCACCGACAAGCTGAATCGCTTTGGCTTTGTGGTGCGTCCGGGTGCCAACAAATTGGAAATTAAGAAAGAAGTTGAAGCCCTCTACAACGTAACCGTGGTAGAAGTGAATACGATGGTGTATGCCGGCAAGAATAAAAGCCGCTACACAAAGGCAGGTCTCATCAAAGGTCGTACAAACGCTGTTAAAAAGGCAATTGTTACACTGAAAGAGGGAGATACAATTGATTTTTATAGCAATATCTAATATAGAAAATGGCAGTACGTAAATTTAAGCCCACAACACCGGGGCAGAGACATAAAATTATTGGTACTTTCGACGAAATTACTGCATCTGTACCAGAAAAATCTCTTGTGTTTGGTAAGAAGTCATCAGGTGGACGTAACAACCAAGGTAAGATGACCATGCGCTACATTGGCGGTGGTCACAAGAAGGTGATTCGTATCGTAGACTTCAAGAGAAATAAAGACGGTGTTCCGGCAGTGGTTAAGACCATTGAATACGATCCCAATCGTTCGGCTCGTATCGCTTTGTTGTTTTACGCTGACGGAGAAAAAAGATATATTATTGCTCCCAATGGATTGCAAGTAGGTGCGACTTTGATGTCGGGAGAGAGCGCTGCGCCTGAGATTGGTAACGCTCTTCCCCTGCAAAACATTCCCGTGGGTACTGTGATTCACAATATTGAACTTCGTCCCGGTCAAGGTGCAGCATTGGTGCGCTCGGCAGGTAACTTTGCCCAATTGACCTCTCGCGAAGGAAAGTATTGTGTGATCAAGTTGCCTTCAGGAGAGGTTCGTCAGATACTTAGTACTTGTAAAGCTACTATCGGTAGTGTAGGTAATTCGGATCATGGATTGGAAAGCTCCGGTAAAGCCGGACGTACTCGCTGGATGGGACGTCGTCCCCGTAACCGTGGCGTGGTGATGAACCCCGTCGATCACCCGATGGGTGGTGGTGAAGGACGCGCATCCGGAGGACACCCCAGATCTCGTAAGGGATTGTACGCTAAGGGTCTCAAGACAAGAGCTCCCAAGAAACAATCGTCTAAGTACATTATTGAGAGAAGAAAAAAGTAATCTGATTAATTGAATAAATTATGAGTCGTTCGTTAAAAAAAGGTCCATATATCAACGTTAAGCTCGAGAAGAAAGTGCTTGCCATGAATGAATCGGGTAAGAAAGCCGTTGTTAAAACCTGGGCCAGAGCTTCAATGATTTCGCCTGACTTTGTAGGGCACACGATTGCAGTTCACAATGGAAACAAATTTATCCCTGTTTATATTACCGAGAACATGGTGGGACACAAGTTGGGGGAGTTTTCGCCCACTCGTACTTTCAGAGGACATGCCGGTAATAAGAAAAAATAACAGGTTTTTCTGAAATAATAAAGTACTAAATATAATGGGAGCAAGAAAGAAAATATCGGCTGAAAGAAGAAAAGAAGCCCTTAAGACCATGTATTTTGCTAAATTGCAAAATGTTCCTACCTCTCCGCGAAAAATGCGACTCGTGGCTGACATGATTCGCGGCATGGAAGTGAACAGAGCACTTGGCGTTTTGAAGTTCTCCTCAAAAGAAGCTGCTGCAAGAGTGGAAAAGTTGCTCCGCTCTGCAATTGCCAATTGGGAGCAAAAGAACGAGAGAAAAGCAGAAAGTGGCGAATTGTTTGTAACAAAGATTTTTGTGGATGGTGGTGCTACACTCAAACGCATGAGACCGGCACCTCAAGGTAGAGGTTACAGAATTCGCAAACGTTCAAACCATGTGACATTGTTCGTTGGTTCTAAGAGTAATAACGAAGATCAAAATTAAGGTAATGGGACAAAAAGTTAATCCAATAAGCAACCGTTTGGGAGTTATCAGAGGATGGGACTCTAATTGGTATGGAGGTAATAACTACGGTGACCTTTTGCTGGAAGACAGCAAGATTCGTAAATATCTCAATGCTCGTCTTGCAAAGGCCAGCATTTCGAGAATAGTGATTGAACGTACATTGAAGCTCGTTACCATCACGGTTTGTACAGCACGTCCCGGTATCATTATCGGTAAAGGTGGTCAAGAAGTTGATAAGCTGAAGGAAGAATTGAAGAAGATCACCGACAAAGATGTACAAATCAATATCTTCGAAGTTAAGCGTCCTGAATTGGATGCTGTGATCGTGGCCAACAACGTAGCTCGTCAGGTAGAAGGTAAAATCGCTTACCGTCGTGCCATCAAGATGGCTATTGCCAATACGATGCGCATGGGAGCCGAGGGTATTAAAATTCAGATTTCTGGTCGTTTGAACGGAGCTGAAATTGCACGTTCTGAGATGTACAAAGAAGGAAGAACCCCGTTGCACACTTTCCGTGCAGACATTGACTATTGTCATGCTGAAGCTTTGACAAAGGTAGGTTTGCTGGGTATCAAGGTGTGGATCTGTAAAGGTGAAGTGTTTGGTAAGAGGGACTTGGCTCCTAACTTTACGCAAACAAGAGAAAGTGGTCGTGCAAGCGGCAACAGCAATGGTGGCAGAAACTTCAAGAGAAAGAAAAACAATCGCTAAAAACGAATTTGAATTTTAGGAATTATGTTACAACCGAAAAAGACAAAATTCAGAAGACACCAGAAGGGTCGTGCCAAAGGTAATGCTCAACGAGGCAACCAATTGGCTTTCGGCTCTTTTGGAATCAAAGCTTTGGAGACAAAGTGGATAACAGGTCGTCAGATTGAAGCTGCTCGTATTGCAGTGACAAGATATATGCAACGTCAGGGACAAATTTGGATTCGCATATTCCCCGATAAACCGATTACTCGCAAGCCCGCCGATGTGCGTATGGGTAAGGGTAAAGGTAGCCCCGAGGGATTTGTGGCTCCTGTGACTCCCGGTAGAATCATTATTGAAGCTGAAGGCGTTTCGTACGAAATTGCTAAGGAAGCATTGCGACTGGCTGCTCAAAAACTTCCGATCACTACGAAGTTTGTAGTAAGACGTGATTATGATATTCAAAATCAAAATGCGTAAGAAGTATGAAAATAGCGGAAATTAGAGAGATGTCTACAAATGACCTGAAAGAAAGAGTACAGGCAGAAGTAGCAAACTATGACCAAATGGTCATCAACCATTCGATTTCTCCTTTGGAAAATCCTGCTCAAATCAAGAAGCTGCGCAGAACGATTGCACGAATGAAGACTGAGCTTCGCCAAAGAGAACTTAACAATTAATGATTAGCTTGATGGAAGCAAGAAATTTAAGAAAAGAAAGAATTGGGGTCGTATCGAGCAATAAAATGGATAAGACCATCACCGTTGCCGCCAAGTTTAAGGAAAAGCACCCCATATATGGTAAGTTCGTTAGCAAAACGAAGAAGTACCATGCTCATGATGAGAAGAACGAATGCAACATCGGTGACACTGTGCGCATCATGGAAACTCGTCCTTTGAGCAAAATGAAGAGATGGAGATTGGTGGAAATAATTGAAAGAGCTAAGTAATTATGATACAAGTAGAATCCAGACTGACAGTATGTGATAACAGTGGAGCGAAAGAGGCCTTGTGTATTCGCGTTTTGGGCGGTACCGGTCGTCGCTACGCTTCGGTGGGGGATGTGATCGTTGTTTCTGTGAAAAGCGTGATTCCTTCGAGTGATGTGAAAAAGGGAGCTGTATCAAAAGCTTTGATCGTGCGTACGAAGAAAGAAATACGTCGTCCCGATGGCTCTTATATTCGTTTCGATGACAACGCTTGCGTATTGTTGAACAATGCAGGCGAAATTAGAGGTAGTCGTATCTTCGGTCCTGTGGCCAGAGAGCTTCGTGCCACAAACATGAAAGTGGTTTCACTCGCTCCCGAAGTGCTTTAATTTCTAAAAGTTTAAGTAATGAGTAAATTACATATCAAAAAAGGCGATACGGTCTATGTAAATGCCGGAGAAGACAAAGGCAAGACCGGTCGTGTATTGAAAGTTCTTGTTAAAGAAGGACGTGCCGTTGTAGAGGGTATCAACATGGTATCCAAAAGCACTAAGCCCAATGCAAAGAATCCGCAGGGAGGTATCGTTAAGCAAGAAGCATCCATCCACTTGTCGAACCTCAATCCTCTCGATCCCAAAAGCGGTAAAGCCACTCGTGTGGGAAGAAAAAGAGGTGAAGACGGTAAATTGGTGCGTTATTCTAAAAAATCAGGGGAGGAAATTAAGTAATGAGTAATACTGCAAGTCTTAAGAAAGAATATGTAGAGCGTATTGCGCCCGCATTGAAAGAACAATTTCAGTATTCTTCTTCCATGCAAGTGCCCGTGCTGAAAAAGATTGTGATCAATCAAGGTTTGGGTATGGCTGTGGCCGATAAGAAGATCATTGAAGTGGCCATCAACGAAATCACTGCAATCACGGGTCAAAAGGCCGTTGCCACGGTTTCGCGTAAGGATATTGCAAACTTCAAATTGCGTAAGAAGATGCCGATTGGTGTCATGGTGACGCTCCGCAGAGAAAGAATGTATGAGTTCTTGGAAAAACTCGTGAGAGTGGCTCTGCCTCGTATTCGCGATTTCAAGGGTATCGAAAGCAAGTTCGATGGAAGAGGTAACTACACATTGGGTATTCAAGAACAAATCATTTTCCCCGAAATAAACATCGACGGGATTAGCCGTATTCTGGGAATGAATATTACCTTTGTAACCTCTGCACAAACAGACGAGGAGGGTTATGCCTTGTTGAAAGAGTTTGGATTACCTTTTAAAAACGCTAAATAAGATAACGATTAGATATGGCAAAGGAATCAATGAAAGCGCGCGAAGTAAAGCGCGCTAAATTAGTAGCCAAGTACGCCGAGAAAAGAGCACAATTGAAGAAGGAAGGCAATTACGAAGCTTTGCAAGCTCTTCCCAAAAATGCTTCGCCCGTGCGCTTGCACAATCGTTGTAAGCTGACTGGACGTCCTAAAGGGTACATCCGTCAGTTCGGAATTTCGAGAATTCAATTCCGTGAAATGGCATCGAATGGTTTGATCCCCGGAGTGAAGAAAGCAAGCTGGTAAATTGTTGTTTTTAAATATTGTCAGGGAAGTCCTGATTAATTTAATTTATTTTATATGACTGATCCAATAGCAGATTATTTGACGAGGTTGCGGAATGCAATTAGTGCTAAGCACAGAGTTGTGGAAATTCCCGCCTCAAATCTTAAAAAAGAGATCACAAAGATCCTTTTTGAGAAAGGTTACATCCTAAACTATAAGTTTGTAGAGGATGGCCCTCAAGGTACTATCAAAGTGGCTTTGAAGTATGATCCGGTGAACAAGGTGAATGCAATCAAGAAACTCCAGAGAATCTCTTCTCCTGGTTTGCGTCAATACACCGGTTACAAAAACATGCCGAGAGTGATCAATGGGTTGGGTATTGCTATCATATCCACTTCCAAAGGTGTTATGACTAACAAAGAGGCTGCCGAACTGAAGATCGGTGGTGAAGTCTTGTGTTATGTGTATTAATTTGAGGAGGATTTAGTAATGTCAAGAATAGGAAAATTGCCCATTAGTATTCCTGCTGGAGTGACTGTCACTCAGAAGGATAATACGGTGACTGTAAAAGGTCCCAAAGGAGAATTGAGCCAATATGTAAACTCAGCCATTTCGGTGAGTATAGAAGACGGTCAAATCACGTTGGCCGAGAACGAGAAGGAAATGGTTGATAACCCCAAACAGAAACATGCTTTCCACGGCTTGTATCGCGCGTTGCTCAACAATATGGTTGTCGGTGTGTCGGAAGGTTATAAGAAAGAACTGGAGTTGGTAGGTGTGGGTTACCGCGCATCCAACCAAGGAAACATCATCGAACTATCTTTGGGATATACGCACAATATCTTCATTCAACTTCCTCCCGAAGTGAAAGTTGAAACAAAATCCGAGAGAAACAAGAATCCTCTGATTATATTGGAGTCATGTGATAAGCAGTTGCTTGGTCAAGTTTGCTCTAAAATTCGTTCTTTCCGTAAACCCGAACCCTATAAAGGTAAAGGTATTAAGTTTGTTGGAGAAGTTATTCGCAGAAAGTCTGGTAAGTCTGCCGGTGCTAAGTAATTTGATAAAAAGAAAACATTATGACAACAAAAATAGAAAGACGGCTTAAGATTAAATACAGAGTACGCAATAAGATCTCTGGAACGACCGAGCGCCCTCGTATGAGCGTGTTCAGAAGCAACAAGCAAATCTATGTGCAAGTGATAGACGATCTCACCGGTAAGACATTGGCGGCAGCCTCTTCTTTGGGAATGACTGAGAAATTGCCCAAGAAGGAACAAGCTGCTAAGGTTGGTGAAATGATTGCGAAAAAAGCGCAAGAGGCAGGCATTACGACTGTCGTTTTCGATCGTAATGGTTATTTGTATCATGGAAGAGTGAAGGAAGTGGCAGAAGCCGCTCGTAACGGAGGACTTAAATTTTAATCATTATGGCTGGAATTAATAATAGAGTAAAGATTACAAGCGATATAGAGCTGAAAGACCGGTTGGTAGCCATCAACCGCGTGACGAAGGTTACTAAAGGAGGACGCACATTTACGTTCTCTGCCATCGTGGTTGTAGGTAACGAAGAAGGCATCATCGGTTGGGGCTTGGGCAAAGCTGGTGAAGTGACTGCCGCCATAGCCAAAGGCGTTGAAGCTGCGAAGAAGAATTTGGTTAAAGTTCCCGTACTGAAGGGAACTGTTCCTCACGAGCAAGCAGCTAAGTTTGGAGGAGCAGAGGTGTTTATCAAACCCGCTTCTCACGGTACCGGAGTTGTGGCAGGTGGTGCGATGCGTGCTGTCTTGGAGAGCGTCGGTATTACGGACGTTTTGGCCAAATCGAAGGGCTCTTCCAACCCTCATAACTTGGTGAAGGCTACTATTCTTGCCTTGAGCGAGATGCGTGATGCCAGAATGGTTGCTCAGAACCGAGGTATCAGTGTTGAAAAAGTATTCAGAGGATAATTAAAGGAGGAAATATGTCAACGATTAAGATCAAGCAAGTTAAGAGTAGAATTGGTGCACCGGAGGATCAAAAGAGAACTCTCGATGCACTGGGGCTTCGTAAGCTGAACCGCGTGGTTGAACACGAAAACACTCCTGCAATTCTTGGAATGGTGGACAAAGTGAAGCACTTAGTGGCCATTGTTAAGTAAGTAATTATCGAATAATAAAAACATTAGAAGATGAACTTAAGTAATTTAAAACCTGCAGAAGGATCTACCAAGACAAGAAAAAGAATCGGTCGCGGACCGGGTTCTGGTTTGGGTGGAACTTCTACGAGAGGTCATAAAGGAGCCAAGTCAAGATCCGGCTATTCCAAGAAAATAGGTTTCGAAGGTGGACAAATGCCTTTGCAACGCCGTGTTCCTAAGTTCGGTTTTAAAAATATCAATCGTGTTGAGTACAAAGCAATCAATTTGGATACTATCCAGAAGTTAGTTGATGCCAAGAACTTGACAGTGGTGGGTGTTAACGACCTAATCGAAGCCGGATTTGTTTCATCAAAACAATTGGTGAAGATCTTGGGTAACGGAGCGCTGACGAGCAAGCTTACTGTGGAAGCACACGCTTTCTCTAAGACTGCTATTTCAGCAATTGAAGCAGTAGGCGGAACAGCTGTAAAACTCTAAGTCAATGAGAAAGGCTATTGAAACGTTAAAGAATATATGGACGATTGAGGATCTGAGACAACGGATCCTCATCACCATATTGTTTGTTAGCATCTATCGTTTTGGATCCTTTGTCGTATTGCCGGGGATTGACCCCTCGATGCTGGCAAAGTTGCACGAGCAAACAAACGAAGGTCTCTTGGCCTTGTTGAACATGTTCTCCGGAGGTGCATTCTCCAATGCCTCTATCTTTGCTTTGGGTATTATGCCCTATATCTCTGCTTCCATCGTGATCCAATTGTTGGGCATTGTGGTTCCTCAGTTTCAAAAGATGCAGCGTGAGGGTGAGAGCGGCAGAAGAAAGATGAATCAGTATACACGCTTTTTGACGATTGCCATACTGATTGTTCAAGCCCCCTCGTATCTGTTGAATCTAAAGGCGCAAGCAGGTGCCTCGTTGAATGCTTCATTGGATTGGACTCAGTTCATGATTACCTCTACAATCATCTTGGCTGCAGGTAGTATGTTCGTACTGTGGCTTGGTGAACGTATCACGGATAAGGGGATCGGAAACGGTGTTTCATTTATCATCTTGGTCGGTATTATTGCTCGTTTACCAGAGTCTTTGGGACAAGAATTCTTGTCTCGTCTGACGAGTAAAACAGGAGGGATGGTGATGTTCATTCTCGAATTGGTAATCCTCTTTGGAGTTACGGCGGCGGCTATCTTGCTGGTACAAGGGACCAGAAAGATTCCCGTGCAGTATGCCAAGAAGATTGTCGGCAACAAGCAATATGGCGGTGCACGCCAATACATCCCTCTGAAGGTAAATGCTTCCGGAGTGATGCCTATCATCTTTGCACAAGCCATCATGTTTATTCCGATAACTATCATGGGCTTTACGAATATGGGAGAAGCAGCAGGCATTTGGCAAAAGTTGTCCGACCATACCGGGTTTTGGTATAACTTGGTTTTTGCACTTCTGATTATCCTATTTACCTACTTCTATACTGCAATTACGATCAATCCCACTCAGATGTCCGAAGATATGAAGCGTAACAATGGCTTCATCCCGGGAATCAAACCTGGAAAACACACGGCTGACTATATTGACGAGATTATGTCTCGCATCACATTGCCTGGTTCGTTCTTCTTGGCTCTGATTGCCATCCTGCCTGCCTTTGCCGGATTCTTTAATGTACAGGCCGGTTTTGCGCAGTTCTTCGGAGGAACATCTCTGTTGATTCTCGTTGGAGTTGTCTTGGATACATTGCAGCAAATAGAAAGCCATTTGTTGATGAGACATTATGACGGATTGTTGAAATCTGGGCGCATCAAAGGGCGTTCGGGCATGTCTGCATATTGATTTCCGAAAATAACGAATGATATTTCTTAAAACAGAGGATGAGATAGAGCTACTTCGGCAAAGTAATCTCCTTGTGGGGAAAACCTTGGCCGAAGTTGCTAAATTGATAAAACCGGGAGTAACCACTCGGGAGCTGGATCGGGTAGCCGAAGAGTTTATTCGCGATCACGGTGCAATTCCCACCTTTAAGGGATATCCCAATCATTTGGGAGATCCTTTTCCGGCCGCCTTGTGTACGTCTGTCAACCAACAGGTGGTACACGGTGTTCCGGGTGACGTGGTTCTCGAAGACGGCGACATCGTTTCTGTGGACTGTGGAACTTTGTTGAATGGTTTTTGCGGCGATTCTGCCTATACGTTTGCGGTAGGCGAAGTTTCAGAGGAGGTTCGCCTACTTCTGAGCACGACTAAGGAGGCCTTATACGAAGGAATCCGTCAGGCGGTTCACGGGAAACGCATCGGTGACATCGGATATGCAGTTCAACACTACTGTGAATCCCGAGGTTATGGTGTGGTACGTGAATTCGTGGGTCACGGCATCGGGCGAGCCATGCACGAGGAACCTCAAGTTCCCAACTATGGACGACGAGGTACCGGTCCGCTTATGAAACGCGGACTTTGCATTGCTATCGAGCCAATGATTACGTTGGGTAATCGTCAAGTAATCTTGGAGAACGATGGCTGGAGCGTGAGTACGCGCGATGGCAAATATGCCGCTCACTTCGAGCACACGGTGGCTGTCGGTATGGATCAAGCCGATGTGTTATCCTCATTTGAGTTTATTGAAGAAGTATTAGGAAATAAAGCGATATAAGATGGCAAAGCAATCTGCAATAGAACAAGATGGAGTTATAGTAGAAGCATTGTCCAATGCAATGTTTCGAGTAGAATTAGAAAATGGACATGAGATTACTGCTCATATCTCTGGCAAGATGAGAATGCACTACATTAAGATCTTGCCGGGCGATAGAGTGAGAGTCGAAATGTCTCCTTACGATTTGTCGAAAGGAAGAATTGTGTTCAGATATAAATAAACTAAGATATGAAAGTAAGAGCATCATTGAAAAAACGCACGCCAGAGTGTAAAATCGTTAGACGAAACGGCCGTTTGTATGTAATCAACAAGAAAAATCCTAAGTATAAACAACGTCAAGGATAATTCGTTATTTTTGCAAGCAAATTTATAAGATATATGGCTATAAGAATAGTTGGTGTTGATTTGCCTCAGAACAAGAGAGGTGAAATCGCTTTAACCTATGTGTATGGAATCGGTCGTAGCAGCTCTGCCAAGATTCTAGAGAAGGCTGGTGTGGACAAAGACATCAAAGTAAAAGACTGGACTGACGACCAAGCAGCGAAGATTCGTGAAATCATCGGTGCAGAGTATAAAGTAGAAGGTGACCTTCGTTCAGAGGTACAATTGAACATCAAACGTTTGATGGATATCGGTTGCTACCGCGGGGTGCGCCACCGTCTTGGCTTGCCTGTGAGAGGACAAAGCACAAAGAACAACGCTCGCACACGTAAGGGTAGAAAGAAAACCGTTGCTAATAAGAAAAAAGCTACTAAATAATAATTGTTGATATGGCAAAAAAAACAGTTGCAGCTAAGAAGAGAAACGTAAAGGTGGATGCTAACGGCCAATTGCACGTTCATTCATCTTTCAACAACATCATTGTTGCTTTGGCAAACAGTGAAGGGCAGATCATTTCTTGGTCTTCTGCCGGAAAGATGGGCTTCAGAGGTTCCAAGAAGAACACTCCCTACGCAGCTCAAATGGCTGCTCAAGATTGTGCAAAAGTGGCATTTGACTTGGGCTTGAGAAAAGTGAAAGCTTATGTGAAAGGACCCGGTAACGGACGTGAGTCTGCTATCAGAACCGTTCATGGTGCAGGAATCGAAGTTACCGAAATCGTTGACGTAACCCCATTGCCTCACAACGGTTGCCGTCCTCCTAAAAGACGTAGAGTATAATTCGCTTTTATGACTTACTAATGATCTTGATTTTGTTTTTTTGGATTGCACTTTCTTCTCTGTAATCGCGGCTGCAACAAATTGAGTTCATGACTAAAACAATTAAAATTTAAAAGAAATGGCTAGATATACTGGACCAAAATCAAGAATCGCTCGTAAATTCGGTGAGGGCATCTTCGGAGCAGACAAGGTGTTGTCTAAGAAGAACTATCCTCCCGGGCAGCATGGTAATTCCAGAAAGAGAAAAACTTCCGAGTATGGTGTTCAACTTCGTGAGAAGCAAAAGGCGAAGTACACTTATGGGGTGTTGGAAAAACAATTCCGTAACCTCTTCGAGAAGGCTGCAAAAGACAAAGGTATTACCGGTGAAGTGCTGTTACAATTGTTGGAAGGACGTTTGGACAACGTAGTTTTCCGTTTGGGTATTGCTCCCACTCGTGCTGCTGCTCGTCAGTTGGTGAGCCACAAGCACATCGTGGTAGACGGAAAGGTAGTGAACATTCCTTCTTACGCTGTGAAACCGGGACAACTGATTGGTGTTCGCGAGAAATCTAAGTCTTTGGAGGTTATTGTTAACTCTTTGACCGGATTTAATCATAGCAAGTACGCTTGGTTGGAGTGGGACGAAGCCTCTAAGGTTGGTAAGCTGCTGCACATCCCCGAACGTGCAGACATCCCCGAGAACATTAAAGAGCACTTGATCGTTGAATTGTATTCTAAATAATAATTAATTTCATGGCGATATTAGCATTTCAAAAACCTGATAAAGTATTGATGTTGGAGGCGGGGGACAAGTTCGGCAAGTTCGAATTTCGCCCGTTAGAACCCGGTTTTGGTATTACTGTGGGTAATGCTTTGCGCCGTATTCTTCTTTCATCACTGGAGGGTTTTGCCATCACGACCGTTCGTATCGATGGCGTGGAGCATGAGTTCTCTACCGTTCCGGGAGTGAAAGAAGATGTTACCAACATTATCTTGAATCTGAAGCAAGTGCGATTCAAGAGAGTTGTAGAGGAGCTCGAACATGAGAAGGTTACGATTTCCATCGAGAATTCCAGTGAGTTTAGAGCAGGTGACATAGGTAAGCATTTGACCGGATTTGAAGTGTTAAATCCGGAATTAGTTATTTGTCATTTAGATTCCAAAGCAACGATGCAGATTGAACTTACGATTGACAAAGGACGCGGTTATGTTCCTGCCGATGAAAATCGGGAACTCTGCACCGATGTGAATGTAATTCCAATCGATTCCATCTACACCCCGATCCGTAATGTCAAGTACCAAGTAGAGCCTTTCCGCGTAGAGCAGAAGACCGACTACGATAAATTGCTACTTGAGATTACTACGGACGGTTCCATCCACCCGAAGGATGCGCTGAAAGAGGCTGCAAAAATTTTGATTCATCACTTCATGTTGTTCTCGGACGAGAAAATTACGCTGGAGGCAGGCGATGTCGATGGCAATGAAGAGTTTGATGAAGAAGTTTTGCATATGCGTCAGTTGTTGAAGACCAAGTTGGTAGACATGGATCTTTCCGTTCGTGCCCTCAATTGTTTGAAGGCTGCCGATGTGGAGACCTTAGGCGACTTGGTGCAGTTCAACAAGACCGATCTCTTGAAGTTCAGAAACTTCGGAAAGAAATCGCTTACCGAGCTTGATGATTTGCTGGAAGGTCTGAATCTGTCGTTTGGAACCGATATTTCTAAGTATAAATTAGATAAAGAATAAAGAATGAGACACAATAAGAAATTCAACCATTTGGGTCGTACTGCTTCTCACCGCAGCGCTATGTTGAAGAACATGGCTTGCTCGTTGATCAAGCACAAAAGAATCACTACGACCGTAGCAAAGGCCAAGGCACTGAAGAAGTTTGTAGAGCCTTTGTTGACTAAGTCAAAGCAAGATACCACCAACTCGCGTCGTGTGGTGTTTAGCAACTTGCAGGACAAGTTTGTAGTAACCGAACTCTTCAAGGAAATCGCAGTGAAAATTGCCGATCGTCCCGGAGGTTATACCCGCATCATCAAGACTGGGCACCGTTTGGGTGACAATGCTGAGATGTGTTTCATCGAGTTGGTAGACTACAACGAGAACATGGCTAAGGAAAAGGCTACGAAGAAGACACGTACTCGTCGTTCTAAGAAGTCTACTGCCGAAGCTGCACAAGTGGTTGAAGAAGCCAAGGGCGAATCAGCAGAGTAAGTTTAGTAATATCTATGATATGAATCGTGGAAGTTCCCTTAAAGGGAGCTTCCACGATTTTTTTTTGCTCAATAAGATTGATAGTTTCTTGTTACTCCCTGATGGCGGCCACATCACACTCTCGAAATTTCTCAAATGGCTTTACTCTTTGTTAGAGACTTCTCTTTAAGAACATACATTGCACTTCACTCTCTTTATGGATTCAGAAGTATGAGTTGGGATGATCACCGGAAATGAGGCTCAATTTACTTGTATCTGCTTTCTTTCCTCTTGCTTTTATGTCAGTCAGTTAATATGAAATGGAATAATTAGATAAATGATTTTACAACATCAATGCTTGTTGTAAGACGTTGGAATTTGTTAAGCTTTCCATATGCATACATGAATATATGTGCTAAATCTCTTTCTTTGCAGCAGAAAAAGTGTAACGAACGTTTTTTTATTATGATTTTATTGGATTGAAAATACTATAGGAGTGATGTAGTTTGTGAGTAATCAACCCGTAGTGTTTTGATATGCACATTCTTCCTTCTTCTACAGATTGTTCTTGACCCATGTAGAGAATTCCCTCAGGTCGGTCGCCCTTTAGATTTTTGTTTCCCACTGCGGAATATAGGGATTCTCGGCGATACAGTCGCCTCTTCAGATAGCCTAACCATAAACCTAACTAACAAACCTAAACTCATAGATTCAGTTTCTTTATCCCCCTTAGAAAATACTAACATACTTGTTCGCATATTGTGATAACGATATGTGGGGGATTCTAATTGCTTATATATCTATATGAAAAAGAACTTCTTTTTTGGTCTCCTTGTGTGCACTTTCTTTTTGAACACGTCTGTAAAGGGACAAAACGTTGTGTTAAAAAGTAATTTGCTGCATGCCGCAACGGCAACGTTGAATCTCGGTGTAGAGGTCGGAATAGCCCCTAAATGGACTATTGATTTATCCGGTGGGTACAACCCTTTTACATTCTCACATTCGCGCAAATGGAAGCATTGGATCTTCCAGCCAGAGGCACGTTATTGGTTTTGTGACCGCTTTGCTGGACATTTCGTAGGCTTTCATGCACTAGGAGGAGCATACAACTTCGCAAACTTGAAGAACGGTATTCGTTTGTTCGGAGTGGACTTCTCTGAACTCTCGAGTTATAGGCAGCAAGGCTGGTTTGTGGGTGGTGGCATCGCCTATGGTCACTCGTGGGTTTTGAACAGACGTTGGAACCTTGAATTGGAGATAGGAATGGGATATGTATATGCCAAGTATGATAAGTTTAAGTGCGGAGGATGCGGAAAACGTGTGGAGACGGGTAAAACTCATCATTATTTAGGCCCCACCAAAGCTGCTATTAATATGGTATATAACTTCTAATAAAATTTTATCATCAAAATGAAACGATATATACTTCTTTTGATTGTTCTCGGGGGATTGTTGGGATTTTCTCCGAATGCGAAAAGTCAAACCGGCATCAGTGTGACCAACTTTAAAATGGTACGCAATGGTATGCTGATGGTGCTGAGCATGGACATAGATCTCTCCAGGCTCGATGTGGCGGCCAACCGAGCTGTCATTCTGACGCCCCGCATCGTGAAAGGCAATGATTCTCTTTCTCTTCCTTCCATCGGCATTTATGGTCGTCGTCGTTACTATTACTATCTGCGCAACAACGGTTCTTCCATGATCACCGGTTCTGATGAAACAGTTTTGAGGGCGGAATGCTGTCCACAGGTATTAACGTATAAAAACACTTGCGATTATAGTGCTTGGATGGATAACTCTCGACTACTTATAGAGCGTCAAGACTACGGTTGTTGTGGCAATATATGTGCTGAGTTTGTGGATGAAGCAGGTAACTACTTTGTGTATAAGCCTGAAGTTGTTTTTGTATCTCCTCGAGTGGAAGCGATGAAGAGTCGTGAATTGTCAGGTACCGCATACATCAACTTCCCGGTATCAAGAACAGAGATTTTGCCCGATTATCTCAACAACACAGCAGAACTCTCTAAAATCAATGCCACGATCGATTCTGTTAAGTTGGATAAGGACATACAAGTTACAGCAGTTTCCATCAAGGGATATGCTTCGCCCGAAGGTTCTTATATGCAGAACGACCGTTTGGCACGTCTGCGTACCGAAGCCTTGAAGGCCTACATCAGTGCTCGCTATGACTTCTCGCCCTCGCAAATCTCCATGTCATACGAAGCCGAGGACTGGGATGGTTTGCGCGCCTATGTGGCGACCTCCACTCTGTCCGGTAAGAATGGTATTCTTGCAATCATTGACGATACAAGTCTGCAGGCAGACGAAAAGGAGAACAAGATAAAGAAGAATTATCCCGAAGATTATGCTTTCCTGCTGGCAAAATGTTATCCGACCTTGCGACACACTGACTACCGCATTGAGTACGTGATACGTAATTTCAGTCAACCGGATGAAATCCTACGAATGGCAAAAACTCAACCTCAGAAGCTCAGTCTGCAAGAATTCTTTTTGGCTGCAAATGGTTACAGTGCCGGTAGCGAGGAATTCAATGACCTTTTCGAGCTGGCTGTACGAATGTATCCCTCTGATGAAATTGCCAATCTCAATGCGGCCAATGTAGCTATGATTCGGGGTGATTTGAAACGAGCTGCGGGTTATATAGCCAAGTCGGGTAATTCCGTGCAGGCTATCTATGCTAAAGGTGTGTATGCTGCGTTGACTAAAAACTTCAAAGAAGCTGTGCGATTTTTTGAACAAGCGGCAAAGGAAAATATGCCGGAGGCAGATCGGGCCTTGAAACAGATGGAATTCCTAAACTGAAACACTATATGATTTCTAAATAATTAAATTGACGTATGAACATGAAACAATTCTTTTTTGTGAGCTTAGTGGGCGTTGCCTTTGCTGCTTGTTCCAAAGATGCTGCCCATGAAAATAGCAGCTTCATTGAGGGAGAGCGATTTATGGCTGTAAAATTAGTGATGTCGGGTGATGTCGCTTCAACCAGAGCTTTCGGTTCCGCCGGTTTTGAAGCCGGTACGGAAGCTGAAGTAGGTGTTACGAAAGCTACGTTCTTGTTTTTCGATGGAGAACATCAGGTGGCGGATCCCTTTACCACGGGTACGTTAGATCCTTGGAACAATGAAACAGCTGGGAGTGTAGACAAGGTTTCTTCACCGGTGATTGTACTTTCCAATGCAATTAAGAATCCAACTTCTATTGTGGCTATTCTTAATCCGACTCAAGAAGTTACAAATGCCCTTACAAGAAATACCACTCTTACACAACTGAAGGCTATACACCACGATTATAGCAAGGACATTACTGTAAAGAATTTTGTGATGTCTAATTCGGTCTATGTCAAGGATGGAAAGCTGGTTATCGGTACTCCTTGTACACCCGATAATATCAAGAAAACGCAAGACGAGGCAAAGCAAAATCCCGTAAAGATTGCCGTAGAGAAAGTTGTTGCAAAAGTGAAGGTCTCACAAGCTGAAGACATGAAAGTAGAGACTAATCCTACTGCTCATAATAAGCAGGTAAATGTAGATGGTGCTTCCAAGGAGATTAATGCCGAAATTACAGGATGGTGGTTGGATAATACGAATCCTACTTCGTACTTGATAAAGAAGGTGGAAACAACTTATGGCACATCAATTGGTGATACGTGGTGGAATGATGCAGCCAATCGTCGTTCGTATTGGGCAACTCCTATCACTACCCAATCATTTACGCATTATGCTTATAACACGGCTAAGGCATTGACTGAAGATAGATATTGCTTGGAAAATACCAACCAAGATTCTCCTACACAGATTGTTGTTGCCGCAACTTTGAAAACTGCCGGCCAGGCTAAAACTCTTGTGAAGTATCTTGGTACATTGTACACGGAAGACGGTTTTAACGAAGAGTTGGCTAAACAATTGGGCAATAAATATTACAAGCAATCAGGTGGTACTGACACTTACATTAAATTGACTAAAGATGATTTGACCTTTACTTACGATGTTTCAGCGAAAGAAGGAAAGAAAGCTTATGAAGCAAAAGTTACAATTGCTCTTAAGAATGGAATGAATGTGTTTACTTCCGTTGACGGTACTACTTACCAAGGGGCAGATACTGAAATAACCACCGATTTGACAAACCTGACTCGTACCGTACAGTATTGGAAGGATGGAAAGACTTATTATTATCTTCCCATTGTTCATAATGAGGATATTACCATTACTCCTTCTACTGCTGCTGCCAAGCATAAATTATACGGTGTCATCCGTAACCATTTGTATAAACTATCCATCAAGTCTATCAATGGTTTAGGCACACCGGTTCCGAATCCGGACGATCCCAAGAATCCGATTATTCCCGAAAAGCCGGAAGATGATCATTCATACATTGCTGCTCAAATTGAAATCCTGAAATACAAGGTGGTGAATCAGCATGTGGATTTGGGTCTCTAATGATTGTGAGATATAGCATGTCCTTATAATCGAAACAGAAGTGACTGAAAGCCTGTTAGGTCAGACTATCGGCAGGCTTTCGTCACTCAATTCTAAAGGAAAGCACTTTTGCTTCGGTGCAAAGAGAGAAGCAAATTTTGGAAACCATTGATGTTTCCCACTTGGTTTGAGTATCCTTTCTCCGTATCTCCGGGGATCATATATAGTGAAAATAAGGGAAATAGACTATTAATACAGAACGATGAAACAACCATTTTGCATCAATAGATTGGGAGTGTATGTCACAAGCTTGTTTATGATGACAGCACTGGTCTCTTGTGGAACGATCTATGATGAAGAGGGTGATTGTGCCCCCGAGTACCGCCTGTCCTTTCGGTATGACATGAATATGAAGTATGCCGATGCTTTTGAGCATGAGGTGAAGTCGCTCACCTTCTATGTTTTTAGTGAAGACGGAACATTTGTGAAGAGCTATACCGAAAACGACGAGACGATTCTCAAAGACAATTATTACATGCCGATTGATTTGCCTACCGGTTCCTACCGTTATGTGGTTTGGGGAGGGCTGAATGGTAAGAACAAGTCGTACAAGGTGCCCGAAATGAAACCCGGTGTGTCAAAAATCGAGGAGCTCATTTGCTCTATGAATCTTCAGAAAGAGAGGGACGTTGCATTGCCTTACGTTGCCGAAATAGACCCCCTTTTCCATGGAATGGGGAGTTTCGTCCTTTCAGTAGAAGAGGGGGTACATACCGTGGAGGTACCATTGATCAAAGATACGAATGTGATTCGGGTGGTATTGCAAAATCTGTCGGGTGAACAACTGGATGCACGAAAATTTCGCTTTTCCATTACCGACGACAATAGCGTCTTGAGACACGATAACCGCCCATTCTTATTGGGAAATATCGTCTATCGTCCTTTCTCTGTTGATGGAGGTAAAGCCACCATCGAGGGAGGGGCTGTCGAGTCTACCATTACAACCGTATTGGCAGAATTTACCGTTGGGCGATTGTTGAAAGAACATAGCGAACGCACAGTGCTTACCGTTACCGATGAAAAGGGAAGAAAAATTCTTTCCATTCCTTTGATCGACAATGTACTGCTGGTGAAAGGAAAATACAATGAAATGATGAAAGATCAAGAATATCTTGACCGTCAAGATGAATACAATTTGGTGTTCTTCTTAGATGACAGAGGAAGCTGGGTGAGTACACAAATTATTATCAATGGTTGGAAAGTAGTATTGAATGATGTGGAACTTTAGGGATATAAAGGGAACGCTTGCGCTGTTGTGGAAAGGGAAAGGTGTGTGTGCGTTATTGTCGATTTTATTCCCATGGCTTGTGGCATGTCGTGCCGAAGAGGAAGGGATTGCCGACACAAGTGGCGGCTCGGCTCATATAGCATTTGCATTGGCCATACAGCCCCGCGACGTAACCACCAGATCCGGTGGCGAAACGTGGAATCCGAGCAATTACACCCCACAATCGACTGAAGAATATTATGACAATTTTATAGATTTAACCAGCATTCAGGTACTATTGCTCGATGCCGCAACCAACACCTATTTGGGAAAAGTTGGCGACTTGTTGTGGACACGTAGTAGAGAAAACCTATATCTGTTTAAGGGACGTGTAGATAAGAAAGCAAACAATCTGAGGTCGGGTGCTTCTTATAAAATCATGGTACTTGCCAATGCTCCGGCAGTCAACTCTACTACGTCGTTAGATAATCTACAGTTTCAATTGTACTCTGCCAATGCTTCCGATAATACCCGATACATTCCCTTGTGTGGTGTTAAGGGAAATACAATCCTGACTCTTGCTGCCGGGCAAACGCAGGATTTAGGCACCATCCATATGCTCCGTTCCATGGCCAAAGTGAATGTCAGTCTGGCGGACGATGTAGTGGCGAGCGGTTATACTCTTAAGCGCGTTTCCATCAATCGCTATAACAAGGGCGGGCATTGCTTGCCCACCGGCTGGGACACTGCGGAGCAAGCTATTGATTTGAATCTGGATGCTTGCTTACATCCGTTGACTACTTCTTTGCAAGCAACGGAGAAAACGTTCGAAGTGAAAAACAATTCTTCCGTATTCTATTTGACCGAATATCGGAATCAAGGAAATGATCCGGCCTCTTTATCTGTAACGGTGGAGAAAGACGGTAAGGAATATATATTCAGCGATGCCTTGGAATTTAAAAAGTATGAAGACGGAATAGCAAAGGCTGAACGTTATGACGTGTTGCGTAATCATCTTTACAATTTCAAAATTCATGGTGTTTATGGTGCTTCGTTGGGGCTGAATTGCACAGTGAAAGAATGGAATCTTTTGGAGACTGTCGTTGATTTTACAAACGTTCTAACCGTGAATAATTACATCGAATGGACTTCCGGGACATATGAATCTTTAGATAAGAATTCTGCTGAAATCACGTTGGCTGAGAATAACGTTCCTTTGACATGTACATTCTCTTTGGCTACTCCCAAAGGAGCCACATGGTATGCTGAATTGGTAACCGTGGAGAGTGCTGCGGATAATCCTTCTCCGTTTGGTTTTGTAGACGAGAAAGGAGAGTTTCTCACCGATTCGAATGGTCGTCCTTTGGTTACAACACGTGGCAATGTTGGTGTACCTTCTACTTTACGTATCAAGGCGACCCGCGAAAGTACAGGTGTTGTGAATAAAGCGAAGCTGCGTTTTGTGTTGAAAGTCGGAACCCGTACCATCGCCATTTCAAATTTGGTAGACAATGGTACAGGTAAGAAAGATTATTTGCTAATACAAAAAGAATAACCAATAAAGAAAAGCTTGATGAGAGCAGTATACGATACAGTCATTTTTATATTCGTCGTTTTGTTTGTGGGTTCGTGTGTCAACGATCCCTACGAAGATTCCTCTACTTCAAATGAAGAGTTCTTCGTCCTACGGCTTAGTAACACGGGATTAGTGACGCGTGCCACGGCAGCGGGAGAGGATGAATTCAATGAAAATAAAATTCAAACAATAGATTGTTTCTTCTATCCCAATGGAAGAACTAATGAGAATGCGGTGTTCTCCGCTGTCAACTTAAATGTAAGTGCCAATGGTACAACGGATATTCGTTTGAAACTACCCATAGAGAAGAAGAGTGCACTCTTTGGTAATAGTTCTACCTGCCAGGTCTATGTCATTGCCAATCGTCCTGAGGGTACGGCTATTGGCAGTCAAACCGATATGATGGCCTTGAAAGGACTGAGTATTGTTGCCGATGGTTTTACCACAAATGCCGACGGAGGTGTACAGAAATCGTTCGTAATGGATGGAAGTGCGATTGTCACTTTGGCTACCAATGGTAAAACGGCTTCCGGAAACGTGTCGCTTTACCGTGCTGCCTCAAAGATTCAGTTGAATGTGTCGGTGAAAGATCGAATCAAGGATGAAGCCGGTGCCACATGGTTCCCGCAGCTCGATCAGATGCATATTATGATAAATAACGTAGTGAGGAAGGCAACCATAGACGTATCAACTGTACCGTATAAGACAAACGAAGCCGATTATTTCTCTATCGATCACGAAGGGGAGGCGCGAAAATTGACTCCTGTTTCGGAAGGAGCTTCTGATATTTATGACCATATTCCTTTTTATTCATACTCTTCGAATTGGAACGAATCGCTCGGTAGCCGTAGCCCCATGATTCGGTTAGTGATTCCATGGAAAAAAGAAGGTGAATCTCTATCTCGCAAATGTTACTACAAAATTCCCGTCAATGAACATGGCTTGAAGTTGGATAGAAATACTTTCTATAAAATACGTCTCTCGGTGGGTATGCTCGGAAGTTTTAGTCCCGAGAATTCCATAGAATTAAATCCCAGCTATATCATTTTGAATTGGGGAACAGGTGAAGTGAATGCGGAGATGTTAGATTTACGCTACTTGACAGTCGGGTTTTCGAAGACGATAATGGAGAACCGAAATTCGGTGAATATTCCATACGCTTCGAGCCACGCTTGCGAGCTTGTAAATGTAACCGTAACTCGTCCGAATCTGACGACGGAGATATCGACAACGGAAACCTTGATAAGCAACCAGACGAATGCTGATGGTATTTATTACGACAATAAAGACAATAGTCGACCCTATACTTTTAGCCTATCGAACAACTCCATCACTTTTACGCATAATTTGAAGAATAGAACTGGTGATGATGACAAGAGTAATTTCGATTATACTCCCTATCACATCACCTTTACGATCCGTCATAGAGATCAACATAATTATTTCGAACAAATCTCGATCACTCAGTATCCGATGATGTATATTGAAGCCTCTTTGAACAGCGATTACAAAGGACAAAACCGAAGCAATAATGCAAATAGAGGCTTTATGATGGTAAATAATGGGACGACTTTCCATAATAGCTATGATTATTCTTCTAAATACAATTTGGGTAATACAAAAGGACTGGAGGGTGGAAACAAGAATCCCAATATGTATGTAATTACGACTACCGCTTTACAAGGGTGTAAATGATAACGCAAAAGTATACCAGATAATAATCTAAAAGTATACCACTTTGGTTGAGTGCTGCAAAGGTACAAAAAGTTTGTTATACATTACTTGTTATTGATAATTTTTCTTGTTTCTTTTATTCGATATGATGTA
>JAXFUC010000029.1:0-9833 GCA_034176395.1 Bacteroides sp. | reverse complement strand
AGATTATCACTCAGAAGTGGATTGCCAACTTCCCCGAAGGACAGGAAGCGTGGAGCGAATATCGGCGCACGGGCTACCCCAAACTATTCCCCATTGTGGAAAACCGCAGCTCTTATCCCCAGCTGACCAATTTGGGTATTCGCCGCATGCCGTTTACTCGTGATGAGAAGAACAACAACGCTGCCGGCGTAGAAGGCGGTTATAAGATCTTGGGGGGAAAAGACAAAGACAACATTGCCACACGTTTGTGGTGGGATGTGGACAAAGCCAATTTCTAAGCCTACCACAAATAGTCTATACAACTCACAGAAGCCGTGCACGATTGTAAAATCGAGGCACGGCCTCTTTTCTTTATGCCACCTCGGCAAAAACAAGGACACGACTAACGACACTTTGATAGGTCTTCCACCGAATGTCGCATATCGCCGCAACCCATCGCCCTTGCACATCAAGTAAATCATTTCATTGAAAGAATCACCCAAAGTAGTCGATTACTTGATGGTTTGAGAACCTCCGTTGCAAAGGGATGTTTGGCGTGTGGCAAAACTCATCGGCTTATTTTCTTCGACATTTGTACTTTAGTGTCACATCTTTTTCACACCTTTGCAAAGCATTTGGACAGCGAATGCAAAACATTACGGGAAAAATTACACGAAAGTGTTTAACTGATTCTCACCGATAAAGTCTGGAAAACTAAGTAGGGTGAACGAGAATGAGTTAACATTTCTCGCGTCATGCTATATGGCGTGGGGAAATCCTCTTTTTGCAGTATGCCGGCAAGAAGAGGATTTGTTTTATTCGTCTCTACTACAAAAACTTGTCCTCCCATTCATCGGGACAATTGTTGCCGACTTCTATGTTGGGACACAGCTACACGGGCAGCAAACAGCGAAACGCCCCATCGCTCCTCATTCGACCCGGGGAACAAGATGCAGCCGATAGGCCCGGAGTTCTCGGCGAAGCGGATAATGCCCCCGTAGCAGCTCGAAATCCTCAGGATGAGATTTCAAGGCCAAGCTATCGGAATGTGGATTGTATGCCTGCAATGCAGCTTCTTCCCACGAAGCGGCATGTATGTCTATCACCGGTGGATCGGGCGGCAATACCTCGCCGGGCACGGTCCACCCCCATCGTCGACAAATAGCCTCCAGCACCATGCGGGAGGCATTGGCCTTGCCATCGGCCGAATATCCGGCAATGTGGGGCGTACCTAAGAAGACCTTATCAAGCAAAGCAAGATCGATCTTCGGCTCGTATTCCCACACATCGAGCACGGCATCTCTCACCCATCCGGCATCGAGTGCTCGGTGCAGAGCGGATCCATCGACCACCTCACCACGAGAGGTATTGATGAGCAAAGGGCGACGGTGCAAGCCGGCAAGAAAACATTCGTCGGCCAAGTGATGGGTGGCATCCGGCCCCTCCGTGGTCAGCGGTACGTGAAAAGTAAGGACATCGCACTGCGTGGCTACCTCGTCTAACCCCACGAAGCCTTCACCTTCCTCTCGTTGGCGTGGGGGATCGTTGAGCAAGACCTCCATGCCCAGCTCGCGAGCAGCCTCGGCCACCAAACGTCCCACATGCCCCACACCCACCACACCCAGGCGCAGTCCTCGCAGGCTTCGCCCTCGGCAGCGACTCCACCACAACAGGGCCGACACCACGTATTGACACACCGAGGCCGCATTACAGCCCGGAGCATTCGTCCATTCAATGCCCTGACTTCGGCAATATTCGGCATCTATGTGATCGTGCCCGATGGTGGCCGTAGCAATGAAGCACACCCGACTGCCTTCAAGCAAGGAGCGGTCGCAGCGAGTGCGAGTACGCACCAACAAAGCATCGGCCTCTCTCACCGCATCGGGTGTAAAATCCGGAGCCGAAAGATAGACGACCTCGGCCGGAAGGCGATCGAGTGCGGGGCGGATGTAAGGTATCTTATCGTCAACAAGCAAACGCATAGGCGTACGGAGTTTGAGGTGAATAGCGCAAATGTAAGAATAAAAACGCCCCGAGGGCTTGACATCTGTGAAATAATCCATAGTTTTGCCCGTGGATATACACCCTTAAAATCGAACGTTATGATGACATTTAGCACGCTCTGCAACGAGATTTTCAATCGCTCGGTGCTCGACTACCACATCACCGACAGTGTGGATGCCTCGATGAACAACCCCTACGAACTCAAGACCATCGAATACTATCTCTACTTGAAGAACTGGATCGATGCCGTGCAATGGCATTTTGAAGACATCATTCGCGACCCACAAATAGATCCGGCCGAAGCCTTGGTGTTGAAACGTCGCATCGACAAGTCCAACCAAGACCGCACCGACCTGGTGGAGCTTATCGACAGCTATTTCCTCGACAAGTACAAAGAGGTGGTGGCTCTGCCCGATGCCAGCATCAATACCGAAAGCCCGGCTTGGGCCGTAGACCGACTCTCCATTCTGGCCCTGAAAATCTACCATATGCAGCAAGAAGTGGATCGCACCGACACCACCGAAGAGCATCGTGAACAATGCCGCACCAAGCTCAACATCTTGTTGGAACAACGTACCGACCTTTCGACAGCCATCGACCGATTGTTGGCCGACATCGAAGCCGGGCGTAAGTATATGAAAGTGTATAAGCAAATGAAGATGTACAACGACCCGGCTCTGAACCCGGTGTTGTATGCCAAAAAGTAGAACAAGCCGCCGCTTCGCGTCTACCTCCAAAGAATCGTGGGCATCATGACTAAGCGTCAAGATGCCCACGATTTTATTCTGCCGATTTCAAAACCTCCTCGTACAAACGATAGTATTCCTCGCTCATGCGGCGATAGTCATAGCGTTGCGCCCACTCGCAAAGTCGCTCGGGATAGGAAGGGTCGGTATCGTAGGCTTGAAGACCTTGGAGCAGTGCATCGGCCATGCCCTGAGGATCGAAATCGTGGGGGAAGTAAAACGCGTGTGGACCACCCACCTCGGGCAAACTGGTGTGGGTACTCAAGAATACTGGTTTGCCGCAACTCATGGCCTCGACCGGCGGGATGCCGAATCCCTCGGCCGTGGAGGGATGAACCAAAGCTCGACAGTGGTTCAACAAATCGGTCTTCTGACTGCGTTCGATGTTGGAAAAAAAATGCACTCTATCGCGCAACCTCAGCCTATCTACCAACGACTGAACACGTGCAATGTAATCGGCTCGACCCGAAGAATAAACCAATACTAAATGGTATGCCTCGGGGAGATGGGTGAGCATCTTCAGCAGAGCCTCTTGATTTTTTTTCTCTTCGAGCACTCCAATGCAAAGCAAGTAGGGTACGTTGGTAAGGTTGTGACCGGCGACAAAAGGACTACTTTCGCCCTGCTCCAAATGAATGCCGTTATAAATCACCTCGATGCGCACATCGGACTTGAGTTGAAACAGATGGAGGTTGTCCATGAGCGACTGCTTGACGAAATGCGAAATGCAAACAATCACATCGGCACGATTCAAATTGCGACGTGCATTCCTCAACCAACGGTTATAACGGCGAGGTATAAGATTCTCGTAAACGAAGTTCAAATCGTGCAAGGTCACGATGCGTTTCTCGCCAAAGCATTGGCGAAAGTATCGTTGCCCCTGATGGGTAAGATGAAGCACCTTATAATTTCGAGGTGCAAGATTCAGTATCTTGTGCAGTGGAGAAAAGGAATGTATCTTCTTTCCCGACCAAGGTTCACCGTTGTAGAAAGCCAAATGAGGCAGTTTTTCGGGACAAGAGCAAAGCCCTTCTTCCAAACAACGACAGTAATAGCCTAATCCGGAATATGGATAACGCTTACGCTCCAAGTCGATGAGAACACGTTCTTTCATAAGTAAAAAGGGGATGATCGTTAAGGGAATTCCTCAAAAGGCATTAATCTTTTTTATTCGTTCATAGACGGCCAGTAACCGTTCGGCATGCTCGTCGGCTCGAAAACGACGTGCATAGATCTTGCCCGCTTGGGCCATTCGCCGACGCTCCTCGGGGCAAGACAGCAAGCGACTGAGTATCTGCCCCATGCCTTCCACATCGTCAGGATGTACATAGCACGAGTCGGGACCGCCGGCTTCTTCCAAGCACGAACCGGTGGCAGCCACCACAGGTACCTCGGACTCAAGGGCCTCCAGAATGGGAATACCGAATCCCTCGTAGCGAGAGGGATAAACAAACACCTCGGCACAACGATAAAATGCCGGTAGGTCGCCAAAGGGAACATTGTGCAGAATGCGCACCCGATGGCTCAGTCCATGTGAAGCAGCATAGGCCACCACCTCATCGGTATAGGGCGTGTGCTTACCTACAATGACGAGATGCACCTCCTCGGGCAGTGAAGACAAGGACTTGACAACCAACAGCACGTTCTTGCGCTTCTCGATGCTACCCACATTGAGCACAAAACGAGCCGGCAAATCGTAACGGCAACGCACATCGGCCAAGGCCTCCGGGCTCGGCATCTCCCCGAACACAGGGTCGCATCCTTGATACACCACCTCAATTTTGGTGGGATCGGTACCGTAATAATGCATTATATCGCGCTTGGTACATTCGCTGATGGCGATAATCACATCGGCCTTTCGGCAGGCCTGCCGCGCTTTGAAAGCACAGATGGCTTGGTCGGCACGGCCATAGAACTCAGGATGACGTAAAAAGATGAGATCGTGCATCGTCACCACCGAAGGGATGTTGCCACTTGAGATATTGAGCGGTAGTTCGTTGCTCAACCCATGAAACACATCCACCTCCTCGCGTGACAGCTGAGAGGTCACTCCCCAAACACGCCACCAAGCGGAGAGCTTTCGCCCGATCCACGTGTCGGGAAACACCGTAATCAGCTGTGCAAATCGCTTCTGTAATGCCTCCAATCGAGTATTGACTTGTTGCCGAGGTGCAAAAAGTACATATTCGTTTTGCGGAGCCCGAAGGCATAAAGCCTCCATCACGTAGCGACTGTAATTGCCCAACCCGGTATGGTTTTGCACGGCTCGCTTTCCGTCAAATCCTATTTTCATGATTGTGTGGTTGTTGAATGGTAAGAACAAAGGTAACGCTTTCCACCCATCATCCCAAGTTTTTAAGGAAACAAACACCCATTCATCGCAGAGGGACGATTGTCCTTCCCCATCTTGCCCTATCGCTCCCCACACAACGAATCAAGGCCGAAGGCGTGCTCCCATCGTACCACGACCTCGGCCTATTGCCTTTGTACCATTCCATTTACAGGGGACTACTTGCGCACGAATCGGTGCTGTACCACCGTTTTTCCCTCTCGGTTGCGAATGGTGATGAGCAGTTCCCGTTCGTCGGCCTCACCCATCAAAACATCCGTATTCGAGTTGACCACCACAGGAAACCCCACTTCCTCGTTCGTTCCTGCCGGGTTGTAGAGATACTTATGCAAATGCCCGCAGAGCATCAAATCCGCTCCCGAAGCGTTGAGTAGAGGAACAAATTTGTGGAGTACCTCACGCTGCCCGTGCCACATCCGTTCCTCGTCGGCAATGGGAGGAATGTGACACACCACCACGCGAAACGATGCTTCCTTATAGAGGGGCGATTCCACCACCTGTCTCAGCCACTCGGCCTGCTCGGTGCGATACCTATCGTAATCGGCCAGACTGTTGTACTCGATGTCGCTATCGGGTTTATCTTCGCCCGAATCCAAAACGACAAAACAGACCGGCCCATTGCGAAAACAAGAATAGAGCCGCCTATCGCCCGGCGAGAAGTAACGTTGAAAATGCTCGGGATAGAGTCCACGTGTTTCGTGATTGCCCCGAGCGTAGTACAAAGGCGTTTCCTTGGCAAACGTAGACACGGCAGCGTCCATGAAATCGGCAAAGATCGAACGTTGGTTGCGAAAGAAGCTCACCATGTCGCCATTGAAGAAGACCATGTCGGGTTTCTTCGGCAGCCGTCCGAAGAGCGTGGGTATCTCCTCACTCCGCTCGTGAATATCGTTGACCACAGCAAAACTCACTCGAGACTTGCGGGCATCGTTGGTCACAAACGTCAGCGGTTGCTCACTGTACACATTGGTGGCAGCATAAGAGCCATAAACCAATCGGAAACTATCATAGGACACCACCTCGCGAGCATACACTCGATAGCGATAACGAGTACCCGGCTTCAATCCCCGAATATGAACCACGTGGATACTATCCCTCCGCACCAGCCCATTGGTCACGTCGTACAACCGCTCTCGCTTCGTGTCATAAAAATGCGTTCCATCGTCGGGAGCCAACTCCAGCCAAGCCGTCGATGGCTTATTGGTCACCCATACCACCGAGGCTTCGGATTCACTCACATTCTGTAAATAAGGACCATGTGCAATGCGCAACGGTTCATCGGCCCATATAGGCAGCATCACCGCCAAACCCATCACCAAAGCCCATAGGCGTAAAAAGAAATGTTTCATCTTACTTAATTCGTTAGTTTTCCCCTTCGACAAACTCTTCAAGGAACATATGCTCACCGTCGAAAACCGCGTAGGAGAAGTAGTTGATCCAATCGCCCAAAATAAGTATGCGAGCCGTGGAGGTGAGCATGAGATCCAACTCTATGTGCCGATGGCCGTAGAGAAAGAAGTTGATGGTGGGATGCTCCTTGAGATAATTCTTGGTGTAAGTCACCAGGTACTCGTTATGTTCGCCCATGTAGTCGGGGTCTCGGCCTTCTTTGCGTTTCATGCGGCTGTGCTTGGCCCAACTCAATCCCAGCTCCACGCTCCAGCGAGGGTGTATCATGGAAAAGAGGCGGCGCAGCAGACGACTGTGGAAGAGGCGACGCAAGCAAGCAAATCGTTTGTCGGGATCGCCCAAGCCATCGCCATGAGCCAGATAGAATTCCTTTCCCATGATTTCGAGGGTTTGGGGGCTGCGATGGATGATGACACCACATTCCTCGGTGAGGTAGTCGTCGCACCACCAGTCGTGGTTGCCCGGGAAGAAGTGCACCTCCACCCCTCGATCGGTAAGCTCGGAGAGTTTGCCCAGGAAACGTGTGTATCCTTTGGGCACCACATGGCGAAACTCGTACCAATAGTCGAACATATCGCCCAGCAGGTAGATGGCCGCCGCCTTGTCTTTGATGCTGTCGAGGAAGTTCACCAGCCGTCGCTCGTGCATACGCCCATGGGGAATGGCTCTCGAGCCCAAATGGGCATCGGAAAGGAAGTAGACGTTTTTCATATTCATAGGTTTTGCAAAAGGTGCCAAGTTCAACCGAGTAAGGGATAAGAAGAAGGGGCGATTCGTCCCGGTGAAGGAGCTACGAGATTAGAGAAATCCCAGCTCCAACTGCGCTTCCTCGCTCATCATGTCGCGGCTCCACTCGGGTTCGAACACCAGATTGACGGTCGTCGAGCGCACACCCTCCACCGAGTCGACTTTCTGGCGAACGTCTTCCACGATGAAATCGGCAGCCGGACAGTTGGGGGCAGTCAAGGTCATGTCGATGGTGAGGTCGCCCTCGTCCGAGAGGTCTATTTTGTAGATCAAGCCCAATTCGTACACATCCACCGGAATTTCCGGGTCGTAAACGGTCTTGAGCATTGCCACGATTTTCTCTTCTATTTCTATCTTTTGCATGGTGATTGTCTATTGATTGTATGCCGCAAATATAACGATAAAAGCCGTATGTGCAAGGCTCGTTCTCGGAGCCTTGGGCATTGACCGGGACGGGTGAGCACGATAGAGTTCCCAAGCCACCAACCACCCATGGAGAGGAGAGTTAAAGCATGCCGCTATCGGCAAAACTGTGATAGCGGCCATCGCCTATGATGAGGTGATCGGTCAGGCGTAGGCTGAGGGCATCGCAGGCTTGTTTCAGTCGGCGAGTCAGTTGCAGATCGTCCTCGCCGGGGGTGGTTTGTCCCGAAGGATGATTGTGTGCCAAGATCAGCTGCGTGGCGTTGCGCAGCAGTGCCTCCCGCAAGAGGATACGCACATCGACGGCCGTCTTGTCCAACCCTCCCACAAAGGGGCGCAGATGGTCGATGACTCGTCCGGCTTGATTGAGCAATAGGAGGCGACATTCTTCGTGGGGCAGGTCCGATAGGTGGGGAGCCAGCAAGTCGTAAGCATCTTTGGAGCTTAAAATCCGTTCGCAGGCAGCAGCCTGCTGAGCGTTGCGCCGTCTGCCAATTTCGAGTGCAGCCATGATGGTGAGGCTTTTGGCCGGCCCCATACCTTTGAAGTGAGAAAATCGTTGCAGCGGCCACTTGGCCAGGGTGTTGAGGTTGTTGCCACAGGCATCGAGCAAGCGACGCATCAGCTCCACCGCGCTTTCGTGGCGATTGCCCGAGCCGATGAGTATGGCCAGCAACTCGGCATCGCTCAATGCGGAGCTGCCTTTTTCCATCATCTTCTCTCGAGGTCGGTCGGCAGGTGTCCAACGGTCGATGGTAAGTCGTTCGTGTTGTTTCATGAAAGATTCAAAGCTTGGTAAGGCAGAAGCAAATGTAAATAAAACCTCGGTGGTCGACAATCGTCCGCGGGGCTTTTCTCATCCATCCTCAACGGTTTACATCCGTTCGGATGGGTAGCCGTGCTCAGCATGAAAAGTGCAGGCACTTCGGCGGCAAAGTATGGGCACTTCGGACGGTAAGTGTGGACACTTCGAGCGGTAAGTGTGGACAGTCGGCCTGAAAAGTGTTTGTACCCCGAATGCAGACCAAACACACCGAGTTCAGCAGTTCCTCCGTCGCAATCTTCCCTCGTCCTCTCACGTCCCTAAACCGAAGGCGGCATCACCACGCCGGTTTTCTTCCGTCCGTCCATTTTGATGACCAAGGGCGAATCGAAGCGAACCTGGCGCAGAAACCGAGTTTCGTACACCGCCGGACAGGCGTCCAAAAAGGCTTGATTGTAGCTGCCTTGTCCGATGAAGGTATTGATGGTGAAGTAGCCCACGCCAAACGAGGTAAGGTTTTGAAAGAAGTGGGTGCCTTGACTGGGATCTATGCGGTAGTTGGTCAGTCCGGCTTCGACAATCACTTTGGCGGCCGAGATGTGTGGCCACTTCACGGGGATACCCAGCCAAGGATCGCTACTGCCCCAGCGTCCCGGGCCTACGAGCACATAGCTTTGCCCTTGGTCCAAAAAACGGCGATTCAAAGCCTCTATTTCGGCAGCGATCAAGGGATTGTTGGCCGGGCTGTAGTCTTGCGTCTTGACATAGACGAAATCGCACACATCGGCCACCACGCCGTGCCCCAAGGAGTTAAAGGAACGCAACAGCAGTCGGTCTTCGGGAATGAGACTCAAGTCTTCGGTCAACACGTCCTTAGTGTCCACAATGGGCCTAATCTGCAATAAGTAGAACGTGTCTTTGCCGGGGTGCTCGCGATTGAGGTTGACGGCAAACTCAATCTCCACGGGTCGCCGCATCTCTTGTGCCCCGTGGTCGAGAGCCAGCCGCAACAGGCGTGCCAGAGGAAAAACTTCATGATTCAAGATGTTGGAGAAGGTGATGAGTTTTCGTCCACCGGGGTAGAGTCCGTCGCGAATCACGTCGTTGGCGGCGTCATAGGTCGAAGCGATGTAGCGCAAGGCACCGTCGGCCTCGGCTTCTTTGATGGGTAGATGAAGCAGATTGAACCCATCGTCAATGGAAAAACCACGGTCGGGCTGTTTCAAATCCAAAGCACAGAATTGTGTTTGGGTTTCGCGCAGGGCCAACTTCACTTCGCTGGTTTGCAACACACGCGTGGGATGGTGGGGCGAAAATCTCAAGGTGGTGCCTCCGTCGACAATATGTTTACCCAGTCCCAAGGCCAGGTTCACCGTTCCCTCTTCGGGACGCTCGTTGCCTATGGGATAGT
>JAXFUC010000028.1:0-2521 GCA_034176395.1 Bacteroides sp. | reverse complement strand
GCCTCAGAACTATCCGAGACATGGGTGAAACGCTACGGAACAGCCATGAGAGTGTGCAACTACACCGTGGGGCAAGCCGATTCGGACAACACATGGGCCTCGATGAGAGAGAATGGTTCGCACATCATCTCCTTCAACATCAATTTGGTGAATCCCGGCGAACGCGACGTAACCTTGGCCAAAGTCTGCGATGAGATGCGGGAAGATCTGAAACACTACCCCGACTTTGTCAAGACACAAGTTATCTTGGGAGGAACCAACAGCGGTATGGGAGGACAGTCGACGGCCGACTTCGAGATCTACGGCTATGACATGAGTGCCACCGACAGCCTGGCCACCGAGTTGAAACGTCGGTTGCTCACCGTGACGGGGGTATCGGAAGTAAACATCAGTCGCAGTGCCTACCAACCCGAATATCAAGTGGATTTCGACCGCGAGAAACTGGCCTTGCATGGGCTGAACCTCTCCACTGCCGGCATGTACCTACGCAATCGCATCAACGGATCCATTGCTTCGCGTTATAGAGAAGACGGTGAAGAATATGACATCCGTGTGCGTTATGCCCCCGAATTCCGCACCTCCTTGGAAGACATCGAAAACATCCTCATCTACACGCCCAAGGGTCAACCCGTGCGTGTCAAAGAAGTGGGAACGGTGGTCGAACGCTTCTCGCCCCCAACCATTGAGCGCAAAGACCGCGAACGCATCGTCACCGTATCGGCCGTTATCTCGGGAGCTCCGTTGGGCAATGTGGTGGCTGCCGGACAACAAATCATCGACACGATGGAAGTACCCGATGGGGTCAATATCCAAGTGGCCGGATCGTTCGAAGACCAGCAAGAGTCGTTTGCCGACTTGGGCACTTTGGCCGTTCTCATCGTAATCTTGGTGTTTATTGTCATGGCTGCACAATTCGAATCGTTAACATATCCCTTCATCATCATGTTCTCTCTGCCTTTTGCCTTCAGCGGTGTACTGATGGGACTCTTCTTCACCGGCAGCACACTGAGTGTAATGAGCTTATTGGGAGGCATCATGTTGATCGGTATCGTGGTAAAGAACGGAATCGTGCTGATTGACTACATCACCCTGTGTCGGGAACGTGGCATAGCCATCCTTAACTCGGTGGTTACGGCCGGCAAGAGCCGCCTGCGTCCGGTACTGATGACTACCGCCACAACCATCCTCGGTATGATCCCGATGGCCGTAAGTTCGGGCGAGGGTGCCGAAATGTGGCGTCCCATGGCCGTGGCAGTTATCGGAGGATTGACAGTGTCAACGGTGCTTACCTTGATTCTCATCCCAACCCTCTACTGTGTATTTGCCGGTGTGGGTGTTAAGAACCGTCGTCGCAAGATGCGCCAACAACGTAGCTTGGACGAATATTTCCAGGCTCATAAGGACGAGTTCATCAAAAAGCAATAATCCATATTTAACCGAAGAAACATTATGAAGTCCGTACTCATCACATACGATCAGGCCCACCACGAAAACGTGGTGGCCACGCTCGACCGCCTCAACTGCCGAGGATTCACCTACCTGGAACGCGTGCAGGGGCGTGGTAGTAGCACGGGAGAACCCCACTATGGCAGCCATGCCTGGCCTTCCATGTGCTCGTCTATCCTTGCCGTAGTCGAGGACCATCGGGTAGCCCCTCTTCTACAAGCACTGCAAGCCATCGACCGGAAGTCCGAACGTCTGGGGTTGCGAGCCTTTGTTTGGCACATAGAACAAAGCATCTGAGCCGGTTCGCTGCTCAATGCACAACAGCCGACTCACTCCTAAGAGTGAGCCGGCTGTTTATCTTTCACAACGAAGCTACGAACAAATCGGCCCCATCGGTTTGACCTCATTGGGCGAGCCTCGGATTCACAGCATAAAGTTTCCTTGAATAGGCTATCGGGACAGGCCAACGACACCACTCAAGTCGTTCGGTGCTTCATTTCTTTGTAACAAAGGGGAACAGCTTTTCCACAGTCACAGCCACCCCGTCTTCGTCGTTGCTCAAGGTCACTTCATCAGCAGCCAACTTCACAGGTTCCTGTGCATTGCCCATGGCCACACTATAACCGGCAAACTGAATCATGCTCAGATCGTTGTAGCCATCGCCTATGGCCACGACAGCTTCCCGTTTAATGCCGATTCGGTCCATGAGGATGGCCAGTGAAAGTCCCTTATCGACCCCTTGAGGCACCAATTCCAAGAAATAGGGTTCCGAACGGAACACATTGATTTGTCCTTGCAACAGCATTCTGAGCTCGGATTCTACGGGTATCAATCGCTCCGGCTCACCCACGATGAGGCATTTGGGAACAGGGCGGGGCACTGCATCCAGGAACCGAGATACCTCTTTCACCTTCATTCGGTTAAGGAAAGCCTCTTTGGCCACAAAGCCATCTCCCGCCAGCTCTGTAACGACATACTCGCCATCGTAGCTGAGTATGGGCAGATTGTGACGGCAAGCCGCTTCGTAAAGCATGGGTAATACATTCTCGGGAAGTACGTTGGAAAACAGTCGCTC
>JAXFUC010000027.1:0-5054 GCA_034176395.1 Bacteroides sp. | reverse complement strand
GCTATGCCCGTGAGCACAATACAAGCTACGAAAACCTGAACTTGATAGTTTGTCACCTGGGAGGAGGTATCACCGTGGCAGCTCACCAAGGTGGACGCGCCATCGACGTGAACAACGGACTCGATGGAGATGGACCTTTCTCGCCCGAACGAGCCGGAACGCTGCCTGCGGGTCAATTGGTGGATTTGTGTTTCAGTGGACAATACACCCACGAAGAGGTGAAAAAGCTTCTTGCCGGTCATGGGGGAGTAGCCGCACATTTGGGCACTACCGACATGCTTGCGGTCGAAAACGCCGCTTTGGCCGGAGAGGAAAAGCCCAAACTCGTGCTGGATGCCATGATCTATAACGTGGCTAAAGCCATCGGTGCCATGGGAGCCGCACTCTGTGGCAAGGTGGATGCCATCTTGATTACAGGAGGTATCGCCCGTTCGCCTTACCTTATCGAACGCTTGCAACCTCGCATCGAATTCATAGCCCCGGTGCATGTCTACCCCGGTGAAGATGAAATGGAAGCGTTGGCCCTGAATGCACTCGGCGCATTGAAGGGAGAACTGCCCGTACAGATTTACAAGTAACAAACCGACCACAATCGGTCTACATACGAACTCCTCCTGTCGCTCGAAAGAGTGGCAGGAGGAGTTGTTTTTTAGGCTATCTACTCACCCAAGTCGGCACGAAGCTATGTCAAGCCAAGCACAAGCGTCCACCACAGCTCACATAAGATGCAAACAAGGGGGTATACAAACATCTGCCAAACCCGGCACGAACATATATCAAGGCATTCGCAGGCTGCGATCGGGACACATACAGATACTCGACCCCACCGATTCAAACACTTGCAACCGAAGTGCCATCCCTTTCGTCCGAACAACACCCATGCTGCACTTGTCACAAGTAAAGACTTCACTCGACCCGTGCAAACATTCACCGAAGGGATACTAAACACTTCGCTCGACCGCTCCAAACACGTACCATCGGATCAACAAATACTCGGCAACATCGACTCAAACACCTATTGCAGAGGGTATAAAAGAAACAAACCTGCAGCTCTTCGCAGAGACACAGGTTTAACTTTAAAATGAGAATATTTATGAGAGATTTTTGCTTGTATTTCTACTTGTGCGTGTCTCGCGACAGGCCTTTATTCTTCTCCTAACGGTTTGTAGCGAGCATTTCACTCAACCCACATTCCGGCAGGGCTTTCTTAAAAGCACTGCAAAGGTAGGCCTTTTTTTCATTGAAAAAACCCTTGTCGCCCTTTTCAGCTGTGTCTCTCAAACACACGACAAAACAGTACAATCAATATGAAAACCAAATGAGCGAACTTCACTACACACCCAACACAGAGAAAGGAAATTCAGGACAAAAAGACAGAAAACAAAAGCATTTCACGACCATTCACAAGCAGGTTAAAGATTGTTAGGCCTTATTCTTTCATCTACACCGTTGGTTCTCAAGCCTCGAAAAACTCAGGGGCAGACTACCAACAGCCTGCCCCTGAGTTTTGATTTCAATTTATAACCTAATGTGCCTCCAGCCAGTTTGCACCCCAACCGCAATCGGCTTTGAGCGGTACATACATGCGGTAAGCATTTTCCATTTCCTCTATCACGATGCGTTCTACTTGCTCTTTCTCCGCCGGGGGCACGCTGAAGTTCAATTCGTCGTGTACTTGCAGTATCATCTTGGCCTGCACTCCTTCGGCCAAAAAGCGGCGGTGAATGCGCACCATGGCTACCTTGATGATGTCGGCGGCACTGCCTTGAATGGGTGCGTTTATGGCATTACGTTCGGCATACCCGCGCACCACGGCGTTGCGCGAAGCTATGTCGGGCAGGTAGCGTTTGCGGCCAAAAATCGTTTCGACAAAGCCCCGTGTGCGAGCCTCCTCGATGCTACGATCCATATATTGCTTTACAGCTCCGTAGGTGGAGAAATAGCCGTCGATAAGCTCCTTGGCTTCCTTTCGATCCACCCCCATGCGCTCGGCCAAACCAAAGACCGATATGCCGTAGATGATGCCGAAATTGGCCGTCTTGGCCTTGCGCCTCATGTCCGAATCCACCTGTTCAATGGGCTGTTTGTAAATCTTTGCCGCCGTGGCAGCATGGATGTCGTGACCACTGCGAAAGGCATCTATCATCTGGGCATCTTCACTTAGGTGGGCCATGATACGCAGTTCGATTTGCGAATAGTCGGCCGAGAAAAACAAACACCCCTCATCGGGAATGAAAGCCTTTCGCAGTTCCTTTCCGTCTTCCTTGCGTATGGGTATGTTTTGCAGGTTGGGATTGCTGCTACTGAGGCGTCCTGTGGCGGTAACCGCTTGGTTGAACGAAGTGTGTACCCGCCCCGTACGTGGGTTTATCAACTGGGGAAGGGCGTCGATATAGGTGCTCAGCAACTTCTTCACCCTGCGATGTTCCAGGATTTCGCCTACGATGGGATGCTTGGATTTGACACTTTCCAATATTTCTTCGGAAGTGGAATACTGTCCCTTCGTGGTTTTCTTGGCCTTGGTGGGTATACCCAGCTTCTCGAACAAGACTTCGCCCACTTGCTTGGGCGAGGATACATTGAAACGTTCTCCGGCCAGTCGATAGATATTTTCTTCAAGCTCCTCGAGCCGAGCGGTAAAACTTTGCGAAGACTGCTTCAACGCTTCGACATCGAGCAAGACACCGTTGCGCTCCATAGCGGCCAAGACCGGCACAAGAGGCATTTCTATGTCGTAGAACAAGCGTTCGGCCTCCTTCTGCTTCAGTTCCGCCTCGAGCACGGTCTTGAGCTGAAGGGTAATGTCGGCATCTTCGCAGGCATAGCGGTAGACCTCCTCAGGCGAAAGGTCGCGCATGGACAGCTGCTTCTTTCCTCGCGGGCCGATGAGCTCTTCAATGCGGATGGTACGATAGTCCAAATAGACTTCTGCCAAGTAATCCATTCCGTGCCGCAGCTCGGGTTGCAGCACGTAATGGGCCAACATCGTGTCGAATAGCGGACCATTCACCTGCACTCCGTAACGTGCCAGCACTATGAGGTCGTACTTGATGTTCTGTCCCACCTTGGTAGATGCCTCTCGCTCCAAAGCCGGAGCAAAGCGCGCCACCAAGCTACGTGCCTCGGCTTCGTCGGCCGGCACCGGAACATAAAAAGCCTCGCCGGGGGCAAACGAGAAGCTCATCCCCACCAGTTCGGCCTGCATGGGTTCGATATGCGTGGTTTCGGTATCTATTGCGAAGATTTCGGATGTAAGTAGTTTTTGAACTAAATCCACAATACCGACCTCGTTATCAACCAATTGATAGTCGTGAGGCACGGATTCTAAGCCTCGTAGAATCCGTTTTTCGGCATCGTCTGCACCTTCGGTCGGGATTTTCGCAGCCAAATCGGCCTTTTCCAAGATCGGTTCGTTGGCAAATAAAGGCAAAGGGTCGAGGGTGGGAGGGGCAGGCGTCGACTTTCCCAACACCCTACCGGCCAAGGTGCGAAACTCCATCTCTTCGAAGAGCACGCGCAGTGCTTCCTCGTCGGGTTGCGAACGTTCGAGGGCATCCAAGTCCAAGGCGATGGGCACATCGGTACAGATAGTGGCCAGCCGCTTTGAAAGGAGAATCTGCTCGCGATTCTCTTCCACTTTGGTGCGCAAAGCCCCTTTGAGGTCGTGGGTTGCCTCCAGCAACCGCTCGATGCTGCCAAACTGTGCGATGAGCTTTTGTGCCGTCTTCTCGCCCACACCGGGGCAACCGGGGATGTTGTCCGAGCTATCACCCATAAGCCCCAGGAGGTCGATGACTTGCCGAGGCGATTCAAGGCCATACTTCTCTGTCACTTCCTTCGTTCCCATTACCTCATAGCCTCCGGTGTATTGGGGACGATACATGAAAACACCCTCGCCCACCAGCTGGCCGTAATCCTTGTCGGGAGTCATCATATAGGTAGCGATGCCACGCCGACCGGCCTCGGTGGCCAGCGTACCGATGACATCGTCGGCCTCGTAGCCCGGCACCTCGAGGATGGGTATGCGATAGGCGCGAATCAAGTCTTTGATCACAGGTACCGACAGCCTGATGACTTCGGGCGTTTCTTCCCGCTGTGCCTTGTAAGGCTCGTACATTTCGTGTCTGAAGGTAGGACCCGAGGGGTCGAAAGCAATACCGATGTGGGTGGGATTCTCCTTGCGCAGCACCTCCTCCAAGGTATTGAAGAATCCCAAGACCGCAGAAGTATTGAACCCCTTGGAGTTGATTCGAGGATTCTTGATAAGTGCATAGTAGGCTCGATATATGAGTGCATAAGCATCGAGTAGAAAGAGTTTGGATGGTTGCTCCATGGGGTTATAAATTGTTGTTTCGCAGGTAAAAATACGAAAAAATGCGGTAGTCACCCTTTTATTACTACTTTTGTACAGTCTATTACCCCTCTCCACAATGGAACGTGCCGATCTCATCACCGCCCCCATAAACACCGAGCTCACCAGGTTCAAAGCCCTCTTTGCCGAAACGCTGCAAAGCGAGAATCCACTGCTCGACAGTGTATTGAAATACGTAGGCCAACGCAGCGGTAAGATGATGCGCCCCGTCTTGATGTTGCTCATCGGTAGACTCTGCGGCGAGGTCAATTCGTCGACCTACCACGCGGCCATCGCCTTGGAACTGCTGCACACGGCCAGCCTCATTCACGACGATGTGGTGGACGAGAGTGGCGAACGACGGGGGCAACCCTCGGTCAATGCCATGTTCAACAGCAAGGTGTCGGTGCTTGCGGGCGATTATCTGCTGGGCACCTCCCTGCTACATGCCGAACGCACCAAAAGCTATCGCATCGTGGAAATCGTGGCCCGACTGGGGCAGGAGCTGGCCGATGGCGAGATTCTGCAACTGCTCAACATCGAAAGTCGCGAATTCTCCGAAGAGGCCTACTACAAGGTGATCGACAAGAAAACAGCCGTACTCTTCGCTGCCGGCACCGAAGCAGCCGCCTGCTCGGCCGGTGCCGATGCTCAAACCATGGAGACGGCCCGACTGCTGGGCAGACACATCGGCCTTTGCTTT
>JAXFUC010000026.1:0-6992 GCA_034176395.1 Bacteroides sp. | reverse complement strand
GTAGTCCAAATAAAGCGAGATCCTTCCGCTATCATACAATCGCTGTCTCAACGTTACTTTCGTACATGTATGTCTCATACTTCTATTGATTAGTGGGTGATACTTATTATTTGTCAGCAAAGGAAATCAGTGTTCTTTCGGTGGGATAAAGCACCGAGAAATAACCTATCGAATGATGCTTGGTGCTTGTAATGCTTCATCAAGTTCACGCTGAGAGATGAGAACATTACGCCCTTGCTTCACTTTCGGTATGTTGTGTTGCTTGGTGTAGTGGTAGAGTTGGTCACGAGTAAGACCATACTTAGCCATAGCTTCTTTGATGGTGTAGTAGCTCGGTGCTGTGGCTTCGATTACCCCTTTGGCTTCTTCTACATGCTGTGTAGAGTAATAACTTTTCCCCTTGACCTTTTTCTTGGGAATGTTATGGTCAAAGACGAAGCTATAGACCGCTGTAATGCTCATACCAAAGCGAGCCGATATATCTTCGGCTGTACACCATTCTGTAATAGACGCATCGGGGGCTTTCTTCGCAAAGTAGGCATCAATGTGTCGTTTACTCCAATAGGTCTTACCTCGGTTATGAGTACGAGGAATATGCTCTCGCTTGGCTATCGCAAAGAGTGTAGAACGAGCAATGCTGTAGGTCTCGCAGACCTCGTCTGTCGTGTACAGATCAGTGATTACGATTGTATCTCTTGGTTGTCGCTTCTCATAAGGCTGCTCCGCTAACATCTGCTCAATGTCTTCACGCTTAACTATTGAACGCTGAGAACTCATATTATAAGCTCTCAACCGCCCAGAGTAGATATACCTATATATCGTATGTCTACTGATACCCAGTAATCGCCCAGCTTCGGCAATAGCTAGGAAAGGCTTATCCACGAGATCTTTGACTTTCTTCTCTTGCTCGTTGATCTCAGTTCGCTGTACTCGCTCTTCTCTTCGTTTGCTTTTATAGGCTCTGCTGTTGCATTGATGTGAGCAGTATTTGGTCGTAGTCTTCCATGCTACAAACTCCTGTTTGCAGTGCTCACATACTTTTTTGATTGGAATTTTGCTTGCTGTCATTTCGCTATATTCTTGTTGTATACTGTCTATTGGTGTAGCACCGTGTCTCATTTGTCCGGCATCTCGGTATATACGCGAGGGGCTGTCGGGCGGGCGAGGAGCCTGCGGTACAAATGCGGTACAGAAATGAGCGAAAGAACAGCGTCGAACGACGCCTAACGAGCAGAAAGGGCAAAAGAAAAGGCACTCATAATGAGTGCCTTTGTGATATTTGGTGATGCTTCGTTATGGTTAGTAATCAGCGACTACTTGCCGATGCAGAAGTTCTTAAAGATGTCTTGAAGCACCATTTCGTTGGTAACCTCGCCTATGATATCCGAAAGATGGAAGATAACTTCGCGGATGTCTTGGCTGAGGAAGTCACCAGACAGTTGAGCTTGTAGGTTCTGTTTTACTCGCTGAATACTGTCGAGAGCCTTGGTAAGTGCTTCGTAGTGACGTAGGTTTGTTACAATCACGTCGCCTTGGGCAATTTGGGGCAGTTGGGCTATCGTAACGAGTGATTCTTCTAGTTGGCGAATACCCTCTCTTTTCTTAGCCGATAGGAATAGGCAAGAGGTTGTTGTCATTTGAGATTGAATGACTTGTTTCAATTCGTGCTCTCGCTGGGGACTAATAAGGTCAATTTTGTTGCAGGCGATGATGAGTTGTTTGTCGCGACAATGTGTGTGCACGATATGTTGCAATCGATCGAGTTGTTGGTGAGCTTCAGTGGCATCGACCATCCAAACGACGATGTGAGCTTGTGAGAGCTTTTGGAAAGTGCGTTCAATGCCCAGGCCTTCGATGGTATCGGTGGTCTCTCGTATACCGGCTGTATCTATGAAACGGAAGGTGATGCCTTGGATGTTGATGGTGTCTTCGATCACATCACGTGTAGTGCCATGTATGTCGCTGACAATGGCCTTTTCTTCGTTAAGGAGAGTATTGAGGAGAGTTGATTTCCCTGCATTGGTCTCTCCAATGATAGCAACGGGGATTCCATTCTTGATGGCATTTCCCACACTGAACGAGTTGACGAGTCGGCCAATGGTTGTTTCGATTTCGGAAGCGAGGATAGAAAGAGCAGTACGATCGGCAAACTCCACATCTTCTTCACTGAAGTCCAGCTCCAATTCGACCAAGGCTGTGAAATGTAGTAGCTTCTCGCGAAGCTCGGTGAGTTCTCTGCTGAATCCGCCTCTCATCTGGCTCATGGCCAGTCGATGAGTTGCTTCGTTGGATGAGGCTATCACATCGGCCACTGCTTCGGCTTGGCTGAGGTCCATCTTGCCATTGAGAAAAGCACGTCGGGTATATTCGCCGGGTTGAGCTAAGCGACAACCTTGTGAGATGAGAAGTTTTACAATAGTTTGGAGGATATAGGGTGAACCATGACAGGTTATTTCGGTGCTGTCCTCACCGGTGTAGGAGTGAGGAGCACGAAAGAGGCTGACCAATACCTCGTCGATGAGTTCCTCGCCTTGATAAATGTGTCCGTAGGTGAGTGAGTGAGAGGGGCGTTCCGAAAGCAATGTATCTCGCTTGTGAGCACGAAAGATGCTTTGCGTGGCTTGTATGGATTGAGATCCTGAAATGCGTATGCAGCCAATGGCGCCTCCTTGTGCGGTAGAGATGGCACAGATGGTGTCTTGATGAATCATTTCTTTTCGATAAGGAGATGTTTCGTGGAAATGCGAGAGAGAATATTTAATCCAACAGATTGATAATGGATTCGTTGCAATGGGTCAACTTCTCTGCCCCCTCTATGGTTACCACCCATGAGTTCTCAATACCTACGGGGCCTACACCGGGAATCACTATTTTGGGTTCAAGCGCAAACACCATGCCCGGCTCTAATTCTTGTTTGACGCGTGGAGCAATTACCGGTGCCTCGTTGATTTCCAACCCAATGCCATGTCCTATGAATTTAGCCTGCTGCGTCGTTCCCATGAACCGATCGGCAAATCCAGCCCTGGTTACTATGTCAATAGCAGTATTGTACAAGATTTCACAAGGGGTACCCGGAAGTGCAATAGCGGCTACCTTGTCTTGAATCTCTAAACAGACTTGGTGAGCGTCGTAGGCTTCCTGGGGCAACTTTCCCACGGAGAAAACACGGCTCATATCCCCCATGTATCCATTGAAGTTTCCTCCTAAATCTACCATCACACTTTGCCCCTCCCTCATAATTGTGCCGTTTGCCCCACCGGGTAGGGCGGGGTCTGTTCCTTGTCCTCCCAATGCAAAGTCGTAGGGGGAAGGATATTGAGCATTGTCTCCGGCAAGAACACTTCCCATAAAAATTTCCATACTGCGTCCGAAGACACGAAAGATTCCTAAGTTTCCTTGAAGTCTCATAAGACGTTCTACTTCAATAGAGAATTCCACATCGGTCATTTCCGGTCGATAAACCGTAGGAATCTGTTCGTAGGCTTTGGCGTGAGCTGTACCGGAACGACGGAATAGCTCGATTTCTACCGGCGTTTTGACACTGCGGGCTTGTCGGATGAGCGATGTGCCATTCACTATTTCGCTGTTGGAGAAAAGTCCGCTAAGCCGAACGTATTCGGAGTAGGGTAGTTCATCACCTTCGAGCATCAGTTTGGCAGGGAGTGGTATGTTTTGTTCTTTGAGTATGTCTATGATTTGTTCGGGTTTACGAATGGGAAACGTGTTTTCTCCCGTTATATTATTGGGTCTTTTTACGAAGATGAGAGCCGGAGCGTGGAGAGGGAGGTAGAGGAAACCACTGATGATGCTACCGTTGGTATAAAGCAAGTTGGTGTTGCAGGTGATGAGGGCTGCATCTATGCCATGCGCAGCCATTAGACTGCGAATTTTGTCTCGACGAAATTTTAATTCAGGTTGTACCATGTTTAGACATCGTGTTTGGGGATTGCTAATAGAGGCAAAGTTACCCTTTTTACTGAGAAGTGGCGGGTTAGGAGATTAAAAAAGTACTGCCTGCATCCTTCACAGGAGGCAGGCAGCAGTAAAAACCACAAATACAAATACAACTAAACAAAGTTCTTTTATACAGTAAAAACGTGTATTTTTCTTAGATGATTCCTTGTCCCATCATGGCATGAGCTACTTTCATGAAGCCAGCCACGTTGGCACCTTTTACATAGTTGATGTAGCCATCGGCTTCAGTACCGTACTTCACACATTGAGCGTGAATGCCGTGCATGATGCCGTGCAATCTTTCGTCTACTTCGGCTTCGCTCCAGCTCAAGTGCATAGCATTTTGAGACATTTCCAAGCCTGAGGTAGCTACACCACCGGCATTTACTGCCTTACCCGGGGCATACATAATCTTCTTCTCGATGAAGAGATCGATGGCTTCGGGGGTACAACCCATGTTGGAGATTTCACCTACGCAAAGCACACCGTTGGCGATCAGTGCCTTTGCATCTTCGCCGTTCAATTCGTTTTGAGTGGCGCAGGGGAGTGCGATGTCTGCCTTCACTTCCCAAGGACGTCTTCCGGCCACGAATTTAGCGTTGGGATACTTCTCTGCATAAGGAGCCACAATGTCGTTGCCCGATGCACGAAGTTCCAACATATAATCAATTTTCTCTCCGCTGATGCCATCGGGATCATATACGTAGCCATCGGGGCCGGAGATTGTGATAACCTTGGCACCCAACTCTGTTGCCTTCAAGGCTGCTCCCCATGCCACGTTTCCGAAACCGGAAATAGCAACGGTTTTGCCCTTGATGTCGATATTCTTGGCTTTCAACATGTCGTTTACGAAGTACAGACCTCCGAAGCCGGTAGCTTCGGGACGGATGAGAGAACCACCGAACTCCAAGCCTTTTCCAGTGAAGGTTCCGGTACATTCACGAGTGAGTTTCTTGTACATACCGTACATATAGCCTACTTCGCGACCACCTACACCGATGTCTCCTGCGGGTACATCCATGTCGGGACCCAAGTGACGCCACAATTCCAGGATAAATGCTTGGCAGAAACGCATGATCTCTGCATCGCTCTTTCCGCGGGGAGAGAAGTCAGAACCACCCTTACCGCCACCCATGGGCAATGTTGTCAGTGCGTTTTTGAATGTTTGCTCAAAGCCCAAGAACTTCAAGATAGAGAGGTTCACAGAGGCATGGAAACGGATTCCTCCTTTGTACGGGCCGATGGCGTTGTTGAACTGAACACGGTATCCCAAGTTTGTTTGAACTTCGCCTCTGTCATCCACCCACGTTACGCGGAACGTGAAGATGCGATCGGGTTCTACCAATCGTTCGATGATCTTGGCTTTTTCAAATTCAGGATGCTGGTTGTAGATGTCTTCAATGGAATGAAGAACTTCTTTTACCGCTTGGAGGTATTCCAACTCACCAGGGTGCTTTGCCTCCAAAGAGGCCATGATGTTCTGAATGTTCATATTAGTATATTAAAAAGGTTGATCCTATTAAAATGTCAGCTGGATACGCTGCAAATATAGTGAAAGATTTTATGTGCAAAGTTTTTTGAGGCATATTTTTGATGATTGCCTATTAAAATGTCATTTTTAACAAATTGACCCCAACGGGAATTGCCGGTTATGACATGTATTTGCCTGATTTATCTCATTTAATACGAGGCTTATTCCCAAGGAGATTAACGGTAGGACATTCCTATGTTATACATGATAAATCCGTAGATATCAGCTTGTTCTTCCAGAACTTTTGCCATGGGCTTCCCTGCTCCGTGTCCGGCTTTGCTGTCGATGCGAATGAGTGTGGGATGTGTTCCATCGTTGGCGGCTTGTAAGGCTGCTGCAAACTTGAAAGAATGTGCTGGCACCACACGGTCGTCATGATCGGCTGTTGTTATCATGGTGGCAGGGTAGGTGGTTCCGGCTTTCAGATTGTGCAGAGGTGAATAAGCTCTGAGGTATTGGAACATCTCGGGACTTTCGTCGCTTGTGCCATAATCGCTGGCCCAATTCCACCCTATGGTAAACTTGTGATAGCGTAGCATATCCAGTACACCGACTTGGGGGATGGCTACAGCAAAGAGATCGGGACGCTGAATCATACAAGCGGCTACGAGTAGCCCTCCATTCGAACCTCCCACGATGGCTATTTTCTTATTGGAAGTGTACTTTTGAGAGATAAGGTGTTCGGCTGCCGAAATGAAATCGTTGAACACATTTTGCTTCTGCATCTTGGTGCCAGCTATATGCCATTCCTCGCCATATTCGCTTCCGCCACGTAAATTGACTTGAGCATATATGCCTCCGTTTTCAAGGAAAGGAATTCTTGTGGCACTGAAAGCAGGATTCAGGCTGACTCCAAAGCCTCCGTAACCATAAAGAAACACCGGATTGCTTCCATCAAGTTTAAGACCTTTCTTATAGGTGAGGAACATGGGAACTTTCACTCCGTCTTTGCTGGGGAAGAACAACTGCTCGGTGATGTATTCGTTGGGATCGAATTGCACCTTGGGACTTTTCAGAAGTTCGTAGGAGTTTTCCACCATATTATATATGTAGGACGAACCGGGAGTGGTGAAAGAAGTGAACGAGAAGAAACACTCTTGGTCATCTTTGTTCCCACTGAACGCCACCGAGCCTAAAGATGGCAGTTTAATTTCGTGAACCGGTTTTCCGTTCAAATCGTAGATATAGGCATGATGAGATGCGTCTTTGTCGTAGGTGAGGAAGAGCTTGCCGCCAATGATTTCTGCCGTGGAAAGCACCGATTCGTTCTCGGGTATCAACTCTTTCCAATGTTTTAGCTCAGGGTGTGCAAGATCGGCCACCATGATTCGATTGCGAGGAGCTTGATAGTTGGTGAAGAAGTAGATGCGATTGTCAATAATGTCGATAGGGTTGTATTGAAAGCTATCGTCCTCGGTTAAGCGAACGATGGGGGCATTTTTCTTTTCCAAACTTTTCATGAAGAGGTTGTTGCCTCGGTTACCTCCTGATTCGAAAATGAATAAGG
>JAXFUC010000025.1:0-27215 GCA_034176395.1 Bacteroides sp. | reverse complement strand
TCCAAGGTCGACACCGCTCCCGGCTTGCAAAAGCTGCTGAAGCGCATACGCAACGAACGCCAAGTAGGCGATAGCATCGTGGTGCGCTTTCGCACCGGCACCTATGAATTCCATCCCGAAGGAGGGGCACAACGCACATATTACATCTCTAACCACGACCAAGACAACCCCAAAAGCGTTGGAATAGCGTTGGAGGGTTGGGAAAATCTCACGCTGGATGGCTGTGGAGCGGAGTTTCGGTTTCATGGACGCATGATTCCCATCTCGCTCATCGAGTCCAAGAACTGTAAGCTGACAAATTTCAGCATCGACTTTCCCAATCCGCAAATCATTCAAGTGCAAATTGCGGAGAATAAAGGCAAAGGAGGCATGGTGTTCGAGGTTGCCCCCTGGGTGTCCTACCGTATAGACAGTGAGGGATTTTTCCAAGCCTACGGCAAGGGGTGGGAAAACCGTCCACATACAGGCATTGCCTTCGATAGGGACAAACGACACTTGGTGTATCGCACCGGCGATCTCACCTTCTCCACCCAAGGCGTGCAACAGCTGAAACCGCGACTGCTGCACGCTCCCCAATGGGTGGACGAGAGACTTCTCCCCGGCACGGTGGTGGCCATGCGCACCTACCATCGTCCTTGCCCGGGCATCTTCTTGGCCGAGAATGTGAATACCACACTGGACAACGTAAAGGTGCACTATGCCGAGGGAATGGGACTCGTGGCACAGCTTTGCGAGAACATCACCTTGCACGGTTTCTCAGTTTGCCTGAGAGGGAAAGATGACCCACGATACTTCACCACCCAAGCCGATGCCACACATTTCTCCTCGTGCAAAGGACAAATTCTTTCCACTCACGGCACATACGAAGGGATGATGGACGACGCCATCAACGTACACGGCACTTACCTCAAAGTGGTGCAACGCATAGACAGCCACACGCTGGTGGGCAGGTATATGCATCCGCAGGCCTGGGGATTTCATTGGGGAGATGCGGGCGATAGCGTGGCATTTGTTCGCTCTTCAAGCATGGATGCGGTGGGTTGTGAAAATAGACTGACCGAGATTCGTCCGCACGATGCCCCTACCGTGGATGGTGCCAAAGAATTTCTACTTCGCTTCGAACAGCCCATCCCCGAAGAAGTAACGGCCACCGAGGGCTTTGGCATCGAAAATCTCACTTGGTGTCCTCAAGTGGTGTTTGCTCACAATACGGTGCGCAACAATCGTGCACGTGGGGCACTATTCAGCACCCCTCGGCCGGTATGGGTGGAAGAGAACCTGTTCGACCACACTTCGGGCACGGCCATACTGCTTTGTGGCGACTGCAACGGTTGGTACGAGACGGGGGCTTGCCGTCGTGTGCTCATTCGCAAGAATCGCTTTGTGAATGCACTGACCAATATGTTTCAATTCACCAATGCCGTGATTTCCATTTATCCCGAGATTCCTCAACTAAGCAAACAGATGGGTTTCTTTCACGGTGGAGAAGCCGAGAGCATCGTGATAGAGGATAATGTGTTTGAAACATTCGACGCACCGATACTTTATGCCAAATCGGTCGATGGGCTGGTATATCGTCGCAATCGTGTGCTGACCAACCAAGATTTCCAACCATTCCACTGGAACCGCAGTCGTATCTTGCTCGAACGAACCAATCGGGTCAAGGTGGAAGATTGATGGTTGCTCAAAACAATCGGCGTGGCTATGAAGAATGTTCTTTCACAGCCACGCCGATTCGTTTATACATGGGTCCACATGCCCTCACTGCAATTCGGTCCGTTTTGCAAACATCTCGCGATAGGCTTTGGGGGTTATTCCTTCGTGCCTACGAAAGTATTGAGAGAAATGTGAAGGGTTGGCGAAGTTGAACTGCTCGGACAACTGAAGAATGGTACAATCGCTGCTCCGCAGATGCACACGCAAGTGATTCATAACATAGGTATTGATGTAGTCAGTAGCAGTTTGTTGGGTCATTTGCAAGCAGATCTTGGAAAGGTAGTGTTTGGTGATACATAACCTATCTGCATAAAATCCGACTTCTCGCTCCTCGGCATAATGGCGGGCAAGCAAGGCCTCGAATCGCCAAAAATGCCTTTGCTTGGCATCTTGAGTACAGACACTCAACTCACTGATTCTTTGATGATAGAAACCCACGATTTCGTAAATGAGAGCATGAGTGACGTGGTTTCGCACCTCGGCTTGAAAGAGTCGCTTCGCGACGCATTGCTGTTCGTCAACAAAGCGTATGTAGCTGAGCAGCGTGCGCTTCTCATCGGCAGTGAGGACAATGCACGGTCGATACCTGAAGAGCTGATGCAACGAAGGACCAAAAGAGGGCATCACCATCTCGAGCAAGGCGGTGGGGCAGGCCATCATATAGCCCTCGAAGTCCGTAGTTACAAACTCTACTTGGATGATGGAGTGGGGAATGATGCAACAAAGGCTGTGCGGTTGCAACTTAAGGTCAAGTCCATTGACGAATAAGTGTACTTCTCCCTGCAAGCAGAGCACACAGTAGGCGTTTGGAACAAGAAGTGGCAAGGCACTAAACTCCCAATCGGACGCAGCAATGGATAGGACGGAATGGTGTGTATCATCCCATTCAAGAATGCGAGTTGCAGGTGAGGCGTTCATCGGGTACGAATCAATGAGTCGGTACAAAGGTAGTAATTCCTCCAACTAGTTTCACATTAGAACATCTTTGTACCATTCAAAAACACAGTCGGAGTAAGGAAGAAGCCTACTTTTGCACCGAATTTAGCGATCAAACATTTATTCTCATTCTTATGAACTACAAATGCATGATGACCTCGCTCGGCCTGCTCCTTTTGTGGACTGCTTGCAGTTCGGACGGCAAGCAGCAAACACGCGTTCGCAGCGTGCAGACCTACGAGGTGAAATCCAACACCGAAACATCTTTGAACACCTTCCCTGGTAAGGTCAAAGCCTCGGACGAAGCCGATCTGGCTTTTCGCATCCCCGGGCAGATCACTTCGATTCAAGCAAAGCCGGGACGGCTCATTCGCAAAGGTGAGGTACTTGCCACGCTCGATAGTCGCGATTACTTGACACAACTGGCAGCCACTGAAGCCGAATATCAAACGGTCAAAGCACAAGCCGATCGCATAGCCAGACTCTACGACCGACAGAGCGTTTCCACCAACGACTACGACAAAGCCATGGGTGGGCTCAAACAAATCACCGAAAAACTCACAGCTCATCGCAACGCCGTAAAGGACACTCGGCTTCTTGCTCCTTACGATGGTTACATTCGAGAGCCCTTGCACCGGGTGGGTGAAACCGTAGGAGCCGGAATGCCGGTGCTAAGCATTTACGCAAGTAGTGTTCCCGAGGTTGAAATCAACATTTCGGCCTCCGATTACTTAAAGCGTGCATCTTTCCAAGCATTCACCTGCACGGTCGATGCCATTGGCGAAACCATCTATCCGTTGGAGCTTATCTCCATCAGTCCGGTGCCCAACTCCAGCCAGCTGTATGCCGTGCGTTTGCGTTTCACGCAAAAAGATAACCTACCGGCACTGGGTATGAGTAGCATGGTCAGCATTCAACTTCGGGATGAGAACAATAACTTCTGCCTCATTCCACTTTCGGCCATTTGGGAAAAAGAACAGATACCTCACGTATGGATTGTACAAGCAGACGAAACCATCAAGGCCGTACCGGTGAATGTTCACGAAGTAAAACGTGACGGAAATGCGGTTTGCTCGGGTCTCGAGACAGGAAGCACTATCATCTCTGCCGGCACATCCACTTTGCGAGAAGCAGAAAAGGTGCGTCCCATTGCTCCCACTTCATCCACCAACGTAGGAGGACTCTTATGATGGATTGGGGAAAATGGGCTTTGAACAACCGACACTTGGTTGTCTTCCTACTAACGATGATGACGCTCGGAGGCTTCCTGTCCTACCTGGAGATGAGCAAGCTCGAAGACCCCGAAGTAAAGGTAAAGCAAGCAGCCGTACTTACAGTCTATCCCGGAGCTTCGTCGCACGAAGTCGAACTGGAGGTGACCGATGTCTTGGAAAAAAGCATTCGTACGCTGTCGCAGGTGAAAAAGGTTACGAGTAGTTCGATGGCAGACGCCTCACTGCTCACCGTCGAAATGAGCGAAACCTTGAGCAACGAAGAGGTGGACCAAGCCTTCGAGCAGTTGCGCAGACGTGTGCATGATGCACAACCTTCCCTTCCCAAGGGAGCGCAGGCGTCCGTCGTCATGGATGGCTTCGGCGATGTGTTCGGAATGTTCTATGCTTTCACCTTCGAAGGTTTTTCCAACGAAGAGGCGGCACGCTATGCTCGCTTTCTGCGCACGGAGATTCAGCAACTCAAAGGCGTGGCCAACGTAGGCCTTTACGGAGTGCAAGAGAAAACAATCAACGTGGATCTGAACGAGGGGAAGCTGACAACCATGGGACTTATCCCTGCACAGGTGTTGCAACTCATCCAAGGTCAAAACCGTCCGGTTTACTCCGGCTACTACGAAAGTGGGGATCAACGGATGCGAGTGTCCGTGAACGACAGATACCGCACAGCCGAAGACATTTCCAATCTCATTCTCCAAGGAATCGACGGTAGCCAGATTCGGTTGGGCGATGTAGCCTCCGTCAGCGAGGACTATGTTCACCCCATGCGCCAAGCCATGCGATTCGACGGCCAAAATGCCATCGGTTTGTCCATTGCCGCACGGAGCGGGACAGACATTACGCAGGTGGGTAAGGAGGTAGAAGCCCTCATCCAAAAATTGCAGGAGGAACAATTACCGGCCGGCATGTCCGTACACAAGATATTTTTCCAGCCCGATCGTGTACACGAAGCCCTCTCCGGATTTATGATTAACCTATTGGAGTCGATTGTTATCGTCATAGTTATCTTGATATTCTTCATGGGTTGGCGCAGCGGAGTCATATTGGGAGTGGGCTTGCTTATCACGGTTATGGGCTCGATACTCTTGCTCCACTTTTTCGATGGCACGTTGCAACGGGTTTCATTGGCTTCATTTATCCTGGCCATGGGCATGTTGGTGGACAATGCCATCGTTGTGCTCGATGGCATTCAGTTGGGTATTGAGCAGGGAAACCCTCGCTTGCAATCGCTTACCGAACCGGGGCGAAAAACCGCCATGCCTTTGCTGGGTGCCACACTCATTGCCATATTGTCGTTCCTGCCTTTATTCCTATCGCCCGACACAGCAGGTATTTACGTGCGCGACCTCTTTATCGTATTGGCTATCTCGCTGTTCTTAAGTTGGGTGTTGGCCTTGGTCATGAATCCCATCCTTGCCGATAGGATGCTGCACCCCAAAGCTTCGCAGACTCCGTCCGAACCTTACTCAGGTCGTTTCTATAAAGGCATCGAGCAAGTGGTGGGCTGGGTTTTGAGTCATCGTCTCATCAGTGTGAGTGTTGTAGCCATTCTCGTGGTGTTCAGTGCCTGGGGCTACCGTCTGCTGCCTCAAGGATTCTTCCCCGACATGGACTATAACCAGCTGTACATCGAGTACAAATTGCCCGAGGGATATACCTCACAACGGGTCGACAAAGACTTGCGCGAGATAGAAACCTTCCTGATGCAGCGTCCTACGGTGAAACATGTGACAACGGCCATCGGGGGCACACCGGCTCGCTACAATTTGGTTCGCAGCGTCACTGCCTCGTCGCTCTCCTATGGGGAGCTGATTGTAGATTTCGCTTCGCCCAAGGATGCCTTGCAAGAGTTGGACAAACTCCAAACCTACCTCACTGATCACTACCCCCAAGCACAGGTACGGGTGAAACGATACAACCTTATGTACAAAGAGTATCCCATTGAGCTGGAGTTCCAAGGTCCCGACCCTGCCGTACTGCGCCAACTGGCTCACCGAGCCGTAGCGGTCATGGAACAGCATCCCGGCACGCTCATGGCACGGTCCAATTGGTTTCCTCGGGTACCGGCAGCCGAGGTTCAGTACGACCAAACCAAAGCACTCACCGCCGGACTATCTCGCAACGACATCGGATTATCCCTACTGGTGTCGACCTACGGCCTACCCGTAGAAACCTTTCGCGAGGGCTCCGTTCCCAAAACCATTACCCTTCGCATGGTCGATGGCCAGAGTCAGCCTCGTGAGGGCTTGGACAACGCATCGGTGTTCGGAATGCTACCATCGTTGAACGGGATAGATCGCAACACCATCACCCGCTTGGCCACAGGGAGCCTTAGCAAAGAAGACCTGATGGCCCAAGCCTTAGCACCTCATCCATTGACCGGTGTTACCGACGGCATGAAACTCGTATGGGAAGAGCCCGTGGTAATGCGTACCGACGGTAGGCGCTCCATCAAAGCACAAGCCATGCCCCTAAACGGTACAAGTACCGAAACACTGCGGGCCGACTTGGCTGCTCAACTGGACACTCTTTCGCTCCCGACCGGTTACAGCATGAAATGGGAGGGTGAATATGGGGCCAGCAGCGAAGCGATGCACTACCTTTTCCGTTACTACCCCTTGGCCTTGGTGCTCATGGTGGGCATTCTCATCATGCTGTTCGGGGATTTCCGCAAACCGTTGGTCGTAATCTTCAGTCTTCCGGTACTGCTCATCGGTGTGGTATGGGGAATGTATTTCTCGGGAAAGACCTTTACCTTCACCGCCATTGTCGCAGTGTTGGGTCTCTTGGGCATGATGGTCAAGAATGTCATCGTGCTGCTCGACGAAGTGGTACTTCTCACTTCCGCAGGTACCCCTCCTTACGATGCCTTGATACAAAGTGCCAAGAGCCGCGTTCGTCCCGTAATGTTGGCTTCGGCCACCACTATCCTGGGCATGCTCCCTTTGTTGGGCGATGCCCTGTTCGGCCCAACAGCCGTGGTCATCATGGCCGGACTCATCGTGGCATCGGTAGCCACCATCGTCTTTACTCCTTTGGTCTACGCCTTGCTGCACGGCATTCGCAACGAGCGTTCTTCGGATACTCATTCTTCAACTCCTTTGTCATGAAACATCTACTTCTTTTCATATCGCTATTCAGCCTTGGACTGCAACCCCTTCGGGCACAAGGATTGTCGTTGGCCGAGGCTCGCCGACAAGCTCTGAATCACAACCATCGGGCGGCACAAGCCAGGGAGAGCAGTAACGAAGCACAAGCCACACTCAAGGCGGCCCGTACGCACTACCTACCCAAAGTCGCTGCATCGGCCTACGCTTTGTACAGCAGCCCGGGCAAGACCCAACAGTTAGACCTCGGCACCTATCCGCTACCGGCATCCCTACTATCGGGGGTTCAAAACGTGGCACAAGCCTATCCGGCACTGGCTCCCTTGTTGGGAGCGCTACCCACGGAGATCAATCTGCCTTCCGTTCCCTATCAAGTGAAAACCGGCAACAGCTACCTACTGAGCGCACACCTGACACAACCCCTCTACACCGGAGGCAAAATCAGTGCTGCTAACCGCATGGCACGAACCGGAGTGGAGATGGCTACCCTCAACGAAGCCCTTACCGAAGACGAGATTTGTGTAAGTACTGACCGTGCCTATTGGCAGTTGGTGGAGGTAAACGAGCTGGTTCGCACCGCCGAAGCCTATGTCAAAGCCATTGACGAAGCACACCGCATCGTGTCCGAAGCCGTGACGGCCGGTATGCGTACCCATGCCGACCGGCTGAGGGTCGAAGTGGAACGAGGCAAAGCGCAGTTGGCTCATGAACGCTCGCTCCATGGTCAGCGTTTGGCACAAATGAACCTGGCGCAAATCATGGGTCTTCCGTTGGACACCGTACTCCTCCCCTCCGAATCCTTTCCACAGCCTCGCCCCGTGGACGATGCAGCGGGACAAGTCGATACACGTCCCGAATACGGACTGTTGCAAAAGCAGGTGGAACTGAAAAAGGCCAACGTCTCGCTGGTTCGTAGCGATTTCCTGCCTCAATTGGGGTTGCGAGTGGGCTACGGATATATGCGTGGTTTGCGCATCAACGACCATTTACTGATTGACCAGGCCTCTCCATCGGTCATGGTGTCGCTCAACGTTCCCATCTTTTCATGGGGCGAAGGACGAGCCAAGGTCAAAGCCGCCCAAGCTCAAGTGCAGAAAGCCGCCTTACAACTCCAAGAGATGAGCGAGAAAATGATTTTGGAACAACAACAAGCCATCGACCATTACAAGGAACAATGCTTGGAGGTGGAAATCACCAATCGCACGGTGATGCAAACCGAAGCTTTGCTCAAACAAACGCACGACCGCTACGAGGCAGGACTCGACACCACAGCCGAGCTGCTCGAAGCCGAGCTGATTGCTTCGCAGGCGCGCAGCGAACACATCGCTGCCCGTAGTCGGTTGGCATTGGCCGAAACCTTGCTCCAAAAAGCCATGGGCCGACTCTGAATGAGTCGATGGCATCGGGGTGAGCGGTCGATGCAAAAAGACCGCTTGCTCTTCACAAATACGTCGTTTGTAAACCACAAACACTTTGCCCGCAAACCATAGGCACTTTGCTTGCTAACTGCAGGCACTTTGTTCGCTAACCATAGGCACTTGCTTCGGTGAGTGCCTATGGTGTATTTACTCGCCCCACAAAATCACCTCAGTCACTCGCTATCATTCCCTTTCCGGGCACAAAGCGGTCGCCTCCTTCGGCGTGGAGAGCAAAGGCATGGAAAGCAGTGGACGAAATTGTGTAATCGGCAGAATTGAACTATACTTGCAAGCACAAAAAACAAGACATACATGAACGAATCCATAGAACTGAGCTTTTGCATCGAATACCATACTCATTGGGGCGAATCGCTCTGTCTATGCGGACTGAGCGAACATCCTCTATCTCTGCACACCGATGACGGCAAATGCTGGCGGGGAAGTCTGCAACTACACGATCTTTCCCACGGAGTGATGAGCTATCACTACCGAGTGGTGAAGGCCGAGCAAGTGGTTCGACGCGAGTGTACCCCCAAGGCTCACTGTCTACTCCTTGGAACATCATCGGCTCGGCGTGTGGAGATACACGACCGATGGTTGGCTCATCCGCAAGATGCACCTTTCTTCAGTTCGGCATTCACACGTGTATGGGGCAACGAAAGTAGGCAAATGGTTGACCAAAAGCCTCATCCGAATATGCCCGAGGTTGTATTGCAAGCCACCATCCCCCTCTACGATTCACGCTATGTCCCTGCAATTTGTGGCGAAGCCCGGGCCTTGGGCGGCTGGAATCCTTTGGAAGCGCTGCGGATGCAACCTACCGTTTCCCCCCATTGGGAAGTGCGTCTACCGGCCAATGAACTGCCCTGCGAAACTCACTATAAGTTGGTTCTGCTGGACACCACCGGCCAAGAAGCCCCTCAATGGGAAGAGGGATCCGATCGTGTGTTAAAACTTTCGCCCATGAATCCGGAAGATCCGTGCGATAGGCATTACGATTGTGGACGGCCACAGTTGGAACTTCCTGCATGGCGTGCCGCCGGATTGGCCGTTCCACTCTTCTCCCTACGCTCGGAAGATGGGGCAGGCATCGGAGATTTCGGTGACCTCGGGTTGCTGGTCGATTGGGCGGTCGAGTCGGGCCTACGCATGGTTCAGTTGCTGCCCATCAACGACACCACGATGACCCACAGCTATACCGACTCCTATCCCTACAACGCCATCTCGGGCTATGCCTTGCACCCCAACTACATCGACCTGCGCCAACTATCCGTTTGGCAAACGATGACCGAAGGAAGCAAACTGACGACCGAAGCCAACCGCCTGAACACGCTCTCGGCGGTGGACTATCTCGGTGTGTCGACCTTGAAGCGAGAGGTGCTAAACATGGCTTTTGCACAAGAGGGGCAATCCGTGATGCAAACGGACGACTTTCGTAGTTTCTACGACAACAACAAATCTTGGCTACTGCCCTATACGGCTTTCTGCTACCTACGCGACTTGCACGGCACAGCCGACTTCCGCACTTGGGCCACGCATTCGCTCTATCGCCCCGAGGAAGTCGAAGCTCTACGGAGCGATGCACAAGCCGGCCTCTCGATGGGTTTCCATGCCTACACCCAGTATCTACTGCATCGACAGCTGCAGGCAGCTGCAGACTATGCCCGAAGCAAAGGCATCGTGCTCAAGGGCGACATACCCATAGGCATCAGTCCTCATAGTGTTGAGGCATGGACCGAGCCTCGCTACTTCAAGATGGATTGCCAAGCAGGCGCTCCGCCCGACGACTTCGCCACCGAGGGACAAAACTGGGGCTTCCCAACCTACAATTGGGACGTCATGGGCCACGACCACTTCCGTTGGTGGAAAGAGCGACTTCGCCACATGGCACAGTATTTCGATGCCTATCGCATCGACCACATACTGGGCTTCTTCCGCATTTGGGAGATTCCCATCCACGCCATCGACGGCCTACTGGGGCGGTTCTCACCGGCTCTTCCTTTCAGCCAAGAAGAGTTGTCATCCTATGGCTTCGCTTTGGACGAAACACATTTGCAACCTTGGATAGACGAAGCCGTATTGCAACAAACCTTCGGCGAACAGGTTGAGAGAGCCAAACAAACGTTCTTACAACCGGCACCCATCGAAGGAACCTACCTGCCCCTCCCCGGCTTTGGCACACAGCGCGAAGTGGAACAAAGGTTGGCCACCCTATCTGCTCCCGACAATGAGGAGCGAATGTGCTATCGTTCGTTTCGCAAACTACTGACCAACGTACTCTTCGTGCCCGATGGCAACGACCCACATCGCTACCATCCACGCATCGACGCTTGGCGCACATCGGCCTATGCACGGCTCGATACGGCTCAACGCACAGCCTTCGACCGACTATATCACGAATTCTTCTACCACCGGCACAACGAGTTTTGGAGGGTCAACGCCTTAAAGAAACTGCCTGCCGTCACCGAGTCGACCTCCATGCTTCCTTGTGGCGAAGATCTGGGCATGATTCCTGCCTGTGTTGGCCCCGCAATGAACGAACTCTGCATCCTTAGCCTTGAGGTGGAGCGTATGCCCAAAGCGTCGGGCGAAGTCTTCGGACATCCTCGTTCCTACCCCTATCATTCGGTATCGACCTTCTCCACTCACGACATGAGCACGCTGCGCGGGTGGTGGGAAGAGCTGGATGCCGACAAGCAAAAAGCCTATGCCGACCGGCTCGGCTATGCAGACGACCTATCCCAAGTGGCTACAAATGGTTTTTGCCAAGCCGTCCTCGAGCACGAGCTACAAGGCAACTCCATGCTGTGTGTATTGGCACTTCAGGATTGGCTTTCGGCCTTTCAAGGCATCGTTCCATCGGTTGCACCGCAGGAAGAGCAAATCAACGTCCCGGCCAATCCTCGACACTACTGGCGGTATCGCATGCCGCTGACCTTGGAAACACTGCGTAACAAAACAGAGGTAAGCAGTACCATCCGCCGACTCGTCCGAAACTCCGAAAGACATCCGTAAACAATCACTTCACCAAGCATACACCATTCATGACCTTAGAAAAAAGCTACATCATCCTCACCGACCTACGCTTCTTTGCCTACCACGGCGTGGCAGCACAGGAAACTTTGGTGGGCAACGACTATTCCGTAAATCTAAAGATAGAAACCTCCCTTGCTCAAGCCGTCGAGAGCGATCGAGTGGAGCACACCATCAACTATGCCCACATCTTTGAAGCGGTGAAGTTGGAAATGAACACCCCATCGCAACTCTTGGAACATGTGGCCGGCCGCATCCTCCGCCGATTATTCGACACGTTTCCGACCATAGATTCTATCGAGCTGCGATTGGGCAAACGCAATCCACCCATGGGTGCCGATATTCGTAGTGCCGAAGTGGAAATACATGCCAAGCGGTAGGCCGGCGGCCGATGGGGCTGTCCTCGAATAGGAATCGAAGGCTCAAAAAGTGGGACAACGGCTTTTTCACAGCCACCAAAAGTCCTACCTTTGCAGTGGCTTCGGCCTTATTGATCATCCCAAGAGCCAAACTATGAAAAGCTTACTACTTTCCTTTCTGTTCGCGTTGGGCTGCGCTTTGCATCTCAACGCCCAACTTCCGGCCGTAAAACTAAAGAACATCGACGGCAAAACCATAGAAACCCATCGACCGGGCTACGAGGGTCGACCCCTCATTATCACGTTCTTCGCCACCTGGTGCAAGCCTTGTCTAAGAGAGCTTACAGCCATTGCCGAAATGTATGACCAATGGAAAGCAGAGACCGACGTGGAGGTCATTGCCGTATCCATAGACGAAGGAGCCAATAGCTTCAAAGTAAAACCGTTTGTTTCGGCCCAAGGTTGGGAATTTCCCGTTTGGCTCGACAGCAATAAAGACCTGATGCGAGCCTTGCAAGTCAATATGGTTCCCACAGCTCTGGTACTTGATGAGCAGCGTAAGGTTGTATATCGACACACGGGATACGTAGAGGGGAGCGAGGAAGAATTGATAGAACACGTAAAAAAGCTACATAAATGAGAACTTGGCTCGCCTTGCTCATTGCAGCAACCTTTTCTTGCCCGCTCCGTGCACAAGAACAAACCGAAAAGCAACAGGGCTGGAAAGCCGGATTCGACCTTCAAACCGACTACCATTATTCCACCGGAACAACACCTTATACGCCTCGGCTCACCGGAAACACCTACCTCACCGGCCGTCTGTACAACAAACATTGGGAAACCGGGCTTAGGTTGGAAGAGTTGTCGCATCCTCTACCCGGCTACGAAGAACAAAAAGGCCGAGGACTTGCCAACCTATATATCAAAGCCCAATATAAAAGATTCGAAGCCACCTTGGGAGATGTCTACGAACAGTTTGGCAGCGGACTACTGCTCAGAGCCTACGAAGATCGAAACCTCGGCATAGACAATTCCATCAGAGGACTCCGTCTGCAAACAACACCTTTCGACGGACTCACCGTCAAAGTCGTAGGCGGTCAGCAGCGTCTGTACTTCGATCGCACCGGCCAAATCTTCAGCAACGAACGTGGTTTCATCTGGGGAGCCGATGCCGAATTGGAAATGAGTCGGTGGATAAAGCCCCTTCAAAAGAGCAATAGCTCACTTAACTGGGGCTGGTCATGGGTAGGCAAACACGAGTCGGCCAAAGAACAAATTCATCGCACCATCGAAGGCATCAGACACCGTCTCAACATCCCGACCGACGTATGTGCTTGGAGCACACGAATCGACTTTGCACACGGTAATTGGAATTGGCATGCAGCCTACGCCTACAAATGGGAGGATCCACAAGCGGCCAATGGATATACCTTCCATCCGGGTTCCGTGGTTATGCTCACGGCCGGCTATGCCAAGAGAGGTTGGAGCCTGCTGGTCGGACTTCGACGCAGCGAGAATTTCGACTTCCGTGCCTCGCGCCAAGCTCCGCCCGCAGGTCTGCGCATCAATCACCTCCTGCCATTCACCCAACAAGAATCCTATACCTTGGCCGCCCTCTATCCCTATGCCACACGTCCGGAGGGGGAATGGGCCTTTCAAACCGAATGGAACTATCGCCTACCCAAAGGCACATGGATGGGCGGGAAGTATGGCAGTAAACTGCGAATCACAGCCTCCTATGTGACCGAACTCAAGAAAACACCTCTCGATGAACAATGGAGCACCGGCATCAACCATGCCGATGCTGTGGGAACCAAAGGCTATTCCGCTTCGTTCTTCGGGCTGGGACAACGCTTGTTTCATAATGTTCACATCGAATACAGCCGTAAATGGTCGGCCCATTACAGTCTCGCATTCTCTTACTTGAACCAAGCCTACAACCAACGGCTTATTGAAGGACACGCCGAACAAGGCAATACCATCCGCAGCCACATCTTTATTTACGAAGGGAAGCACAAACTGCCCAAACGCTCGTCCTTGCGCACCGAGTTGCAATACTTTCACAGTCGACAAGCCGAAGGTGATTGGGTATATGGCATGGTGGAGTATGCTCCCCACCCTCGCCTTCTGTTCTCGGCAAGCGACCAATGGAACATTGGCACAACCAAGCGGCACTACTACATGGCTTCGCTCACAGGGTTATTGGGCAGTCACCGCCTTCAACTATCCTACGGACGCACTCGCCAAGGCATCAATTGTTCGGGAGGCGTATGCCGCATGATGCCTGCCACTCAGGGATTATACCTGTCCTATCAAGTCAATCTTTAATACTTCTTATTCACCCATCACTTATTCATGAGAATAGTCGTCTCCACCTTTCGCTTCATTGTCTTACTTCTATCTTTCTTGTGGACCGCTTGTAGCTCAAACGACCCCAACAATCGTTGGATTCCATCGCCCGAAGAGCCAACCGTTCCAAGCATTCCCGGCACCATACTCGTGGAAGAATACACCGGACAACGCTGTGTCAATTGCCCCGGGGCAGCCCGATTACTACACGAAATAGAAGCCAAACATCCGGAACAGATGGTCACCGTGGCACTTCATGCCCCACACACCGGATTCACACAAAAGGAACTGGCCAATGCCGAAGCAGATACCTATGCCAAAACCCTCGGTCTGCCGGCTTCCGTACCGGGCATTGTCATCAACCGAATGAAAGCAAACGGAGCAACAAGTATTTATTCACAGAACACTACCCTTTGGCACACACAAATCCAAACATCTATCCTTCGAGCAGCCACACACCGCATCGAGTTGGCAGCCGACGTAAACGAAGCAAGGGAAATAAATGTGCAGCTCACCGCCACTGCCCGTGGCACGCAACAAGCCGGCGAAGTGGGTATTCAGCTATGGGCCGTTGAAGACATCGAAGCCTCGCAAATCACGCCCGATGGAAAGCAAGAGAACTACCTGCATCGCAATGTGTTTCGCGGCTCCCTGAACGGCACCTACGGAGTTATCCACCCATTGGGAAAACCCTATACACTGAAAACCAATCTGCCGACATCGGTTGTCGATCCCGCTCGCACCAAATTGGTAGCCTTTCTCTTCGACCGCCAAAGCCGAGAAGTATATGAAGCTACCATCCTAACCTTGGGAGGAAAGAGTAGTACCACCCCCGACCAACCCAAACCCAACGAAGAAGAACCCGGCACCGACAGTCCCTCCACCTCACCCATCGCCTTTATCCACCAAGGCAAAAGCCTGCTTTCGGGTAGCGAGCTACACTCCTCTGCCATCGAATGGGTAGAAGATTCACAAGGCAAGCACTTGGAATTGGTATCGCCCATCGTCGCACTTCGTGCCGGGACTTCGCATATTTCCTATCGCATCGAAATAACCAAAGAAAATCAGAAGGGGCTGGCCAACGGAGGAATTACCCAAGTCTGCATAGACGACTGCCGTGTCATGGAAGCTACGGAGGAATACGTACGAGATGATTTCAAGCCTACGCCGACCTCCATTGTTCAATTACACTATGGCATCCCAGCAGACCGAGTGAACACAGCAGCCGAATACCGAGTGCGTATATCCTTCAAACAAGGCAGTAAGGAAATAGCATTCCTGACTTTTGTGTTTGACTACCGCCCGCAACCCAAGGCTGATGAGCCTCAAACTCCCTCACAACCGAAGCCCGAGCAGCCGCAACCAAAGCCTAATCCACAGCCCGAGCAGCCACAACCCAAACCCGATCCGCAGCCTGAGCAGCCGAAGCCACAACCACAACCACAGCCCGAGCAGCCAAGGCCGCAACCCACTCCAAAGCCCGAGCAACCGCAAACACCCTCCGTTCCTAAAAAGTCGAACATCGTGGTGCTCGATTTCACAGCACGCTACTGCCCTGCTTGTCCCACGTTCATCAAAGTACTCGAGCGTGAAGCAGCCGCTCAAAGCCCGCATTACATCCCCGTGGCTATACATGTGCCCGGGCGACTAAGCACTCCGGACTTTGTGGCCGATGAAGCCTATGCCTATCAAACGCATAATAATGTTAGAGCGGTACCGAATTTTTCGTTCAACAACAACAGGCAAGAGAGACTCTCCACCATCGAACTCATAGACCGTCCGGGCAAGCTACTCAGCCGACTCACGGCTACACGCACCGACCGGAACATATCCTTGTCCTTCTCGTCGCAACTCGTGGGTGAAGGGTTGACAGCCTACGCCGGGAAATCGCTGGCCGTTCTCTTTTGGATGCTCGAAGATGGTATAAAAGCCTACCAGGCAAATACCGAGGAGGGAAACGAGTTTGTACATAACCATGTGTTGCGAGGAGCCTTGAACGGCACATGGGGACAAGCCTACTCACCGGGTAGCCACCTGCAACTTCGGTACACGATGCCCGGCAAGGTATTGATACCCGGCAATTGCGAGCTGATGGCCATCATACTCGATGCCGATACCAAGGTGTTCCTCGATGCGGTGAAAGTCAAGCTTTAGGCCGATAGTCTCCAATCGTCAATGTACAAGAGCGAATCATTTCGTTCGACAGAGTTCTTCACTTCCCAAGTCTTGTCGCAAGGCTTGGGAAGTTTCATTTCTGCCATTCGGATATCCATTACCTATTGCAACGAATAGGGATAAGGGCTGTAATACTACCCCAATTACATTTCTTCTCGGTCATCAGCGTGTGAATAAAGTATGTTCATCTCATGAGTTATATCGGTCAAGGCATGAACGCTATTGTTCCCAACACGAATTGTATCGCTCAAAAGAGCGAGACATAGCGTTCAGCTCGCGAACGGCTTTCTACATACCACACAAACAAGCTTGCATACAAAGCACTATGCACTTACCCTCCCACTTCACCGCAGTCCACCGAAGGATATGGAGGAAGGCAATCCCCACAAATCAATGGGGCGGAGACCGAACTTGATTTGTTCAGCTTCCGCCCCAAACATCTTCTGTATAAGGTTTTATCCTATGTTAGAACTCCGCATTGCGAGGTGTACGCGGGAAGGGTATGACATCGCGAATGTTGGACATTCCGGTGACAAAAAGCAATAGGCGCTCGAAGCCCAAACCGAAGCCGGAATGGGGGCAAGTGCCGTATTTGCGTGTATCAAGATACCACCACATATCCTTCATGGGAATACCCATCTCTTGGATGCGTCCCAGCAACTTATCGTAATCGGCTTCACGTTCCGAACCTCCGATGATCTCACCGATTTTCGGGAATAGCACATCCATGGCACGCACCGTTTTGCCATCGTCGTTCAGCTTCATATAAAACGCTTTGATGTCCTTCGGATAGTCGGTGAGAATAACCGGACGGCGGAAGTGTTCTTCCACCAGGTAGCGTTCGTGCTCGGATGCCAAATCGACTCCCCAATAAACAGGGAATTCGAATTTGTGTCCACCGGCCACGGCTTCCTCCAAGATGCGAATACCCTCGGTGTAGGAGAGGCGAACGAAGTCGTCCTTCAACACTCCTTGTAGGCGTTCGATGAGGCTCTTGTCGAACATATCGTTAAGGAACTGCACGTCGTCTCCACAATGGTCGAGTGCCCAACGCACACAGTACTTAATGAAGTCTTCGGCCAAATCCATGTTATCGACAATGTCGTTGAAGGCCACTTCGGGCTCGATCATCCAGAACTCGGCCAAGTGGCGCGGCGTATTGGAATTTTCGGCGCGGAAGGTGGGTCCGAAAGTGTAAATACCTCCCAAAGCAGTGGCAGCCAATTCGCCTTCGAGCTGTCCCGATACGGTGAGGCTGGCCTGTTTTCCAAAGAAGTCATCGCTGTAATCCACCCCACTTCCATCTTCCAACATCGGCACCTTCTTAAGGTCTTGCGTGGTTACTTGGAACATTTGTCCGGCTCCCTCGGCATCGGATGCCGTGATGATGGGTGTGTGGAAGTAGTAGAATCCACGTTCGTGGAAGAACGTGTGAATGGCCATGGCCATGTGGTGGCGCAGGCGGAACACGGCTCCGAAGGTATTGGTGCGAGGGCGCAAATGAGCTATTTCTCGCAAGAACTCCATGGAGTGCCCTTTCTTCTGCAGCGGATAGGTATTGTCACAAGCTCCCAAGATTTCAATGGCGGTGGCTTGTATCTCGGCCTTTTGTCCTGAGCCTACGGACTCTGTCAGTGTGCCATTGACACTCAAGCAGGCCCCGGTTGTGATGAGTTTGAGCTGTTCTTCGTCAAACTTCTCCAGGTCGACAACAATCTGTACATTATTGATTGTAGATCCATCGTTCAAAGCGATGAAACTGATTTGTTTGCTTCCACGGCGTGTACGCACCCATCCTTTCACGTTGACGGCTGCTCCAAAGTCGCTACGCTTGAGCAGATCGGCAATCTTTGTTCTACGAATCTTTTCCATTTTGTTTGTTCTTTAGTTATTCAAATGAGCCCATGCGGAGGAAATTCACCTCTCTCTCGGTGAGGAATCGCCAATCGCCACGCTTGAGTCCCTTTTTGGTCAGCCCGGCAAAGAAGACGCGGTCGAGTTTCAACACCCTGTATCCCAGCGATTCGAAGATGCGACGCACGATGCGATTCTTACCCGAGTGAATTTCGATGCCCACTTCGTTACGTTTCGCTTCGTCGATGTAGCTGATCTCATCTGCATGAATTTCGCCGTCTTCCAGCTGGATGCCGGCGGCTATTTGTTCCATATCGGCCTTGGTAAGGTTCTTATCCAAGAACACGTGATATATCTTTTTCTTCAGGAACTTCGGGTGGGTAAGTTTGGAAGCCAAGTCACCGTCGTTGGTGAGCAACAACACTCCGGTTGTGTTTCGGTCCAATCGACCCACCGGATAAATGCGCTCGGGGCAGGCTCCTTTAACCAAATCCATCACCGTGCGGCGTTCCTGCGGATCGTCCGAGGTAGTCACCGTGTCCTTAGGTTTGTTGAGCAGCACATAAATCTTACGTTCGATGCTCACGGGTTGTTCGTGAAACTTCACCTCATCGCCATGCTTTATCTTTGTTCCCAGTTCGGTCACCACTTGTCCATTGACGCTCACCACGCCGGCAGTGATAAACTCATCGGCTTCCCGACGCGAACACACACCGGCATTGGCCAAGAACTTGTTCAAGCGAATTGGCTCGTTGGGGTCCACATATGCCTGTTTGTACTCAATCTGTTTCTTCTTGCTGTACTTGGCATTGGGGTTATAATCGGCCGTTCGGGGACGGAATCCACCTTGCTGACGATTGCCGTTGTTGAAACGAGGACGGAAAGGACGGTCGCCTCCCTCACCGTTGCCACCTTCTCGACTATAGGCAGGACGGTAGGGGCGATAGCCCTCTGCCCCGTCGCGATTGAAAGCCGGACGATAGGGGCGTTCGCTATTCCCACCTTCATAGCTGTTAGGGTTGAAACGAGGACGATACGGACGTTCACCGTTTTGCCCTTCCCGATTGTAGGCCGGACGGTAGGGGCGGTCGCTATTCCCACCTTCATAGCTGTTAGGGTTGAAACGAGGACGATACGGACGCTCTCCACCTTCCCGATTGTAAGCAGGGCGTGAGGGGCGTTCACCTTCGGCATTGTCGTAGCTGTTGGGGTTGAAGCGAGGACGGTAGGGACGTTCACCGCCGACTACCTCTCTGTTGGGATTGAAGCGAGGACGGAAGCTACGTTCACCATCTCCCCCCTCACGGTTGTACGAGGGACGATTGTAGGAGTTGTAGGGACGTGTCTGCCGGTTGCCATCCGCACCGTTGGGGTTGAAGCGTGGCCGTTGCTGACGCTGCTGGCCACGGTCATATCGGTTGTAAGAGGTCCGATTGTAGTTGTCTTCGCGATTATAGTTTGTTTCTCGATTGTTGTAATAGCTGTTGCCATCTCGGCCTTCATTGGAACGTTCTTCGGGGTTGTAAGAATTTGCATTCCATTCTTCTTGTTCTGTACTCATTGGGTTAAATCGGATAAAGTGATTAGTAATAGAGGTCTCACGACCTTGAATTATTGCAGGAAGCAGTCGAGGTCACGGCCTCGACTGCCTTTACCTATTTATATACCTGTGTAATTATGCGGACTGATGGATTTGAGTTCTTGTTTCACCTCTTGGCTCACTTGCAACTCATCAATAAACGCTGCCAATGAAGCCTGCGTTACAGTGGAGTTGGTACGTGTAAGGGCTTTCAAGGCTTCGTAAGGATGAGGATAGCCCTCTCTGCGAAGGATGGTTTGGATGGCCTCGGCCACTACGTTCCAGCAGTGTTCGAGGTCGTTGTGGAGAGCAGCTTCGTTGAGCAGCAGTTTGCCCAACCCTTTGAGCGAGCTGTGCAGCGCAATCAGCATATGGGCAAAGGGCACACCCACGTTGCGCAACACGGTAGAGTCGGTCAAGTCCCTTTGCAGACGCGACACGGGCAGTTTGGCCGACAGGTGTTCCAACAAGGCCGATGCCACTCCGAGGTTGCCCTCGGCATTTTCGAAGTCAATGGGATTCACCTTGTGTGGCATGGCACTCGAGCCTACCTCACCTGCCTTGATGCGCTGCTTGAAGTATTCCATCGAAATGTATTGCCAGAAGTCGCGATTCATATCCACCTGAATCGTATTGAGACGCTTCAGTGCATCGAAGATGGCTGCCAAGGCATCGTAATTGGATATTTGGGTGGTATAGGCTTCACGCTCCAATCCCAGCGAATCGGCCACAAAACGATTGCCGAACAGTTTCCAATCCACAGCCGGGTAGGCCACGTGGTGGGCGTTGAAATTGCCCGTTGCTCCACCGAATTTAGCAGTCAGCGGCAATGCTTTCAATTGGGCGAGCTGTTGCTCCAAGCGGTAGGCAAACACCATGATTTCCTTGCCCAAACGTGTGGGCGATGCGGGTTGCCCGTGGGTTTTGGCCAGCATGGGCACGTTGCTCCACTCTTCTGCATATCCTTTCAAACGGTCGATGAGTTGCTCCAACAAGGGATAATAGACCCGGTTCAAAGCCTCTTTGATGGATAGAGGCACAGCCGTATTGTTCACATCCTGAGAAGTCAGCCCAAAGTGGATGAACTCTTTATAGGTTTCCAGCCCATAACCCAAACGGTCGAAGGCCTCGCGCAGGAAGTATTCCACAGCCTTCACGTCGTGGTTGGTTACACTCTCAATCTCCTTGATACGCATAGCATCTGCCTCGGAGAAGGAGCGATAGAGATTGCGCAACGGTTCGAAGCACTGCTTATCCACCCCGGTCAGTTGAGGAAGTGGCAGTTGGCAGAGTGCGATGAAGTATTCCACCTCCACCTGCACACGGTATTTTATCAAAGCCCATTCGGAGAAGTAGGCCGCCAAGGCTTCGGTCTTCTCCCGGTAGCGGCCGTCGATGGGAGAAACAGCGGTCAATGGATTGAATGTGGTCATGAAACGATTCTCGACTAAATATTGAGGTGCAAAAGTAGGGCTTTTTCCGCATTCTCTTTTATAAAAGAGGTGAAAGTTTAGCCTTCTGCCCACAAATCCCATAGTTTTTGTTTGTTCTTCGCTTGTGTATGACTTCGATTCCAAAGCTTAAATCGAAGAAAAAAGTCGGTATTTGTTCCGACGAGCAGATTAGACTACCTTTGTCGCCCGAACCAAAAACCATGTAGAATCCAATGAATCACATTCGTTTTACCGCACCCCTCTTAGGATGCTTCTTTGTGTTGACGGCCTGCATCAAGGACGAGCTGCCCAATGCCGAGGCCGACATAACTCAAGCCACCGTGAGCGTTGACAAATCGCAAACGTTCTTTTATCAAGCGGCCGACTCCCTGATAAAAGTGAACTACGCCGATAGCCTCATCACTTTCTTTGTTCACCCTTGGGCCGATCTGTCGGCCTTGTCTCCACGCTTTGTGCTGACCGAGGGCGCCACCGTTGTTCCGGCCAACGGATCCACACACGATTTCGGGCGAGGCCCTGTGACATACACCGTCACTTCGGCCAACGGACGCTGGCAACGACGCTACCAAGTGACCTTCAAGACACCGGCAGCCACCGAGGGCGATGTGCTGCGCTTCAATTTCGAACAAGTGGAACTCGAGCCCGAAGGTAAGTACCACCTTTGGTACGAGCTGGATGCTGCGGGGAATAAAGAAAACATTTGGAGCAACGGAAATCAGGGATTCGCCCTCAGTCGTAGCACAGCCAAGCCCGACGAATATCCCACTGCCCTACTCGAAGCGGGATACGAGGGTAAGGGCGTGAAACTGACCACTTGCGACACCGGATTTCTGGGTCGTTTATTCAAAAAACCTATTGCCGCGGGCAATCTGTTCATCGGCAAATTCGACTTTGGAAAAGCCATAGCAGAGCCGTTGAAAGCCACTCAATTCGGCACACGAACCAACCGTATTCCTCTTCGCTTTGCCGGTTACTACCGATACACACCGGGAGAAGTTTATAAGGATCACGCCCAAAAGATAGTGCCCGACAAAACCGACCAAGCCAACATATATGCCCTCATCTACCGAAATGAAGACGCCAACGGTCAACCCTTCACGCTGGACGGCAGCAATGTGCAAACCAGCAGTCTCGTCGTGGGACGAGCCGACTTGGGATTATTGTCGGCCACAGCCGAGTGGACAGCTTTTGACATCCCGTTCGTCTACACCGGCAACATCGACGAGCAAGCCTTGGCCAACTACGGCTATTCCTTGGCCATCGTGGCCACTTCGAGCGTCAACGGAGCACTCTTCGAGGGGGCACTTGGCAGCACCCTCCTTATCGACCAATTCACCATCACCACCTATCAACCGGCTTCATTATGAAACATTCGCTTCTCCTACTGGGCTTCATAGCCTCCTCGATACACGTTTTTTCCACCGACTTCAATCTTCGCTTGGGCTACAACTTCGGTGGCACTCTGCCGTTGTCCCTGCCGGCTGAGGTGCGTCGAATAGACAGTTACAACCCACACTTCGGCTTATCGCTGGGAGCAGAAGCCACTGTTCCGATGGGAAAGAAATGGTATGCCAACGTGGGACTCAAGGTGGTCAACCTCAAAATGTCAACCACCACACAGGTAAAAGACTACTTCACTCGTGTCAACATTGACCAAGAGCGAGTGGAAGGATACTTCACCGGTCGGGTCAACACCCATGCCGACCTGCTGGGCATCAACCTGCCCATACAAGCCGAGTATAGACTCGACGGACGATGGAGTCTTCGAGCAGGAGCCTACCTCGCTCTACTCGTGGGACAACGCTTCGATGGTTCGGTGTTCGACGGCTATCAACGTCGTGGGACACCTACGGGCCAACGTATCGACTTCGCTGCCAATCAGCAGGCTCATTACGACTTTTCCAACGAAGTGCGCAAACCGGGAGTCGGTTTGATATTCGGAGCCGACTACCGGCTCAAGTCGCGCTGGGGTGTGTATGCCGAAGCCAATTGGGGCTTGACCGGTTTGTTCAGAAAGCAGTTCACAGCCATCGGCTTCCCCATGTATCCCATTCACGGAACATTCGGAGTCAGTTATAAACTTTGATCGGCCCATTCGCTCGACTCTTTATCCAAACCGACGCCTCGTCCGGGTCACAAACCTCGGGCGGGGCGTTTTTGCATTCCGCCCACAACTCCTCCGAAGCCGAGCCGCGGCACATGAAGACTTGACTCGGTTGTGATTCGCAGTCGACGAACAAACGGCCTGCACTTCATTTGCAAAGTGTAGGCACTTACCGAGTAATGTGCAGGCACTTACCGAGCAAAGTGCAGGCGGTTTATCACAAGACGTCCGCGTGGTTTGAGAAACATGTGTTGCCCTCCACAATTCGACCACAGCCAAACGGCCAAGCGTCCTTCCTTTCTTCGTCGGCGGCGAAGCCAATAAAAAGAAGAGTTGTGTCCACGCTTTCCGCGATAAACACTATCTTTGCATAAGCAAAGTTGAGCTTGGGCTCACAAGAACTGCTTCTTATGTGGCTCGACAGCACCGACTTTGCACAAATCAACCTCAAACAAGCATCCCATTAAATTCTAACGATATGAACGACAACAAACTGATGAATCGTGCAGCGGACAACATTCGCATCCTCGCCGCATCGATGGTGGAAAAAGCAAAGTCGGGACACCCCGGAGGTGCCATGGGCGGAGCCGACTTTATCAATGTGCTCTATTCGGAGTTTCTGGTTTACGACCCACAAAACCCCATGTGGGAAGGTCGCGACCGTTTCTTCCTCGATCCGGGTCATATGTCGCCTATGCTCTATTCCACACTCGCTCTCACCGGCAAGTACACGCTGGACGAACTTCAACAGTTTCGCCAATGGGGAAGCCCCACACCCGGGCATCCCGAAGTGGATGTGATGCGCGGTGTGGAAAACACCTCCGGCCCACTGGGACAAGGACACACTTTTGCCGTAGGCGCAGCCATTGCAGCCAAGTTCCTCAAAGCCCGCTTCGGCCGTGTGATGAACCAAACCATCTATGCCTACATATCCGATGGTGGCATCCAAGAGGAAATTTCTCAAGGTGCCGGACGCATGGCGGGCACACTGGGACTGGACAACCTCATCATGTTCTATGACGCCAACGATATTCAGCTCTCTACCGAAACGAAAGACGTGAGCACCGAAGACACCGCCAAGAAATACGAGGCTTGGGGTTGGAAGGTTCTCAAAATAGATGGTAACGACGTGGATGCCATCCGCGAAGCCTTGCATCAAGCACAGGCCGAGACCGAGCGTCCCACGCTCATCATCGGTCACACCATCATGGGCAAGGGTGCTCGCCGTGCCGACGGCAGCAGCTACGAAGCCGACTGCGGCACACACGGTGCTCCTCTTGGCGGCGATGCCTATCGCAACACCGTGCTCAACCTCAACGGCGACCCCGACAATCCGTTTGTCATCTTCCCCGAAACACAAGAGATCTATGCTCGCCGAGCAGCCGAACTGACACAAATCGTTGCCACACGCAAAGCCGAAAAGGCTGCATGGGCACAAGCCAACCCCGAAGCAGCAGCCAAACTGGCCACCTTCTTTGCAGGCAAAGCCCCGGCAGTGAACTGGGAAGCCATCGAGCAAAAAGCCGGCGTGGCCACCCGCGCCGCCTCGGCCACCGTCCTGGGAGCCTTGGCCACCCAAGTGGAGAATATGATCGTAGCATCGGCCGACCTATCGAACTCGGACAAAACCGATGGTTTCTTGAAGAAAACCCATGCCTTTGCCAAAGGCGACTTCAGCGGTGCCTTCCTGCAAGCAGGGGTGGCCGAGCTGACAATGGCCTGCGTCTGCATCGGTATGGCCCTGCACGGAGGAGTCATTCCGGCCTGCGGCACCTTCTTCGTCTTCTCCGACTATATGAAGCCGGCCATACGCATGGCAGCCTTGATGGAGCTACCCGTGAAGTTCATCTGGACACACGACGCCTTCCGCGTGGGCGAAGACGGCCCTACTCACGAACCGGTGGAACAAGAAGCACAAATACGCCTGATGGAGAAGTTGAAGAATCACAAAGGGCATAACTCCATGTTGGTGCTTCGTCCGGCCGATGCCGAAGAAACAACCGTGGCTTGGCGCATGGCTATGGAGAACACCTCCACACCCACAGGACTTATCTTCTCTCGCCAAGATATAACCAATTTACCGGCCGGCACACCCTACAATGAAGCCCAACACGGTGCTTACATCGTGGCCGGCTCGGACGAAAACCCCGACATCATCCTGTTGGCATCGGGCTCGGAAGTAGCAACCCTCGTAGCAGGAGCAGAGCTTTTGCGCAAGGATGGTGTGAAACTTCGCATCGTGTCCGTACCCTCCGAAGGTTTGTTCCGCTCACAACCCAAGACATACCAAGAAAGCATCCTGCCTACAGGTGCAAAAGTATTCGGACTCACCGCCGGCCTACCCGTGACGTTGGAGTCGCTCGTGGGCACGAACGGACGGGTGTGGGGACTCGATTCCTTCGGTTTCTCGGCCCCCTATAAGGTACTCGACGAGAAGCTGGGCTTCACGGCCGAGAATGTGTATAACCAAGTAAAAGCCATGCTTTAACCCCTCGTCCCTATGAAAAACATTGGATTGGCCTGCGACCATGCGGGCTTCGAACTCAAAGAACACGTACGCAACCGACTTCAAGCAGCCGGATACACCTGCCAAGACTTCGGCACATACAGTACCGACAGCGTGGACTATCCCGACTTTGCCCACCCTCTGGCCAAGGCCGTGGAAACCGGCATCTGCTACCCGGGCATAGCCATTTGCGGTAGTGGCAACGGCATCGCCATGACACTGAACAAGCACCAAGGCATCCGAGCAGCCTTGTGTTGGGAAGAAGAACTCTCGCAATTGGCACGCCTACACAACGATGCCAACGTGCTGGTAATGCCCGGCCGCTTTATCGACTTCGAACAAGCCGACCGCATTGTCGATGCCTTCCTCAGCACCGAGTTTGAAGGCGGACGACACTGTAAGCGGGTGGACAAGATTGCCTGCAAAGCGTAAAAGGCCGTTGAGAAGCCTTTCGCTTCTTGTCGGTTCAAGCCAATGATCATTTCAGCAGCGTCTGCATACGAACATCGTCATGCAGACGCTGCTTCTTTGATTTCCCTCGCAAACTTCTCGCCCACTTGCCCTCGGCAAGCATTATCAGCAGAAAGGAATCGGCAAGCTTTTAGTTTCCTGCCAAATTCGCTACTTTTGCAATATGAACACCTCAACCTATGCCCCCTTTGCCAAACCGCTCTATGTGATGGCCAAACCTGTGGGTGCACTGTGCAATTTGGATTGTCACTACTGCTACTATACGGAAAAGGCAAAACTCTACAAGGAGCAACCTCGGCACGTGATGAGCGATGAGTTGTTGGAGCGGTTCGTGGCCGATTACTTGGGTGCGCAAACCATGTCACAAGTGCAATTCACTTGGCACGGAGGGGAAACGTTGATGCGCCCTCTGTCGTTCTACAGAAAGGTGATGGAGCTTCAGCAAAAGTATGCCCGGGGACGAACCATTGAGAATTGCATCCAGACGAACGGCACACTGCTCACCGATGAGTGGTGCGAGTTTTTCGCACGCCATAACTGGCTGGTGGGGGTCTCCATAGATGGGCCTCAGGAATTTCACGATGAATATCGCAAGGACCGAGGTGGACGCCCTTCGTTTGCTAAGGTGATGAAAGGCATCGGTTTATTGAAAAAACATGGGGTGGCATGGAACGGCATGGCCGTAGTCAACGACTTCAATGCCGATTATCCGCTGGAGTTTTATCGTTTTTTCAAGGAGTTGGATTGCCACTACCTCCAGTTCACTCCCATTGTGGAACGACTATATCACCATGCCGATGGTAGACATTTGGCCTCACCGGCACAGCAAGGTGGTATGCCTGAAGTAGCCCCATTCTCCGTTTCGGCTCATCAGTGGGGCGAGTTTCTCTGCCAACTCTTCGACGAATGGGTGCGAAAAGAC
>JAXFUC010000024.1:0-17305 GCA_034176395.1 Bacteroides sp. | reverse complement strand
CATAGCTCCAAGGTTGAACAATGGGATACATTTGACACTCACCGGCGAAATACTCTCTCGCCCTTACATAGATTTGACGTTGGCACTTATGAATCGAGCCGGGGCAGATGCTCAATGGATTTCCGAGAATGAAATATCCGTTTCCAAGGGCAATTATCGAGGAGATGCCGTTAAGATGGAAAAAGATTGGAGCGCGGCTTCTTACTGGTATCAGTTGGTGGCCTTGGCTTCCGGTAAGAACCAGGTAGAGTTGAAAGCTTTGTCGCTCGATAGTTTGCAAGGAGATAAGCGAGTGGTTGAGTATTTTTCTCGACTGGGAGTTGAAACGGTGGCATATTCTCAAGGTCTTGTTTTGCGGAAGAAGAAATGTGAAGTTGAGTATATGTGCGAAGACCTATCATCCCATCCCGATTTGGCTCAAACATTGGCAGTGACCTGTGTTGTGTTGAACATCCCTTTTCGCTTTACCGGATTGCAAAATCTGCAAATCAAAGAAACAAATCGACTGGTTGCTTTGCAAACAGAGTTGAGAAAAATAGGAGCGGTTGTTGAAATCGTGGGAGAAGAGACTTTGCAATGGAATGGTACACACTGCCCACCCGACTCCCGACCTCTTATCTCCACCTATGACGATCATCGCATGGCCATGGCTTTTGCCCCTGCTTCATTTTCTTTTCCGGGTCTGTGCATCGAATCTCCTTCGGTGGTTTCCAAATCTTATCCACTTTATTGGGCAGACTTGGAGCGTGCCGGTTTTCAATTGTTGGAATTGGTGTAACAACCACAGAATTTGAGCAAGACACCAATACACACAACGAAATATATTCTACCTTTGTCACAAATCAATATATCTATGTGGATACTTCTCTTGGGTTTACTCATACTCGGTTTTCTCTCTTTGATTATTGGCTATTTCCGATTGCGCAGACAGCGTAACTCTCCCGAATCCACTTCTTCGGAAGAGGCCGCACAGACACCTACCGTGGATGTGGAGTGCTGTGGACAACATGCAACCTGTGAACGGGATAGTTTGCTAGCTGCGGTGAGCAAGAAGGTGGAGTATTATGATGACGAAGAACTCGATCGCTTTTCGGGCAAGAGAAGTGATGCATACACAAACGAAGAGGTGGTCGAATTTCTTGAAATACTGCATACTATGCAAGAAGATGATGTGGCAGGATGGGTTCGCAGCTTACAACTTAGAGAAGTAGAACTTCCCGAGGAGGTGAAAGAAGAAGTCTTGCTGATTATCGGTGAAAGACGATTGGCGAGCACTCATCTCCCTATCAACGAATAATACATACAAGAAGAACAGTGGAGTTATTGCAATATACTTTTTTTCAGCACGCTTTGTTGGGGAGCCTGCTGGCAAGCATTGCCTGTGGCATCATCGGTACCTACATCGTGACACGTCGCTTGGTTTTCATTAGCGGTGGAATCACTCACGCCTCTTTTGGCGGCATCGGCTTAGGATTTTTTGCCGGTATCCCTCCACTTCTTACGGCAGCCGTTTTTTCTGTGTTCTCAGCCTTTGGGGTCGAATGGTTCAGTAAACAAAGAGATATGCGTGAAGACTCTGCCATTGCTGTCTTCTGGACATTAGGCATGGCTCTTGGGGTCATTTTCAGCTTCCTCTCCCCGGGGTTTGCTCCCGACCTATCTGCCTATCTCTTTGGCAACATTCTTACAATCACCACCGATGATCTCTGGGTACTGTTCATTCTTTCTATCGTTATGGGGGCGTTTTTCTGTATTTACTTGCGTCCCATTGTGTGTATTGCCTTCGATCGAGAATTTGCCCGTTCACAACGCATCCCTGTGAAGCGGTTCGAGTATATCCTTATGTTTTTTATCGCTTTGACCATTGTTGCTTGTCTGCGCATGGTGGGAATAGTGCTCGTTATATCCCTACTTACCATTCCACAGATGACAGCCAATCTGTTTACGTACAGCTTCAAACGTATTATTTACCTATCGATTGGTTTCGCTTTCTTGGGGTGTTTGGGTGGATTACTCATTTCTTATCATTGGAAAGTACCGTCGGGGGCTTCCATTATTTTCTTTTCCATTTTGATTTACTTGGTATGCAAGTTGACCAAGCAAATGCAATTGAGTTTTTGTGCGCAAAGAAATTAAAATCATAGATTATGAATATCAGTATAGATTCATTGGAGAATTTAAATGCAGCGGCGAAAGAATTTATTGCTGCTATGGGAGAAAACACCGTTTTTGCATTTTACGGTAAGATGGGAGCCGGGAAAACAACCTTTGTCAAAGCCTTGTGCGAGCAGCTGGGCGTGACCGACCCTATCACCTCTCCTACCTTTGCCATTGTCAATGAATATCGGTCGGATGAGAGTGGAGAGTTGATCTATCACTTCGATTTCTACCGCATTAAAAACTTGAGTGAGGTATATGATATGGGCTATGAGGATTATTTTTACAGTGGTGCGCTCTGCTTTATCGAATGGCCGGAATTGGTCGAAGAGCTGCTCCCCCCCACGGCTGTTAAGGTGTCTATTTCCGAGCAAGCCGATGGCAGTAGATTGATTACATTATGAGTGGGCATTATTTCGTTCAAGCCATTTTTGCCCTCATGGGGGCAGTTGCCCTACTTGCTGCATTGCTTAACTGGGATTGGTTTTTTACCTCACGCAATGCCCGGCTGTTGATACCCATGACCAACCGTCTGCGTGCTCGATTTTTTTATGGATTTCTGGGAATTATCTTAATTGGGATGGCTGTCTTTTTCTTTGTATCCACTCGGCAGGAGATGTTGAAAGCGGCCGTAAATTGATGCGATGAATCGCTTGCTCACACACATTCATTTTATCCTTTGCTTCCTATTGTTTGCGGCATCTTGTGTAAGTCACAAAACGTTGGCGCAGAAAACGAAGAACAAACGGATAGAGCAACCTGCCTCAATGCGGGGTGTTCCGGAATACATCTTGGAACGAACCGGATATATTCTTTCGTTCAATCGCCTACACAACAATCCCAATTACGTGGCTTGGGAGTTGACGGCTGAGGAAACCGAAGGAAGAGTATCGCGCGCCAAAGAGTTTGAGGCCGACCCTGATTTACCCCAAACGCAGCGGGTTCTCCCATCGGATTATAAAGGTAGCGGTTATGACAGAGGGCATATGGCCCCTGCCGGCGATATGAAATGGAGCTCTCGTGCCATGGTCGAGAGTTTCTATATGAGCAATGTATGTCCCCAAAATCGTACACTTAACGGAGGAGCTTGGCAGACATTGGAAGAGGCTTGTCGGCGATGGGCTAAGAAAGAAGGAGCTGTTTACATTGTGTGTGGCCCGGTATATCTTCAAGAACGGAAGAATAGAAAAACGATCGGTCGAGAGACCAGCGTTACAATTCCCGATGGTTTCTTCAAAGTGGTTTTGTCTCTACGACTCGGACACGAAAAGGCTATAGGATTCTATTACGAAAATCACGAAGGTTCTCAGCCCATGAAGGCCACCGTGAGGAGCGTGGACGAGATAGAGAAGCTTACCGGAATCGACTTCTATGTGAACTTAGACCGCAAGTTGGAGCGAAGGTTGGAGGCATCTTGCTCGCTGAAGGACTGGAAATAGAGCAACATCCCCTGCAAAATCATTCGACCGAATGTCTTGCAGGGGATGTGTGTTATTGTAGTATCGAACTCGGAGTCTTAGGCTTCCAGCTTATCGTTCGAGCCAAGTACATTGACAATTTTGTGCTTATAGAGTTTGGTCATGCTGTCGCGAGCCGGCCCGAGATACTTACGGGGGTCAAACTCTGCAGGATTTTCGGCAAACACCTTGCGAACAGCCGCGGTCATGGCCAAACGAGAGTCAGAGTCGAGGTTGATTTTGCAAACTGCGGAAGTGGCAGCCTTGCGCAACCACTCTTCGGGAATGCCGATGGCTGCTTTCAATGCACCACCATACTTATTGATGATTTCAACCTCTTCTTCGGGTACGGATGAAGAACCGTGTAACACGATGGGGAATTCGGGAAGCTCTTTCATAACGCCTTCGAGCACGTCGAATGCCAAAGGAGGAGGTACCAAACGGCCGGTAGCGGGATCAACGGTGCACTGTTCGGGAGTGAACTTGTAAGCACCGTGCGAAGTACCGATAGAGATAGCCAAGCTGTCGCAGCCGGTTTTGGTCACAAAGTCTACCACTTCCTCGGGTTTGGTGTAAGTGTGGTGGTCTGAAGAAACTTCATCCTCAACACCGGCCAACACACCGAGTTCTCCCTCCACGGTAACATCGAATTGATGAGCATATTCCACTACTTTCTTGGTCAGCGCAACATTCTCGTCGTAGGGAAGGTGTGAGCCGTCGATCATCACGGAAGAGAAGCCCATGTCGATACAAGACTTGCAAGTTTCGAACGAATCTCCATGGTCCAAGTGCAGTACGATTTCGGGCTTTTCACATCCTAGTTCCTTAGCATACTGCACAGCTCCCTCTGCCATGTAACGCAGCAGAGTTTGGTTGGCATATTGACGAGCCCCTTTTGACACTTGGAGAATTACGGGTGACTTCGTTTCAACAGCTGCCTTGACAATGGCCTGCAGTTGTTCCAGGTTGTTGAAGTTGAAAGCCGGGATGGCATATCCACCCTTAATCGCTTTTGCAAACATCTCCCGAGTGTTCACAAGGCCTAATTCTTTGTAGCTAATCATCTTTTTACTTTAAGTTTAAACTGTTAGAGAAATAAATTCCTTGCAAAATTAGGGATTATCGACTAAAGTCGGCTACCGAAATAGGAATTTGTGATAGAGAAAGCACTAAAAAAACTTATCATGCCACTCGTTTGTTGCAAATAAATTGCTTTTTGCCATTTGGAAGTGGCAATTCGCTGACACGATACGGTTCTTACCCGTTCTTGCCGAACGTACTTTTAGGAAACTAAGTTGCCAACTGTCTACACTTCGGGAGCAAAGTGTAAGCACTTTGGACATTAACCACCTACACTTAGCTTCCAAAGTGTAGGCAGTTTGCAAACGTCTGTTATTCAAATAATCAACTACCGATAAGTAGTTATGAATCCTTCTCTTAAAAGTTCCCTCTTAAAATTTCCAACTTACTGAAACTATGCATAACTTTGTGCCCGACGAAACAAAAAACATAACCATTACAATTTAATCATCTACTCATGGACAAAAAAAGAGTCTATACCTTTGGTAACGGACAAGCCGAAGGGAAAGGAGACATGAAAAATCTACTGGGAGGTAAAGGTGCCAATTTGGCAGAAATGAACCTCATCGGTGTACCCGTTCCTCCCGGATTTACAATTACAACCGATGTGTGTACGGAGTACAATACCGTGGGACGCGAAAAGGTTGTGGAACTGCTGCGCAATGAAGTGGTAAAAGCCATTGAGCACGTGGAAAACCTCATGAATTCTAAGTTTGGAGATATAGAGAATCCTCTGTTGGTATCGGTTCGCTCGGGTGCACGCGCGTCAATGCCCGGCATGATGGACACCATCCTTAACCTGGGTTTGAACGACGAAGTGGTGGAAGGTTTGATTCGTAAGACCGGAAACGCACGCTTTGCTTGGGACTCATACCGTCGCTTCGTGCAAATGTATGGCGACGTGGTACTGGGAATGAAGCCCACCAACAAAGAAGACATCGACCCCTTCGAAGCCATCATCGAGGAAGTGAAGCATGCCAAGGGAGTGAAGTTGGATAACGAATTGGCCGTAGAAGACCTTAAGGAGCTGGTAGCACGATTCAAAGCTGCAGTGAAGGAACAAACCGGTAAGGATTTCCCAACTTCGGCCTACGAACAACTGTGGGGAGCCATTTGTGCCGTATTCGATTCTTGGATGAACGAACGCGCCATCTTGTATCGTAAAATGGAGGCCATTCCCGACGAATGGGGAACAGCCGTAAACGTACAGGCTATGGTATTTGGTAATATGGGCGAAACTTCGGCAACGGGAGTTTGCTTCTCGCGCGATGCAGGAACAGGTGAAGACCTCTTCAACGGCGAATACCTCATCAACGCACAAGGAGAAGATGTGGTGGCCGGTATCCGCACGCCGCAACAAATCACGAAAATAGGCTCACAACGTTGGGCAGAACTCGCCGGTGTTTCGGAAGAAGAACGTCTCGCGAAATATCCCTCCATGGAAGAAGCGATGCCCGAGATTTACAAAGAACTCGATGCCATCCAAACCAAGCTGGAGAATCACTACAAGGATATGCAGGACATGGAGTTCACTGTACAAGAGGGCAAGCTGTGGTTCCTGCAGACACGTAACGGTAAACGTACGGGAGCTGCCATGGTGAAAATCGCTGTGGACTTGTTGCATCAAGGCATGATTGACGAGAAAACAGCTTTGAAACGTGTTGAACCCAATAAGCTGGATGAACTGCTTCACCCCATCTTCGATAAAGCGGCATTGAAGCAAGCCAAGGTGTTGACTCGCGGATTGCCCGCATCTCCGGGAGCTGCTTCCGGTCAAATCGTCTTCTTTGCCGATGATGCCGCCGAATGGGCAGCAGCCGGTAAGAAAGTGATTATGGTGCGTATTGAAACTTCGCCCGAAGACCTTGCCGGTATGGCAGTGGCGCAGGGTATCTTGACGGCTCGTGGCGGTATGACCTCGCACGCTGCGGTGGTAGCTCGCGGAATGGGTAAATGTTGTGTGTCGGGAGCAGGTGCTTTGAACATTGACTACAAAGCTCGCACAGTTACTGTCGATGGTGTGGTTTTGAAAGAAGGAGACTACTTGTCTCTTAATGGTAGCACCGGCGAGGTATATCAAGGCGAGGTGCAAACGAAGGCTGCAGAACTTTCGGGTGATTTTGCTGAACTGATGAAATTGGCCGACAAGTACACTCGCTTGCAAGTGAGAACCAATGCCGATACTCCCCACGATGCACAGATTGCTCGAGATTTTGGAGCCGTAGGTATTGGACTCTGTCGCACCGAGCATATGTTCTTTGAAGGAGAAAAGATTAAAGCCATGCGCGAAATGATTTTGGCCGAAGATGCCGAAGGACGTCGCAAGGCTTTGGCCAAGATTCTCCCCTATCAACAAGAGGACTTCAAGGGCATTTTCAAAGCCATGGCCGGTTGTCCCGTGACTGTTCGTTTGCTCGATCCTCCCTTGCACGAGTTTGTTCCCCACGATTTGAAAGGACAGGAAGAAATGGCTCAAGCCATGGGTGTGAGTGTGAAGTACATTCAACATCGCGTGGAATCTCTCTGTGAACACAATCCCATGCTGGGACACCGCGGATGTCGTTTGGGTAACACCTATCCTGAAATTACTCAAATGCAAACGCGCGCCATCCTTGGCGCAGCCTTGGAACTGAAGAAAGAAGGCGTGGAAACCCATCCTGAAATCATGGTTCCCCTTACCGGTATCCTTTATGAGTTTAAGGAACAAGAAAATGTGATTCGCAAAGAAGCCGAGATTCTCTTTGCCGAGGTGGGCGATCGTATCGACTACAAAGTAGGTACTATGATTGAAATCCCTCGTGCCGCTTTGACAGCCGATCGCATTGCGTCTTCTGCAGAGTTCTTCTCGTTTGGAACAAATGATTTGACCCAGATGACATTCGGTTACTCACGCGATGACATTGCTTCATTCCTCCCCATCTACCTGGAGAAGAAGATTTTGAAGGTTGACCCCTTCCAAGTGCTTGACCAACGTGGAGTGGGACAATTGGTGCAGATGGCTACTGAGAAAGGCCGTGCCATTCGTCCCGAGTTGAAGTGCGGTATTTGCGGTGAGCACGGTGGCGAACCTTCTTCTGTGAAGTTCTGTCACAAAGTGGGTCTGAACTATGTGAGCTGCTCTCCTTTCCGTGTGCCTATTGCACGTTTGGCTGCTGCACAGGCTGCAATTGAGGAGTAATCAGTCAATTGAAGAATACGTAACTAATGTATTGGGCGGTGAGTTTTAAGGGATTAAAACTTATCGCCCAATCTTTATTGAATGGATATTGAGTACAAATAGTTATGAAAGAAGAAGTTTTATTTCTGTATTACCCCGTTTGTGGAACTTGTAAGAAGGCTAAGAAGTGGCTCGCCGAGCAGCAGATAGATGTCACCGAACGGCACATTGTGGAGCATGCTCCCACGGTGGAAGAACTATCTGTATGGATAGGGCGAAGTGGATTACCGGTCAAGAAGTTTTTCAATACCACCGGTGTGCTTTATAGAGAGTTGAATCTCAAGGATAAACTTCCGACCATGACCGACCGGGAGCAACTTGCTTTGCTTGCCACCAATGGGAAGTTAGTCAAGCGGCCTTTGGTGGTTATGCCTTCAAAGGTCTTGGTAGGGTTTGCTCCCGAGGCTTGGAAAGAATGTTTGGGAAAGAAATAACGCCCTCTTTGTTTCGCCATTTCTTCTCATAGCAGAGGGGCGAGTTGAATTTCAAGGGAAAGTTTTTGAGTGTATAGGGTAAACTTCGAGCCGAAGTTTGCCCTTTCTTTTATCGTTGAGCGGCCTTTAGAATGAAGGTGGTGGCACCGATGGTTATCACGGCGCCGTCTTCGATTCTAACAGTTTCTTTAGACCCTAAAATTTCATTGCGTAAGAAAGTACCCGTGAGACTGGAGGCATCTTTCAACGTATAGACGATCTCTCCCTCACCTACAACTTTGACATGAATGATGCAGTGCCGACGATCCATACTGGTATCGGCAGTTTCGATGGGAGTATTGATATTGCTACCCACGCAGCGGCGGCCGATGAGATTCTCGCCTTCCTTCAAAGGTATCACTTGTTTGAAGCCAAAGACATTTTCGATAACCGTGATACAACCGTATTTTTCTCGATAGGTCTCTGTGTGTTCGTCCAGGCTCTCCTCCTTACGCAGTTTTTTGACTTCGCTTTTTCCGAGCCGAATGCTAAATTGCTTCCCACAATCGCCACATTCAAAGACAAGAGACTGCCCTTTTTCGTACTTCGTCTCATCGAAATACAAATAGTTATCGCATTTGGGGCAACGTACACGTTTCATAGACGGGATATTATTGCTTCAACAACCAAGCTTGTTCAAAACGAGCTTCCTCTCTCAGTTTGGCCAATAAGTTCATGGCTTCCTCCCGGTCGGCAAACGAAGCAATACTGATGCGTATCAAGTCGTTGGATTTCATCCATTGGGTTTGTCGATAACCTTCGGTTTGCAGATCGGCAACCACCTCTTTGGCTACTTTTTCGGTGATACCGGCCATGACAATGATATGGAAAGACTTAGCGGGTTGAATTGACCGAGCGGCGGGTTGCGGTTGTGCCGGGGAAGAGAAATTTGCTTGAGAGTCTGTGCTTTCTTTTTCCAGCGTGAGACGCCTCGAAGAAATGGGGGAAGACAATGGTATTTTTTCGACTTCTACTTCCATGGCCGGGTTTAATGAATCGGCCACAGTCGACTGTTCTTTCGGTGAATCAGTGATTTGAGAATCCGGTATAATCAATTCAGAACCAAGACTCAGTGCATAAAAGGGCAGCGAATTGGCTTGCTGTGTACCGGTATTTGCCACCGGATTGGTGAGAGCGAAGAATGAGAGCACACCCAGCAAAATCATTGCCGCATAGCGCACGAATTGTCGATTGATGCGTATGTGATAGCTCTCCTTTTCGATTGCTTGTACCGGCTGCACACGAGGTGTTTCACGTGTAGGCAACTCAGCCAGCGGAGTGATGGAAAATGCTTCCAGCCCATATAGACGGGGTGTGCTAACCTTGGCTTCATAGGGTTTGAAGCTATAAACTCCATAAATGTCACAACTTAGAAGCCCAACTCCTTCCAAAGCCACGCTACCGGTTTCATGCAGTTGGGTTGCGATGGCTTCGACCTCTCTTTCCACACGCAAAGTGGCATCGGCGAAACTGGTATCATACATCGTCATGTAGGATTGAACCAACACTCCGTCATTGATACGGAGAGCCGGATTGAATGCCAAAGAGCGAGAGGGAGGAACAAAAACTCCTTCCTGCGCCAGATACACGGCATCGGCTTGTTGCGTGATGAAACCTCCCAAACCGGGTATGATTACACAGTCATGTTCCAACAGCAAGTTTTCGATATGTCGCGCCAAGTCTAACATGTGGACAAAAGTACGAGAAAAAAAGAGCCTCCCCAACACCGAAGTCGAAAAAAGCCTATTTTTGTCCTGAAATTACCAAGCTCAAGAAATGATTTACGTGCAAACCCAGCTCGATGGAGTGTGGATTATCAAGCCCAAGGTTTATACCGATGAACGTGGGTATTTTATGGAAACGTTCAAAACCGATGAGTTTGAAGAGCAAATTGCCAGGGTGTGTTTTGTTCAAGAGAATGAATCTCGCTCGTCGTTCGGTGTCGTCAGAGGTCTACATCTTCAGCAGGGCGAAGCCGGTCAGGCAAAGTTGGTGCGGGTTGTACAAGGACAGGTCTTCGACGTAGCGGTCGATTTGCGTCCCTCCTCTCCTACTTTCGGCCAGTATATCAGTGTGTTGCTGAGCGAAGAAAACAAGCATCAGCTTTTCATCCCTCGAGGATTTGCACATGGATTTGCCGTATTAAGCGAATCGACCATACTTCAATACAAGGTAGACAATCCCTATTGTCCGCAGGCCGAGCTCACACTTGCCTACGACGATGCTCACATCGGGATTGATTGGCCTTTGCCTCCCGCTCAGATTCAACTTTCACCCAAAGATCGGAAAGGACTGTCTTTTTCCGACCTCATTCCTTTATTATAACCCCATTGCTATGAAAATTGCCATTGTAGGAACCGGATATGTAGGCCTGGTCACCGGAACTTGTTTTGCCGAAATCGGTGTGCACGTTACTTGCGTGGATACCAATCGTGAGAAAATCGACTTGTTGAACCGGGGAGTGATTCCCATCTACGAAAATGGACTGGAAGACCTGGTGAAACGAAACGTACGTGCGGAGCGACTGAAGTTTACCACCTCATTGCCCGATTGCTTGGACGACAGCGAAGTGGTGTTCAGTGCTGTCGGTACCCCTCCGGACGAAGATGGCAGTGCCGATTTGAGCTATGTGCTGGAAGTGGCCCGCACCATTGGCCGACACATGAACAGCTACAAACTGATTGTTACCAAAAGCACTGTTCCCGTGGGGACGGCCACAAAGGTGAAGCAAGTCATTCAAGAAGAGTTGGATAAACGAGGACTGACGCTAAATTTCGACGTTGCCTCCAATCCTGAGTTTCTCAAGGAGGGAAATGCCATACAAGACTTCATGAGTCCCGACCGTGTGGTGGTGGGAGTTGAATCCGATCGGGCCAAGAAACTCATGACAAAGCTATACAAACCTTTCTTGTTGAATAACTTCCGTGTACTTTTCATGGACATTCCATCGGCCGAGATGACCAAATACGCAGCCAACGCCATGCTGGCCACGCGCATTAGCTTCATGAACGATATAGCCAATCTTTGCGAACGTGTGGGCGCGGACGTGAATATGGTACGTAGCGGTATCGGTTCCGATTCGCGCATCGGACGCAAATTTCTCTACCCCGGAATCGGCTATGGAGGCTCGTGTTTCCCTAAGGATGTGAAGGCGCTTATCCAAACGGCTCTTCGCCACGACTATCCCATGCGTGTGCTTCAAGCTGTGGAGGAGGTAAATGAACGGCAAAAAAGCATTTTGTTTCGAAAGCTGCAAGCTCTTTTTGATGGATCGCTTTGCGAGAAAACCATCGCGCTTTGGGGACTATCTTTCAAACCGGAAACGGACGATATGCGCGAAGCACCTTCATTGGTTCTCATCGACCACTTGTTGAAAGCCGGTTGCCGGATTCGTGTGTACGATCCCGTGGCCATGGACGAATGCCACCGCCGCATCGGCGATTCAGTTTATTATGCCGAGGATATGTACGACGCAACTTCCCAAGCCGATGCATTGCTCCTCCTTACCGAATGGAAGGAATTCAGGTTGCCAACATGGGCCGTTGTCAAGAATTGCATGCGAACGCCCATTCTACTGGATGGTAGGAACATTTACGACCGAAAGGAAATTCAAGAATTGGGATTTGTCTACAACGGCATCGGGTTATAGAGCGTCCTCTTTTCCCCATATTTTCGAGGAATGTGGATTGATCGTTCCATGTTGAACCTGCGAGTGCATTCTTCGTTTCTCATCGCTTCATTGTCTGCATTTCATTGAAGAAGATGGGGTGTGTACGACTGTGACAAAGTCCTCCGACTGTAATGTTTGCCCAAAATCATTGCAACGGATTTTTGTGTGAAGTTGGTTTTGCTACCATGTGAAGAATCGTTTTTCCACGCAACTTCCTACGGTTCAACGATAGATTTTTATAGCTCGTACCATGATTTGTAGGTATCGTATGTGGGGAGATATAAGTCATGGCATGAGTTATAGATTGAGCCACTTTACTATATGTTTTTCTTCGTATTGAAGTGAACGTTTTGATAAGTATTTGCTTGACATTACTTTCGTGTTTCGCTTGAGAATGATTCTTCTTGAATATTCAATCATGCTATTCGCAGGTGTTTTTGGGGAAGAGATAGCTCGAGTACCGGACTTTTCTCCCATCGGTAATCAGGTAGAGTAAAGCAATTGTATAGATAAATCTCTTCCGATGATTCTGTGTGGCCGGTTACTGGAGTGGAAAAGAGCCGGAAGGCGAAATCACTTGGGGAGGATCAATTTGAAATCGAGTAGAATGGGTAAATGATCGCTAAAGCCTCCTTGATATTTCATGCCTCGATAGGTTCTGAAAGGCTCCTTCCCTCCGCTCTTTAAATCATCCGTGAGCAGAAATGGCAACATGACGATACGAGCTTGATTCATATGGGTAAAGAACGAAGCATGGGCATTCAGCAGTGAACCCGAAATGAGAAAATGATCGAGAATTCCCCATCGTCCGTTGTGTTTATATGTGCCTTGTGAGCTGACTTTGCGTTGATGCGATAATAATTCGTACAGTGTGGCTTCTTCATAAGAGGTCGAACGATGGGCAGGCAACACTTGCAATACTTTCTGAAAGCTGTCATCGTGAGGATAATCGTTGAAATCGCCCATGATCAATGTGCGGGGCTGTTGGCGTTTGTTTGCCAATTGCTCGATGTGCTCTTTCAGCGTATGCGCGCAATGTATGCGATAGGCTTCTGTCGCCTTCTTACCTCTTGCTCGAGAAGGGAAATGGCAGACAAAAACGTCCAGTGTATCGCCATTGAGCAAAAGGCCCTCCACGTGGAGAATATCTCGTGTGGGTTCGTGCTTGGATGGCGGAGCGATGCGAATGCCTTGGTGAGTGATAGGTTTGAAAAGGTCTCTGCGATAGAGTAAAGCTACATCCAATCCTCTGCGGTCGGGCGATTGAGTCATGAGGTAGCGATAATTCATGTGACGTAGCGGTGAGCGGCGAGTTAAATCCCTTAAGACACTGTCATTTTCCACTTCGCACAGACCGATCAATGCGGGTGGTTCCCATTGACCGGCGGCAGCCACAACTTGTGCCACATCGTTGAGCTTCTTCCAATAACGATGAGGAGTCCACTTGCGAATGGCTGTCGGTAGGAACTCGGTGTCTTGTTTCAACGAATCGTGGCGAGTGTCAAACAGATTCTCTACATTCCAAAACAAAACTCTGAAACATAGGGAGTCTTTTATTCCTTTGGCCGTTTCTTGTCCTTGAACTGTGAAGCGGCAACAGAGGAGTAAAAAAAGAATGGCAACAAACCGCAGGTGCGGTTTGTTGCCATTGCTTGGTGATGCCTTACTTTTGGGCCGGTGCATGAGCCAAAATGTCAAGCAGGTGATTCCAGAACTTTTCGACCGTAGGAATCAACATACGTTCATCGGGCGAGTGCACACCGGTGAGTGTGGGTCCGAACGATATCATATCCAAGTGTGGATACTTGTCTAAGAATAAACCGCATTCCAATCCTGCGTGGATGGCCTTTACCTTTGCGTCTACTCCGAACAAACGCTTGTAGGACGCAACGGCTATTTCCAAGATCTCGGAATGAGGATTGGGCTTCCAACCGGGATAACCATCACCGAAGCTAACCTTGGCACCTGCCAAACGGAATACGGAACGAACGGTTTCGGCCATATCGTTGCGAGCCGAGAGGATGGAGCTACGCTGGCTGGTTTCGATTCGGATTACGTTTCCGGGTTTCATTTTAATAGAGGCCAAGTTGGACGAGGTTTCCACCAACCCCGGAATGTCTTGACTCATGGCATATACTCCGTGAGGAGCTGCATAAAGGGCTTGTATCAAACGAGTGGTGGTATCTTTGTCGATGGCATAGTCGCGTGGATTTTCCGATTCAAGGAGTAGCTTTAAGTCGGGTTCGACCACCGAGAGTTCGTTTTCCATATCTGCGGTGAACACGTTGAGCATGGCACGAACGTCATGTTTGGCTTCTTCGGGAACTGCGCAAACGGCATAAGCCTCACGAGGAATGGCATTTCGTAGATTACCGCCGTTGATTTCGCAGATGTACAATTCGTGTTTTTCGGCCAAACGATTGAGGTAACGATTCAAAATCTTGTTGGCATTGCCTCTACCCAAGTGAATATCGCCTCCTGAGTGTCCACCTTTCAGACCTTTGACATCTACGCGGAAGAAGTAATATCCTGCCGGAACTTTTTCCTCTTTATAAGTAAACTCGGCCACAGAGTCTATTCCTCCGGCACAACCGATGAATAGTTCGCCTTCGTCTTCCGAGTCGAGATTAAGCAATATATCTCCGCTTATGAATCCTTCTTTCAAAGCGAAAGCTCCTGTGAGTCCGGTTTCCTCATCTACCGTAAATAAACATTCCAGGGGGCCATGCTCGATGTCGGTGGCAGTCAAAAGAGCTAACTCAGTTGCCACGCCTATGCCATTGTCTGCTCCAAGGGTGGTACCTTTGGCAGTCAGCCATTCTCCGTCGATAACCGTTTGAATGGGATCGGTCAAGAAGTCGTGTTCCACGTCGTTGTTCTTTTCACAAACCATATCGATGTGCGATTGCAACACGATGGTTTTTAGGTGCTCTTTACCGGGAGTCGCAGGTTTCTTGATCAGTACATTCCCCGCTTCATCGACCAAAGTCTCAAGTTTGTGTTTTTCACCGAAAGCCTTTAAGTAGGCTATGATTTTCTCCTCCTTTTTGGAAGGACGCGGTACTTGACAGATTTCTTCGAAATACTGAAATACACTCGCTGGTTTCAAATCTTTCTTTTCCATGTCTATTTGTTTGTAAAGGGAGGAAACGTAGTTTCCTTTTTGCTAAATATGGTTAATTCAATAATCTTGCCCGATTATGCAAATTCTTTTAGTCTATCTTTGCCACACAAAAATAGTAGAAATGGGCGAAACTCTTCTCATTACTCTGTTAATACTTGCAATATCCCTTGTGCTCTTATCGCTGAAGATTGTGCTTACAAAGGATGGACGGTTTCCAAACAGCCATGTAAGTGGGAATCCGGCTTTGAAAAAAGAAGGAGTGGGATGTGTTCAATCTCAAGACCGAGAAGCTCAAACGTCTTCGCCTTTTGCTGTTGACGAGCGCGCTAATAAAATAGACTAATTAATAACACATATTTTTGACTATGAACCAAAAAGGTCTTAAAGGATTGGGAGCAATTGCGTTGATTGCGTTGTTTGCCCAATGCACGAACAAAACTACCAATCAATCTCCCTCAACTACGGAAGGTGCGATGTCAAGTAAGCAAGGACTCAAGGTTGCTTACGTTGAGGTTGACTCGCTGTTGTCGCGCTATAACTTTTGTATTGACTTGAACGAGGCTATGGTGAAGAAGGGTGAAAATGTTCGGATGACCATTAGCCAAAAGGCCGGAGCCTTGGAGAAAGCTAAACAAGAGTTCCAACAAAAGTATGAGAATAACGCTTTCCTATCGAAAGAAAGAGCCGAGCAAGAGTACAGCCGTTTGGTTAAGATGGAACAAGACCTTCAAGAGCTCAGCAACAAACTGCAAGCCGATTTGATGGAGGAAAACAATAAGAACAGTCTGCAACTGCGTGATTCCATCAATGCTTTCTTGAAGGATTACAACAAAGTGCATGGTTATAACCTCATCTTCAGTAATACGGGATTTGATAACCTGCTGTATGCCGATAGCGCCTTTAATATCACTAAGGAGGTAATCGAAGGCTTGAATGCTCGCTATTCGCCTGCGGTCAAAAAGTAGGGATTACCGATAGATCACAAAAAAAGGGATGCTTCCTGCAGGAGGCATCCCTTTTTTATTGGATAAATCCATGTCTTTTGTATAGAAGAGACGGGCCAATCGTTCGGGAGAGTAAGTCGTTATTATGCGAAAAAACTTTTCCCTTCCTCAAATATCAACGATCGAGAAAACGTTGTGTAATGCCTCCGTAAGCTTCTATGCGGCGGTCACGTAAGAAAGGCCACCAACGGCGCACATTTTCCGAGCGTTTCAAGTCCACTTCTACTACCAAATTCTCTTCTTCGACATTGCCGGCTTGTGCCAAAAGTTCCCCTTGAGGACCTGCTACAAAGCTGTTTCCCCAAAATTGAATTCCATTGGTTTGGTTGGAAGGATCGGGTTCATGCCCTACTCTATTTACTGAAATCACCGGCAGACCATTGGCTACGGCATGAGCTCGTTGAGAGATGACCCATGCCCCCAATTGGCGTTCTTGTTCTGCTTTCTCGTCACTGCTTTCCCAACCGATGGCTGTGGGATAAATCAATAGTTCGGCACCTCTGAGAGCCATGAGGCGTGCTGCCTCGGGATACCACTGATCCCAACAAACGAGTACGCCCAACTTGCCTACCGAGGTTTGGATAGGTTCGAAACCGAGGTCGCCCGGTGTGAAATAAAACTTTTCGTAATAGGCAGGGTCATCGGGGATGTGCATCTTTCGATACTTTCCTGCTATACTTCCATCGCGTTCAAAGACAACAGCCGTATTGTGATACAATCCCGGAGCACGACGCTCGAACAAGGAAGTTACCAGTACGATTTGATGTTTTGCGGCAATGGCACCGTAGAACTCGGTCGAAGGTCCCGGAATCGATTCGGCCAAATCAAACAGATTTGTGTCTTCCGTTTGGCAAAAATAAACCGAGTTGTGTAGCTCTTGGAGCACTATGAGCTGAGCTCCTTGACCGGCACAATGAGCGATATTGTTAGCCAACTTTTGTCGATTGGCCATTATGTCCGAGCCATTGGCTTGTTGAATCAGCCCTACTTTAATTGTCTTCATCTATCACGTTCAAATTATATTATCTAATCTAATCACACCTTGTGGATATTGCATGGTCACACAGTGAAGCGATCCGTGTTGTTTGATCAATGCTCGGCAATCTATCCCTATGATCTCTCG
>JAXFUC010000023.1:0-15153 GCA_034176395.1 Bacteroides sp. | reverse complement strand
CGTTCCACCATCTTGTCGATGGTTTCCCGCTGTTCGCCGCTCACTTCTTTGAGGTCGTTGGGGATGTAGGTGAAATCTCCCCCCACATCTTCCAATCCTTTTTCTTCCAAATGCTTTTGGATTTGGGCATAGCTCTTCGGATCTCCGTAGATGGTCACGGTGCCTTCTTCCTCGTCTTCTTCGTACTCATCTTCCACTCCGTAGTCGATGAGATCCAAAATCAGTTCTTCCATGTCCATACCCTCTTGCTGTTTGAACGTGAACATACATTTGTGATCGAAGAGGAAAGCCAACGAACCCATCGTGCCCAAGTTGCCTCCGAACTTGTTGAATACGGAGCGAACGTCGGCCACGGTGCGCGTAGCGTTGTCGGTCAAGGTGTCCACGAAGATGGCCACGCCGTGCGGACCGTATCCTTCGTAGGTCATGCTCTTATAATCGCTTTGATCTTTGCCCATTGCATTCTTAATGGCACGGTCGATGTTGTCCTTGGGCATATTCTCACGCTTGGCGTTGGCAATGATGGCACGCAGTGTGGGATTATTCTCGGGCTCGGGACCTCCTGCCTTCACAGCAATGGCAATCTGTTTTCCGATTTTGGTAAACGTGCGAGCCATGTGGCCCCAGCGTTTCATTTTTGCAGCCTTTCTATATTCAAATGCTCTTCCCATGGGTTGGTTTAATTTAGATGTTATATGGTTACTTTATTCTGATTCGTTTCTTCACGCTTTGTGCTTAGCGCAGCTTGGCACCCAGTTTCTCCTCGAAATTGCGCAGCAGCTTGCCCATAATCTTCTCGATAACCTTGTCGGTCAAGGTTTGGTTCTCGTCTTGGAGATAGAAACTTACGGCATAGGACTTCTTGCCTGCCTCCAGGTTCTTTCCTTCGTACACGTCGAAGAGCTCCACCCTTTTCAGCAGTTTGCGCTCCGTGTCATAGGCTATTTGTTCCATCTGACCGAAGGTTATGCCCTTGTCCACCAGCAAAGCCAAGTCGCGCTTCACCACGGGATACTTGGGAATCTCTCGGAAAAGCACTTCCGTCCGACGACACTCTTCCATCAAGGCGTTCCAATTCAGCTCGGCATAGAACACCGGGTTCTCGATGTCGAATTTCTTGCACAAGCCCCCGGCCACTTCGCCCATCATGGCCAAGCGTTTTCCGCCACGGGTCTCATAGCTCAAGGCCGAGGCAAATCGGTCGTCCTCGCAAGGTTGCAACGACAGTCCGCGCAAGTCTACTCCCAAACGGATCAGCACGTTTTCCACATAAGCCTTCAGCTCGTAAACCGACGATTGTTCGTCGCCATGCGCCCAAGAGTTGCTCACACGTCGGCCGGTGACCCATAAGCCCAGGCTCAGCGACTCTTCGTAGGCAGCCAGCAGCTTGCCCTCGGTTTTCTTATCGGCTTTATAGCGGTAGCAATTGCCAAACTCCATCAGTCGCAGGTCGGCACTCTTACGATTGGCATTGTGGGCAATGCTCTCCAGACCTCCGAAGAGCAAGGTTTGTCGCATCGCATTCAAATCGGTGCTCAACGGGTTGAGTAGCATCACCAGCTCGGCCTGCGGACAAGCTACGCTTCCTTCGTAATAGGCTGCACGGGTGAGCGAGTTGTTCATTATCTCGTTGAATCCGCAGCCCACCAACTGCTCGCACACCAGGTTTTGCAGTTTGTTCGAGCGGTCGGCTTCTCCCTTGGTGGTGAGCGATGACTTCAGGGTGGTGGGTATCTCCACGTTATTATATCCGTAGATGCGCAGGATGTCTTCGATGACATCGCAGTCGCGCTGCACGTCCACCCTATACGGAGGAACGGCCAACTTCAGCTTTTCGGCATCTTCGGCCAGGATTTTGATTTCGAGCGAAGCGAGGATGTTCTTGATGGTGTCGGTGGGTATGTGCTTTCCGATGAGGCTGTCGACCTTGGCAAACGGAAGTTCCACGATGAAATCTTGAACGGGCGACGGGCAAAACTCTTGGATGGACGATGCGATCTGCCCACCGGCCAAGTCCTTAATCATCAAGGCAGCCAACTTCAAAGCATAAATCACACCGCGCGGATCGACCCCTCTCTCGAAGCGGAAAGAGGCGTCGGTGTTCAGTCCGTGTCTGCGTGCCGTCTTTCGCACCCAAGTGGGATGGAAGTAGGCACTCTCGATGAAGACGTCGGTGGTTTCGGTTGTCGTACCCGAATGCAGGCCTCCGAACACACCGGCTATACACATGGGCTGCTCGCTGTTCGAAATCATCAGGTCGGCCGCGTCCAACTTCCGTTCCACTCCGTCCAAGGTGGTGAAGGTCGTGCCTGCAGGTCGGGTTCCCACCACCACTTTTCCTCCCTTGATGGCCTTGACGTCGAAGCAGTGCAAGGGTTGACCGAAAGCGTGGACAATGTAGTTGCTCACATCCACCACGTTATTGATGGGGCGCAGCCCTATCAAACGAAGCTTGTTTTGCAGCCATTCGGGACTTTCCTTCACCGTTACGCCTTTGATTGTCACGCCTGCGTAGTGCGGACAAGCATCGGCATCGGTCACCTCGATGGGTATGGTCAGTTCTTGGCTTTCCACCGCAAATGCGTCCACCGAAGGACGACGCAACTCGGCCGCATATCCTTGTTGACGCAAGTAGGCGCATAGGTCGCGAGCCACTCCGTAGTGCGAGCAGGCGTCGGCTCGGTTGGGCGTAATGTCCACTTCCAGCAGGTAGTCGCTCTTCACATTGTAGTATTCCTTGGCAGGCATTCCCACCACTGCATCCGAGGGCAGAACGATGATGCCGTCGTGGCTCGTGCCGATTCCTATTTCGTCTTCGGCACAAATCATCCCGAACGACTCTTCTCCACGAATCTTGGACTTGCGTATGACGAAACTGTCCTCACCGCTGTATAGGGTTGTGCCCACGGTGGCCACCACCACTTTCTGGCCGGCTGCCACATTGGCCGCTCCGCAAACGATTTGTACGGGCTCGCCGTTACCGAGGTCGACAGTCGTGATGTGCAGGTGATCGGAGTTGGGATGGTCCACGCAGGTCAGAACATGTCCAATCACCAATCCCTCCAGTCCTCCTTTGATGCTTTGCACTTCCTCCACACTGCCCGTTTCAAGACCGATGGAAGTAAGGGCGGCTGCCACCTCATGAGGGGTGAGTTCAAGATTTACATACTCTTTGAGCCAATTGTAGGAGATGTTCATAGGAGTCGTATTTTAGGATATTAGTTCTTCAAAAATGACTTGCAAAGTTAAGAAGTTTTTTGGCTTATGCACGTAAGTTGGGTCAAAATACGATTTGCCTGTCCAAGGCCGACAACCGCTTGTTGAGGCAATAAAAAGCCGGTGGGCAAGCACCGATGTGGCAAGTTCGAGCCTTGTCCGAACGATGTTCGAAGCCTCGCTTGGCTTCATCGCTGCCCCCCAAAAACAAACCACCCACACTTGGCGGGCAAAGTGTAGGTAGTTTGCTCGCTAAGTGTAGGTGGTTTGCAACCGAAGTGCCCACACTTTGGTTGCCAAGTGCAGGCCGTTTGTCTGCGACTCTAAAACCTTCTTTTTTTCAACGCTTTACATATCGTTTCAAACAATCGGACCAGATGCGATAGCCGGCTTCGTTCAGATGCAACCCATCGTGGGTCAACTCCTTGCGAAGCACACCGGTGCCCGGCTCGGCAAACAAGGGAAAGAGGTGGATGTATTTCACCTTCTGCCGGCGAGCCAAGGCTTTCAGTCCACGATTGATGGAAGGTATCATGGCCGACTTTCCGTTGAGCCGGCGGTAGCGACCGAAACTCTCGTCGATGGGCAATAGGCTTTGGAGATAGACCCGGGTGCGGGGCGATTCCAAGCGTATGCGTTTCACCACGGTTTCGATCAAGGACAGGATGCTGCCTGTCGATAGGTCGTGCGATACGTCGTTGATACCGATGAGTAAAAACAGCTGCTTCGGCCTACCGGGAAGAATCTGATGCAGCCGGTCGTACACGCCCATGGCCACGTCGCCACTGATGCCTCGGTTTCTCACCGCAGGGTGTTCCAATCGCTGCCCCCAATCGCCACCGCCTTCGGTCAGGCTGTTGCCCAGCATCACCACATCGTGTTTCTCGATGGGGCGTTCGGCATCGAAGAGCTTCACACGCTCGTAGTAGTGGGGTGTATATTGGCCTTTGGCGCCGGTTGTTTGGCCTGCCAAAGCCATGGGCATCCACAGCCCGAGGGCGAGGAGCAAGAAGAAGATCGGTTTCATTCCTCTGCCTCCCGATAGGCATCCACAGCCTTTTTGACCGATCCGTGCATCAGCAGCAAGGCCTTGGCTCGCTCGTAGTCCAGTCCCAATTCGTCCACAATCATACGCGTGCCACGGTCGACCAGCTTTTGATTGCTCAATTGCATATTGACCATGCGATTACCCTTCACTCGCCCCAGCTGAATCATAACCGAAGTGGTTATCATGTTGAGAATCATCTTTTGCCCCGTGCCCGATTTCATTCGAGAGCTACCGGTCACAAACTCCGGCCCCACGATCATCTCGATGGGCACATCGGCCTCGGCCGCCATGGGGGTATCGGGGTTGCTGGTGATGCAAGCCGTGAGAATACCTTGCTCTCGAGCCGCTCGCAAAGCACCGATGACATAGGGAGTGGTACCCGAAGCCGCAATGCCCACCACCGTATCGAGGGTATTCACTCCGTGCTCTTGCAGCTCTTCCCAGCCACGTTGCATATTGTCCTCGGCATTTTCCACGGGGTTGCGCAAGGCTTTCTCGCCTCCGGCAATCAGCCCCACGACCAGGGTCGGAGGCATTCCGAAGGTGGGGGGTATCTCCGAAGCATCGAGCACACCCAGTCGGCCGCTCGTGCCCGCCCCCAAATAAAAGATGCGCCCCCCTTGCTTCATGCGGGGAACAATCTGGCTCACCAACTTCTCGATTTGCGGAATAGCTTCGGACACAGCCAGGGCCACCTTTCGATCTTCTTGATTGATGCCCTCGAGCAGCTCTCGGATGCTCATCTTGTCCAAATCGTTGTGCAGCGAAGGCTGCTCTGTTATCTTGATAAATGCCATAGGTTTATGCTTTAGAATGGTACTGAATCAATCCTTCCATGGGACTTTGAACAATCTGCCCCAAGCAGATTCCCGTCTGCCGAGCGGCCTCTTCCAGCACTTCGCGGTAGTAATGAGCCACCGAACCCACAAAGCTCACCTCGTGGGCGGCGTAGTCATACTGCATCACGTTGCGCCTGAGAAAATCGCAAAAGCTGCGCAACACCAGCTCGCGCACGCAGGGTTCGTGCAGGTTTTCCACCAAGAATGGCGACAAGCCGGCCAAGAATCGGTTGGGGAATGGCTGCCTGTACACACGGTCGATAATGTCGCCGGCATGGTAGCCAAAGCGTGTGAAGAAGCGATGGCACAAGTCCTCGCTCCATTGGTTTTTGAGCACCTCGCCCACCAAGAGCTTGCCCAAGCAAGCACCACTTCCTTCATCGCCCAGGATGAAGCCCAAGGGAGAAACGTTCTTCACAATCTCCCGGCCGTCGTAGTAGCACGAGTTGGAACCTGTGCCCAGGATGCAAGCAATTCCCGGATGGGCTTGGCACAAGCCACGAGCCGCTCCCAGCATATCGGTATTTACCGAAACGGTTCCGTCTACTTGGAGGTGACGCTCCACCGCACGGCGCACCACCTCGATCTTATCGGGAAAGGCACAGCCTGCCCCATAGAAGTAAACCTGCTCAAAACGTTTAGTCGGCAGGTGGGGCAATAGGGCTTCGGCCACTTCGGCAGCCATCTCGTCTTCCGTTTGAAAGAAGGGGTTCATCCCTTTGGTAAGGAGTCGGTGCGTGGCCACTCCGTGCTCCACCACACACCAGTCGGTCTTGGTAGACCCGCTATCTGCAATCAATATCATAGGTCTTCGTATTTGTTAGGTTAGATTCAAATTTTCAGGTAGATGCCTCGCTTGTACAAGCGATAGCCAATGGCCCAATTGAGAGCCAAGAAAAGAACAGAATAGGCCAGCGAACCGGGCAAATCGCCCAGCAAGGGCACTAATATATTTTGGTACACAAAGCCTTGCAGGCTGATGCTCCCCTCCTCGTAGGGGAAGCGCACACTACCCATCAGGATGGTACACACCGCTCCCAGCACGTACATGAACAAGGGGTTCACTCCGAACACTTCAAAGAATCGTGTCCAACGTTTATAGCCTTTCACATCAATGAGCCAAATGAGCAGGGCCAAAAAGCTGGCACCCAGTCCGCAGGTGGTCAACACAAAGGTGGGCGACCATACTTTCTTGTTGATGGGGCAGCCGTAGGCCAGCAGGAAACCGGTAAAGGTCAACACGGTGCCCACCAAGAACAAGCGCACAAGCAGCGGATTCAAATCGCCCGGATGCTCCTTGCGGACGTTCATCAGCAAGCCTCCCACCCAAAAGCCCAAAAGGACGTGAGCCACCGAGGGCAAGGTGCTTAGCACGCCTTCGGGGTCTATTCCGTTGTCGGAATACATATGAGCCGGGGTCAGTACAGCCCGATCCACAATGGAAAGTAGGTTGGTTTCGTCGTAAGCAAAGCCGTTGCCCAGCGACAGAAGCACGAAGTAGCCACCCAAAATGCAGGCAATGAGCCAGGGAATACGCCGATGATTCACCGTCAGCGCAAGGATGGCAGCAGTCCCATAACAAAGTGCCAGGCGAGGCATGACACCCAAAATGCGCAGTCGGTCAAAACTCCAAACCGCCTGCCACAGGCGTTGCAAGAAATCCAAATCGGTGGCTTCGCGCGACCAGTAGAAACAGAAACGAGAGAACCATCCCACACTCAACCCAATGAGGAAGATAAGAGCCGAGCGTTTCAGTATCTTCATCACAACCTGGGAGTGGCAAGCAAAATCGTATTTCTGCAAGGAAATATAGGTCGAGATTCCCATAATAAACATGAAGAAAGGGAATACCAAATCGGTGGGTGTCAACCCATTCCACTCGGCATGACGGAAGGGAGCGTACATATGCTTCCAACTTCCGGGATTGTTCACAAGAATCATCCCGGCAATGGTCAGTCCACGCAGGATGTCGAGTGCCAATAATCGGTTGTTAGCAACAGCCATATACAAAGTCTGATTGAGGAGTTAACGATACAAATGATAGGGTTTCGAGCGTTTGCGAAAGGCTTCCACATCCTTGTACCAATAGGGACGAACGTCTTCCCAGCGGTTGCGTCGGGCAAAAAGCTCTCGCACCCGGGTCGTTCCGCACACTTGGTCAAACATACGGAAGCGGCTCTTATCGGCGTGCTCAAAGACCGCTCGGTCGGGATGCAAGGCGGTCATCTCTTGCATCACCAAGAACTGCAAGTCGCTAAGCGGGGCTTTCCGAAGATCGGTCAAATAAACCTGCACGCCCTGCCACACCTCTCCCTTGCCCACAGCATAGAAAGGTTTCAAGGTGATGGGACGGAAGACAACACCCGGAATGCCCAAGGCGTTCAGACGCTCGGCCAACACATCGGCCTTGACCCAAGGCATGGCAAACAGTTCGAAAGGCAAAGTATAGCCCACACCGATGGACACATAGCCCAGCTCGCCCACGATGCCACTGACCGGATAATAGGCTGCCGAATGGCTATGTGGAATGTGGGGAGATGCCAGCACCCAAGACAAACCGGTGTCTTCGTAGGTCATCTTCCGCTTCCATCCCTGCATCTTAACGACCTGCAAACGGCAAGGCGTCTTGCTCTCGGCATTGAGCAACAAAGCCAGCTCGCCGCAAGTGAGCCCGTAGAGATAGGGGATTTTGAACTGACTGACAAACGAAATACAATCGTCCTCCGTGAGGTTTCCTTCTATGCGCAGGCCTCCCAACGGATTGGGACGGTCGAGCACCACGAATTCCTTTCCGTTCTCCGCACAGGCTTCCATGGCCAATCCCATCGTACTGATAAAGGTATACGACCGACAACCCACATCCTGAATGTCGTAAACCAGCACATCTATGCCGGCAAGCATCTCCGGAGTGGCCTTTCGGGTTTTACCATAGAGCGAGAACACGGGAATGCCGGTAGCCGGATCGGCAGCATCCACCACCTTATCGCCGGCGTACTCGTTTCCTCTCACCCCATGCTCGGGAGCGAAAAGAGCCACCAAATTCACGTTGGGTGCCTCGTGAAGCAGGTCGATGGTAGAGCGCAACGAGTTGTCGACACCGGTGGGGTTGGTAATCAACCCCACACGCTTTCCTTCCAAGCAGCGAAAGTTTTGCGACTTCAGCACCTCGATACCGGTTTTGATGCGGATGTTCCGAGCCGACAGTTCAAGACTACCGAGAAGGACGAGAATGAATAAGAAGTATCGTTTCATAAGAGGTTTAGTGTTTGGATGCAGGCTCGGCCTTCTTGCCAAAGGCCGGATCTATCTTAATGAATGCACACACTGCCACCGTTGCCACACAGCAGATGATCGTCCAGATAAAGAAGTGTCGGTAGCCGATTGTTTCTTGCAACCACCCGGCAGCCATACCCGGCAACATCATGCCCAAGGCCATAAAGCCAGTACAAATGGCGTAATGAGCCGTTTTGTGTTCGCCCTCGGAGAAGTAGATGAGGAAGAGCATGTAGGCGGTGAACCCGAATCCGTAACCGAACTGTTCGATAAACACACAGAGATTGACCGTGAACAGCGAGGGAGCATCTGCATAACTCAAGTAAACAAAGGTGAGGCAGGTCAATGACATGCTCCACGCCATGGGCCAAAGCCATTTCTTCAGCCCCCCGCGAGCAGCCACTATGCCGCCTATGATACCGCCTAAAGTAAGCCCAACGATGCCGATTGTGCCGTAAACAAAGCCCACCTCACCCGTGGTCAGCCCCAAGCCACCTTTGTCCGCAGGGTCGAGCAGGAAGGGATTGATCAACTTAACAAGCTGTGCCTCGGGCAGGCGATAGAGCAACATGAAGAGAATGGCCACACCGGCTTGGGGTTTGGTGAAAAAACTCTTAAAGGTGTCGAAGAAGTCACGCACCAAGCTGCGAGCAGTAACGTCCTTGACCGAGCAATCGGACTGCGGACGAGGCAGAACCCGACTGTGGTAGATACTCGCCGCAAAGAAGAAAGCCGACAAGACAGCAAAGACCACCAACCACGCAAAGGGTATGTTGCCCGAAGCTCCTTCAAAGGTGGCCAGCGTGCTGTCTTTCAACTTTCGGTCGATGCGAAACAGTAGGTAAGCCGGCTTATCCCAGTTGGCTTCCGTAAACTCAAACCGACTCAACTGCGTGTTTTGTTCGAGTTTGATGCTCGAATCGCCCGATTTGAACGACACATTGAGCACGCGTTTTTCTCCCGGCAAAGGTTGCTTGGACAGCCGAACACCCACGGCCACCACGTTGTCTACCCCCGCAACGGTTGCTTCACGCTCCTCGCCAAACGTCCGACGCAGCCAGGCAGTAAAGGCCGACTCCTTGTTTGTCGCAGTGGTTGCAGTCATTTCCTGCTCCACCTCTTCGGCAGGCAAGAATCCGTTGACCCGATTGGCAGCCTCCACAGCAGCCTCCAAATCGGCCACCAAAGCTTTGGCAGCTTGTGCATCGGGAGCATCTACCCGGGTACCGACCTTAACCTGCGGCGATGAATAAACGAAGTGGGCTTCCTTGGTGGAGTCGATTTGCACCCCATCGAAAGAAGGCAACGTCAGTTCGTTCACATAGTTGGGCGATGCTTCTACCTGTAACACTGCGGGTTGCAAGCCTGTGTTCGTTTCTATCAATCCGGCAATGATGACCAGCACCCCCTGCCCCGCCACGGTGGCAATGCGATAGAAGGTGCTTCGGATGCCTACGTAAAGCGACTGTTCGTGCTTGGTCAAGGCGTGCATATAGTATCCATCGGCCGCAATATCGTGGGTGGCCGAAGTCAAACCCACCAACCAAAAGATCGCCAAGGTCAGTTGGAAAAAGAACGAAGTAGGAATGGCAAAGGCGATACCTGCCAAAGCAAAGGCCATGATGTACTGCATGGCAACCGTCCACCAACGTTTGGTTCGTATGAGATCCACGAAAGGACTCCAAAAGGGTTTAATGACCCAAGGCAGGTAAAGCCAGCCGGTGTACAGCGCAATGTCAGTATTGGAAATGCCCAAACGTTTATACATGATGACCGAAATCGTCATCACAGCCACGTAGGGAAGCCCTTGCGCGAAATAGAGTGTGGGAATCCAAGCCCACGGATTGCGGTTCTTCGGTGTAGTTTCGGTAGTCATTGGCGATAGTAATTAGTAAAGTTTCTCAATGGAAGCCCCCACATAGTAGTGGCGAAGTATGGTGTCGTAGGCAAATCCTTGTTCGCCCATCACGGCCGCACCTATCTGACACAAGCCCACGCCATGCCCCCAACCGGCACCGATGAGCGTAAACTTGATGGGCCGACCGTCTGCACCCACCTCCTTATCGACCACGAAAGCCGAGCTGTATAGATGGGAGGGAGAGAGCGTGCGGCGTATCTCCAGCTCCTTACCTATGGTGCGTGTGTGTTTCGAGCCCACGATGCGCAGCTTCCACAATCGGCCCGAACGTCCACGAGCCACGGGTATGAGGTCGATGATGTCGCCATAGTCGATGCCCGAACGACGGCGAACCAAGTCGCTCAACTCCTCCCGAGTATAACTCACCCGCCAACGATAGAAGTCGGTGGTTTCTTGGTCGTAGTTGTTCAGCACCTGGCTCAAGATGCCTGTATCGGTGGTGCGACAAAATGCTTCGGGGGTGGAACGTATCCAAGCCTCGGCCTCCGACTCGTTGCAGAGGTTGGGCAAAGCCTCCTCGGCAACCGATGAGTGGGTGGAGGCAGTATGTGTTTCGCAGCAATCGCGTCGTGCACTGAGGTAGGGATGTTCCTCATCGGCCCAGCAGAAGCCAAACTCCTCGAGCACGCCGCCGCAACACTTCGAAAACCGAGCGTCGCAAATGCGATTGTCGTGCATCAAGACTTCGCCTCGAGTGGCTTCTACGGCCAGTTTCGCTTGGGGGCTAATCACCCTCGTGATGCCCTGATAGCGCTGACAATGATCGTCTGCACATACGTCGAAATGGGTATGTGCATCCCGTTCATACCACCTAAGGGTTTCCTCCTCGGTACAAATCGGTTGGTGGGGAGGAGAAGGCATACGACGATGCTTGCCGACTATGGGCATGGTGGCAAGCAACCAGCTGCGAGAGATAACGGCATGAGCCTTCAGCAGCTCGAGCGAGGCAGTGGCGCTCATCTCGCTGGAGATAACCGATGTCAAGTAGGCTTCCACATCGACATGGTTGACCGCCACCACTTTCTCGTTCTCGGGATAAAAGCGCAGCGATCCTTCAAAGCGTTGATTCTCTTTGCGCTCCCAATGAAAGTCGATACCTATGGTCACATCGTGCAACTCGAAGTAGCTTCCTTGGGCGGTTACGGGCTCGAACAACAAGCCGTCCACACTCCTGCCCTGCCAACAGAGTTTGCCCGCTTGCACAGCAATCACTTGCTTGCCCGTCACCTCTTGCGAGTCCACGCGATAGGTGCCGTTCAAATAAAACGCAATGCGGGGCGATGCCAGAATGCCCACTTGGACGTGAGGTGCTTCGTTCTTTTTCATAAGCAAGATGAAGATGCGAGGGTAAGTCGCAAAGTTTCCATAATCAGTTTCATTTCTCGGGGCGACAGACAGACTTCGGCCAAGATCTCGGTGAGCCGATCTTCCGTCAGTCGCTCGAAATCTCGCCCGATGGGCAGGATGAACACTCCTCCCAAATCGACCGAAGCCGGGCTGATGAGCATACGTTCCTCGCCTTCGGCCTCGTAGCAAGATGGGCGATGCTTGGCCCGAGGAAAGATGCAGAGCGTCCACCGCTCGGACTCATACCAAGCCAAGAGGTTCATCATCGGTTCGTCATCGTCTTGAGGCAACGGCAACAGTCGATACACCCGGTCGAACAACCGCTCCAATTTCTCTTTGCAAGCCGATTGCATCACCAAGGTGGCTCGAGGTGCATCGCCCACCAAGTGATGAATGGTCACACCGTCGACCTCCAAGCTATCGGCCTCGATGGCTTGCCATTGGGTTTCGATGGGCATAAGTCCACGGCTACCTGCTTGAAAGTGCATGTGGTCGGGAGCCGATGCTCCGCAACGAGGCCCGTTGTAGAAGATGGTATAATCCGAAAGCTCACGAGCCAAATCGAGCATATGCCCCATGCGATGGGCAATGCGTTGTGGCGTATGCGCCTTGGCCGGAATGGTCAAGTGCTTGGGGAATATGGGAAAAGGATTGAGCAAAACGGTGTATTCCTCCCCGAAATCCAGTCCCCTTTGCACCTCCGGACGGTTGGCGGCACAAAGGAAACACGGACGCCGGCTCAAGGTTTCGGCATCGACCTTTGCGCCCGAAGAAACCACACGAGCCGGATTGAACTGCATGAGGTAGTCCACCGCCCCCACCTTCAGCCTGCGTTGCTCCACCCGGGTCAAGGCTTCGTAGTTGCCACGTGCCTGCTCCCAAGCGGCCAGTTGCTCGTCGATCAGTTGCTGTACCTCGTTATTCATCGTTTGTTCATTTGAATGCGAGCCTTCAACTCCCAAGTGCGAATGCGGTCTTTGTAAAGGTTATGGGCGTTCATCTTCACCACATCGAGCGATGCGTCCGAATTATCGTCCCAACGACGACAGAGATACACCACATCGTACACCCGTCCTATCTGATAGCGGCGCGAGAAGTTCAGCCCCAAGGCATAGTCTTCGCCATAGCTGGTGTTGGGCACTTTGATTTCGCGCAATACGGGGGTATAGAATGCGCGAGGTGCACCCAGGCCGTTGATGCGCAGGGCATTGTTTCGTCCGTTCTCGGGCGTCCATTCCCGATGGTCGATAATGCCCGGGGGAATGCAATTCATATCGAAATCGGTCATCATATACGTACCCACCACCATGGCGCAGTTCTGTTCGTAAAATGCCTTGACCATGGTTGTCAGCGTATGCTCGTCCTTGTACACATCGTCGCTGTCGAGCTGAACGGCAAACTTGCCGCAACGTGGGTCGTGCACGCCCAAGTTCCAGCAACCGCCTATGCCCAGATCGGTGCGATCGGGAATGATGTGAATCAAGCGGCTGTCGTGGGCAAACTCGCGAATGGCTTCGGTGGTGCCATCGGTGGAATGATTGTCCACCACAATCAGGTTGAAAGGAAACGAAGTTTGCTGCGAAAGCACCGAGCGAATGGCGTCTCGAATGGTGCGGATGCGGTTGCGAACGGGGATAATGACCGAGGCTTCGTACTCGAATCGAGCGTCCGAGAACGCAATGGGTTCGAACACCGGTTCCAAATAGCCTCCAATCTCCTTCAGATGTTCGGTACACGCGCATTCCATTTCCACCTGCACTCCCCTGTTCTTGGGGTCCACATAGTCGAACAACTTTTCGCCACTCTTGCGTCGGTCGTCTTCGATTTCGGTGTAGAGGTATTCGTTGATATGAACCAAGTTGTAGCGTTGGCTCAACTTAAGTCTGAGGTCGTACAAGCCTGCAAATTCGTACTCGGCCGTCATGCGCAAGGCCGACTCCTTCAAAGCCGAGGTGAGAAACAAGAGCACCGAGCCGAAGTTGAAATCGTCGCGCAAGCTGCCTTCTTGGTAATCAATGACCGGTGCAGGGCGTCGCTCGCCGTCGATGAGTTGATAATGGTCGGCATAGACCATGCCCGCACCGCTGTCGTCGAGCAGTCGGCTCATGCGCTCCAACGCATACATGCCTGGTTCCAAGGTGGTGTGCTTGGTGTAGAGCAAGGTATAGTCGGTTTGCGAAGCTGCGGCCATGGCCTTCATCGTTTGGCTGTGTTTCAGTCCTTGGATGGGCAGTAGGCGACATCCGTGGGGCATCTCTTCGTTTTCACTGCCCGGCAGACCCAGCAAAACGATTTCGGCCACCTGCGGACAGGCAGCGAGTGCTTGTATCGTCTTCTCGGCTTGCACCTTCTCGACAAAGGGCAGAAAGCAAGTTATTTTTTTCATATTCAACGGTTTGTTTATGTATTTCTTAGGTTAGTAATCGTTTGTATTGGCAGGTGTCGACTCAGGTGTAAACACTTTGCTTCCGAAGTGTAGGCACTTTGCTTCCGAAGTGTGGACACTTTGCTTCCGAAGTGCGGACAGTTGCCCAACCCGGTCTTCGTTCTTCGCTTGCCACTGGCTGCGTATCGTTTGCTTCATCTTCTACACTTGGCTTGGAGAGGGTGAATCCGTGGGTTTCGACCTGCGGCGAATGCACAGACAAAGTCCCAAGAAAGTGAACAAAGCATTCAAGATAAGCAGTTCGTAGCTAAACTGATAGCCCCCGAACCATTCCTCGGAAAAGGCGTGCAGCACACCGCAGAGAGCAGGCGACAACACCACCACCCAAGGAATGAGGCGGTCGTGCACGGCATGGGGCATAAGGATGCCGAAGGCAAACAACCCCAAGATGGGCCCGTAGGTGTAGCTGGCCAAGATGTAGACGGCATTGATGACGCTGGTGTTGTTCAGTACATTGAAAACCACAATGACCGCAGCCATGATCACCGCCATGAGTATGTGCACTCGTTTGCGCAAAAGGCTGACTTCTCCATCGCCCTTGCCGGAGATGCCCAGAATGTCGACGGTGAAAGACGTGGTCAAGGCCGTCAGTGCCGAACCTGCGGCGGAATAGGCTGCCGAAATCAGGCCGATGGTGAAGAGTATGCCCACCGCCACGGGGAAATAGCCGCCTGTGGCGATGGTGGGAAACAGCTCGTCGCTGCGCTCCACCACAATGCCTCGCACGGCAGCAAACCGATAGAGCAATACGCCCAATATGAGAAACAGCGAGATGACAACAAACTGCAACAAGGCACTGGTAAATATGTTCTTCTGTGACTCCTTGGAGTTGCGACAGCTCAAGTTGCGTTGCATCATGTCTTGATCCAATCCGGTGGTGGCTATCATCGTGAACACACCGGCCAAGAACTGCTTCCAAAAGAACTGTTTGTTGTTCACATCGTCGAAGAAGAACAAGCGCGCATGCTCGCTATCGGCCACGGTTTGCACCAAGTCTGCCCACGACAAGCCGAGATCGGCCGCCATATAGGCGATGCAAAGCCCCACGGATAGCAAGAGACAAAAG
>JAXFUC010000022.1:0-3989 GCA_034176395.1 Bacteroides sp. | reverse complement strand
CTTGTAAAAGAATAGGCATTGCTCAACCTCTCTGTGATAAAGTGACTTAGTTGGATGAGTCTCCCACCTCGGACGAGGGCAAGAGTTTCGTACACTTGAGTTTCAAAATGCGACGATTATCCATCTCGAGTACTTCGAATTCGTAAGGAGGATAAGCGATGCGCTCGTGCAATGTGGGGAACTCTCCCTTGATCTCCAGCAGCATACCGGCCAACGTATCAGCATCGGCAGCAACCGATTCAAAGGCACTCTCTGTGGTTTGCACCACTTTGTAGAAATCCGAAAGCAGGGTCTTTCCTTCGAATATCCAGGTATTTTCGTTCACAACCACATAGGTTCGCTCTTCGTCGTCATACTCGTCGTGAATTTCGCCCACAATCTCTTCGATGATATCCTCCATGGTGACCAGTCCCGAAGTGCCTCCAAATTCATCGACCACAATGGCAATATGGATTTTGTTGGATTGGAAATCCTTCAGCAAATCATCGATCATTTTGGTCTCGGGCACAAAATAAGCCGGCCGTATGAGCGATTGCCAGCGGAAGTTTTCGCTCTTACTCAAATGGGGCAGTAGGTCTTTGATGTAAAGTATTCCCTTGATATTATCGCGCGAACCGGCGTAGACGGGGATGCGCGAATAGGCGTTCTCAACGATGCAGGCTATGACATCCTTGAACGGAGTACGAATGTCCAAATCGACCATGTCGAGCCGGGGAGTCATGACCTCCTCCACAGTTTCACCTCCGAAACGAATGATTCCTTCGAGAATGTTACTCTCTTCCTTCAGTTCCGATTTGTCCGTGAGTTCCAAAGCGTGAGACAGTTCATCCACCGAGATGGAACGATTCTTCCTGACAAAGCATTTATTGAGCAGCGAGCTGGAGCGCACCAGCAACGAAGAAACCGGATAGAACACCCTGCGTAGCATCACCCAAGTCGGTGCTCCCGCACGACACAAGGGCAAGGTGCGTTGGGTGGAGTAAATCTTCGGCATGATTTCGCCGAACAGCAATAGAAGAAACGTGAGCACCACCGTCAGCAATAGGAACTCGGCCAAAGGGGAATGAAACACAAACACGCTCATGAAAAAGTAGTTGCAGAGCATGATGATGGTTACGTTCACAAAGTTATTGGTAACGAGAATCGTGGCAAGCAAACGCTCGGAATCGGCCAATAGAGACTCTATTTTACTGTCCGAAGGATGCCGGCGTTCTTTCACCTCGTTCAAATCGTTCGGATTGAGCGAGAAAAATGCGATTTCGGAAGCAGAGGCAAAGCCCGATGCCAGCAAAAGAAGGGCAGCCAGCCCTATTGCCACCCAAGCGGCCCAAGAAGGAGAGTTGACAGCAACGCCGTCAAGAAGAGCAGTCAGTTGACTATAATAATCGTCGGAATCCAAGGGGTAGAAAGAAGATTTGGTTCAACTTAGAACGGGAGGTCATCAACGGCCGAACTTACTTGCGACACGGTCGGTGCCTGCTGGGACGGTGTCGATGCCTGCGGCTGAGCCGATGGAGCCACCGGTTTGGGCGAGAGCATCTCCATGTTGTCGATGAATACCTCCGTGATGTAACGAGTCACGCCGGCTTGATCACTGTAAGAACGAGTGCGCAACTTACCTTCCACATACAACTTATCGCCTTTGTGTACATACTTGTCTACGATCTCGGCCAAGCGACCCGAAGCCACAATGTTGTGCCATTCCGTCCGTTCGGGAATCTGTGTTCCGTTGGCCAACGTATAAGCTCGGTCGGTGGTAGCCATCGTAAATGTGGCCACAGCAGAGCCCGTATCGAAATACTTCACACGCGGGTCTTGTCCCACATTTCCCAAAAGAATGACTTTGTTCACTGACATGGCAAGGCGTTCGTTGGTTATTCTCGGCCAAAAGTAGCGAGAAATCCGATAGAAAGCAAGGGCTACCCTTCACTTTTTCGAACCGTCCGAACCGACTCACTCCATCAGCTTTCCTTGATACCTCCCACCCCTTGTCAAGGGACGCACAAAAGGTGGTGCATCGAAGTATATGCTCTTTGAAAGAGAAGTGCCCACACTTTGGAAGCAAAGTGTTTACAGTTGGGCAGCAAAGTGCCTACACTTTGAAAGAGAAGTGTGCGAGGTTGAAAAACCGACCAACGACTCTTTGATAATCAAAACTCTGTGCCTTGACAGCATTCAAGATGCTTCTGCCCCGCCCAATAGCCCATCACCATTGCTTCGTCAGCCCGTAGTCACATACTTTTCCATAAACTGCTGTACCAAACGCGGCAAAGCATATCGTTCCAATTCGCCCATGCCAACTTTCAAGAAATCGGCAAATTCTTCTACTCCATCGGGCAAAATAAGTTCGTAGAAGTTGGCATAAATCACCCGATGAGAAAGCACATGCTTCACCCCCTCACTGACCAAACGAATGCAGCCTTGTTCGCTCCCCTTCGTCCACTCTTGCCATTGAGGCAAGGCCGGCAAAGCATCAAGAGACAATGGTTCGGCGGTTTCGATCAAAGGCAGCTGAAAGAGGTTTTTCCAAATATCGTCGCCCGTTCGCTTATGCAGGAAGATGGCATCACCAGTGCGCACACAAAAATAGTTGAAGTACCGATCGGTAGTCTTCGTTTTGTTCTGTTTCACCGGCAAGATCGACACCTGTCCGCGAGCCAACGCCAAACATCCATCGCTCAAAGGACAGAACAGACAGTTGGGCGACTGAGGCGTGCATTGCAATGCACCAAAATCCATGATGGCTTGGTTGTATACGGCCGGCCGACTGCAATCCAAAAGTTCTTGAGCCAGCTCGGCAAACATCTTCTTTCCAGCGGTGGAGTCGATGGGCGTATCTATCCCGAAATAACGCGCCAAAACTCGATACACATTGCCGTCGACCACGGCATAGGGCATGCCGTAGGCAAACGAACAAATGGCAGCGGCCGTATAGTCGCCGACCCCCTTCAAGGCTCTCACTCCTTCATAGGTGGTGGGGAAGCATCCGTTTACGCTACGTGCAGCCGCGTGTAGATTTCGGGCTCGTGAATAGTATCCCAATCCCTCCCAGTACTTAAGCACCTCGTCTTCCTCGGCCTTTGCCAAGGCTTCCACATCGGGAAAGCGAGCGATGAATCTTTGATAGTAGTCGTATCCCTGATTGACTCGGGTTTGTTGAAGGATTACCTCCGAAATCCAAATGCGATAGGGGTCTGTGGTTTGCCGCCAAGGCAGCTCACGTCCATATTCTTTATACCATATTATAATAGTTTGCCCAAAGTGCTCCATCGTATTGTCTGAATGGTTGAGGGATGCAAAAGTAAGGAAATTCATCGCCTACCCTCCCACGCCCCCTTTTTTTCGCAAAAACTTCTTGAGATATTTCTTTTCTAGAAAAAAAAGTTATATATTTGCAGTCCAAAAAATTAGCAACTGTAATACTCATAAATACTACATAGAAATGACTAAAGCAGATATCGTAAACGAGATTGCAAAGAAAACGGGAATCGACAAGGATTCAGTACTTAAAACCGTAGAAGCATTTATGGAATCGGTGAAAGACGCCTTGTCTCACGACGAGAATGTTTATCTCCGTGGTTTCGGTTCTTTTGTGGTGAAGAGAAGAGCGCAAAAGACGGCTCGCAACATCTCCAAGAACACCACCATCATCATCCCCGAACACAACATCCCGGCGTTCAAGCCTGCCAAGACGTTTACTTTCTCAGTAAAAAAATAACCGTACAATATTAACCCTAAAAATTAAAGCTATATGCCAAGCGGAAAGAAAAGAAAAAGACATAAAATGTCGACGCATAAGCGTAAGAAAAGACTAAGAAAGAACAGACATAAAAGCAAAAAGTAATTTCTAAGTCTGAGCGTAACAGAAACGAAGAACAAACTTGCACGGTCTGAACTTGCAAGTTTGTTCTTTCTTTACGTAGGAACAACAAAAACAAAGGTCTAAACACCATAATCGACTGAAAGTGACAACGGAATTAGTAGTAGAC
>JAXFUC010000021.1:0-23826 GCA_034176395.1 Bacteroides sp. | reverse complement strand
TGTCAAAGGCCAATCCTTCTTGCGAGTAATAGCCGAAGCGAACGGTTTCGCCGATGTCGATGCAGCCGGAATCGGGCTGTATTAGCCCCATCAGCAGTTTGATGAAGGTCGACTTTCCTGTGCCATTGGTTCCGACGATGCCCAATTTCTCATAACGTGCAAACGTATAGCTGAAGTCTTTCAGAATGGTTAGTTCGTCGAAGCGTTTGCTTAGGTTCTGTATTTCAAAAATCTTGTTCCCGATGTAGGTGGCTTGGGTTTCCAGCTTTACTTGGTTGTTCTGCAAGCGTTGCTTGGCCACCTTCTCAAGCTCATAAAAGGCTTCTTCTCGGTATCGGGCTTTGTGGCCGCGAGCCTGAGGCATGCGGCGCATCCAGTCCAGTTCGGTGCGATAGAGGTTGTTGGCACGTTCTATCTCGGTGTTTCGTGCGTCGATTCGTTCTTGTCTTTTCTCCAAGTAGTGGCTGTAATTGCCTCGGTAGCGAAAGATAGTCTGCTCGTCTATTTCGAGTATTTCGGAACAGACGCGATCCAAGAAATAACGGTCGTGTGTCACCATAAGTAAGCTCACTCCGGATCGGTTCAGATACTCCTCTAACCATTCGATCATATCGAGGTCCAAGTGGTTGGTTGGCTCGTCGAGTATCAACAAATCGGGTTCTGCCAACAGGGTGTGGGCCAAGGCGATACGTTTGAGTTGGCCGCCCGATAGCTGACCGATGGGCTTTTGATAGTCGTGAATCTTCAGCTCGGAGAGTATTTGCTTGGCTCTTTGTTCGTATTGCCACGCATTGTTTTGTTCCATCCGAGCGAGCAATGTGTCCAGGTTGGGCTGTCCGGGAGTGGAGAGGCAGAGTTCGTATTCACGAATAAGCTTGGCCACTTCGTTGCCTCCGTTGAAGCAAGCTTCTATCACACTCAACTCGGGAGCATAAGTCGGGGTTTGCTCCAAGTAGCCAACTTGCACGCCGCTGCGAAACACAACGTTTCCTTCATCGGGCGACTCTTTGCCCGATAAGATATTGAGCAATGTGGTCTTTCCACTTCCGTTTTTGGCGATAAGCCCAACTCGCTGCCCCTCGGAAATACCGAAAGATATGTTGGAGAACAGCACTAAGTCGCCGAAGGATTTGGTGAGATTTTCGACTTGTAGGAGAGGATGTGACATGGTCTTTGGCGTGTTGTAATCGGGTAAAGAACGGCAAAGTTAGTCATGAAGTCGGAAAACTCCTCGTTTGCAAGGCGGAAAGTGGCTTTGCAGAGAAAGAAGTGAAAATTTGTGTACCGTACTTCTTTTTTGGATTATCTTTGCAGTCGAAAAGGTTTTGAAAGGGTTGGTTCGATTCTTTCAAATTAAAAGGGAATCGGGTGAAACTCCCGGACAGTCCCGCTGCTGTGAAGCTCCTTAAACTTCTTAACATATCTGTGGCCACTGGCAAAGTTCGCCGGGAAGGCGTTGGGAAGCGAGTCAGTCAGAAGACCTGCCTTTTTGTGATGAAAACGTTGTTTTTACTCGTGGGATAGGAAAACCGTTAAACCGATAAATATATTATGGAAATCTTAGAAAATTTGTTTCTGGGCCATCCCGATGCTTGGGGTGGCGGAGTGGCTCATTCTGTGCTCATCTTGGCATTGGTTATTGCCATGGGCATCGCTTTGGGTAAACTGAAGCTATGGGGCGTTTCGTTGGGTATCACTTGGATTCTCTTTGTGGGAATTGCTTTTGGTCATTTTGGCATGAATCTGGATGGTCACCTTCTGCATTTCATGAAAGAGTTTGGGCTGATTCTGTTTGTTTACTCCGTGGGCTTACAAGTAGGGCCCGGTTTCTTTTCGGCTTTCAAGAAAGGAGGCCTTACATTGAATATGTTGGCCACGTTGGTGGTCTTTTTGGGTGTGCTCATAACAGTGGTTCTTCATTTTGTTACGGGGCTTCCGATAACAACGATGGTGGGCATTCTCTCGGGAGCCATCACCAATACACCTGGATTGGGAGCAGCTCAGCAGGCTTATAGCGACTTGAAGGGTGTGGATGCCCCCGACATTGCGCTGGGTTATGCCGTAGCCTATCCTCTTGGGGTAGTGGGTATTATCTTGAGTCTGTTGGCCATGAAGTATTTGTTTCGCATTCACTCATCTCAAGAGGAGGAGAGGGCTAAAGAAGGTTTGGGCAATCAACAAGAGCTGACGGTTCGTCCCGTATCTATCGAAGTACGAAATGAATCTTTGAACGGACTCATGGTTAAAGAACTTCGTCCGCTGGTGAATCGTCGTTTTGTAATCTCCCGGATTCGTAAACACACCAATGAGGAGGTTTCCTTGGTGAACTCGGATACTCAGATCCATGTGGGCGATGTGTTGCTTCTCACATCTACCCCGGTGGATATTGAAGCCATTACTCTCTTCTTTGGTAAGGAAATAGAGATGGAATGGGATGCACTTAATAAAGAACTCATCTCTCGTCGTATCCTTATCACAAAGCCGGAACTGAATGGAAAGACGCTGGCACAGATGAAGATACGTTCTAATTTTGGTGTGAGTATCACTCGTATCAACCGCTCGGGAGTGGACTTGGTGCCTACTCCACAATTGCAACTGCAGATGGGCGACCGCGTAACCATTGTCGGTACTTCATTGGCAGTGGGCAATGCAGCCAAAGTGCTTGGTAACTCCATGAAACGATTGGACCATCCCAATTTGATACCGATTTTTATCGGTATTGCGTTGGGTTGTATCTTGGGTAGTATTCCCCTGGTCATCCCCGGTATCCCGCAGCCTATTAAGTTGGGATTGGCCGGTGGGCCGCTGGTGGTCTCCATATTGATTAGCCGTTTTGGACCTCAATATAAAATGGTGACCTATACTACCATGAGTGCCAACCTTATGTTACGCGAAGTGGGAATATCTATCTTCTTGGCCTGTGTCGGCTTGGGAGCCGGCCCCGGTTTCGTCGAAACGATTGTAGAGAAAGGTGGTTATCTATGGGTAGGATATGGAGTTCTGATAACGGTCATTCCATTATTGATTGCCGGATTCGTGGGACGCATCTTCTTTAAGATTAACTATTTCACGCTTATTGGTGTGCTGTCAGGTTCGTGCACCAACCCTCCTGCCTTGGCTTATACAAGCAATTTGACGGCAGTGGACGCACCGGCGGTGGGATATGCAACCGTATATCCGTTGACAATGTTCCTTCGAGTCTTGACGGCTCAACTACTGATCCTGCTGTTTGTGTAGGGACATATGTTCTCTCATCGGGGTGTTTGTGAAGGATACACACCGAATTTGAGAGTAAGCAATTAAAGAGAACGGAACTCGAGTGTTGGAACCTCGCAAAATAGAGAGGCGAAACATTCGGGTTCTGCTTTTTTTATGTAATTTTGCGCTTTTGTAAGTCGATTACATGAATATCAACCAATAAACAGTCATAGCTGTGGGAGAAACAAAGTATATTTTCGTCACCGGTGGTGTAGCCTCCTCTTTGGGTAAAGGCATCATTTCTTCGTCCATCGGTAAACTGCTGCAAGCAAGAGGTTACACAGTTACCATTCAAAAGTTCGATCCATACATCAACATTGACCCGGGAACGCTGAATCCCTATGAACACGGTGAATGTTACGTTACGGTGGATGGACACGAAGCCGACCTTGACTTGGGGCATTATGAACGCTTCTTGGGCATTCAAACCACCAAGGCCAACAACATTACCACGGGTAGAATCTACAAGAGTGTAATCGACAAAGAACGTAGAGGAGACTATCTGGGTAAGACCATTCAGGTTATTCCCCACATCACAGACGAAATCAAACGGAATGTCAAGTTGCTGGGCAATAAGTATAAGTTCGATTTTGTTATTACCGAAATCGGAGGTACGGTGGGCGACATTGAGTCACTGCCTTACTTGGAAAGCATTCGACAACTGAAATGGGAGTTGGGACGTAACGCCTTGTGCGTGCACCTTACTTACGTTCCTTACTTGGCAGCTGCCGGCGAACTGAAAACCAAACCCACGCAGCATTCGGTTAAAGAATTGCAAAGTGCCGGCATACAGCCCGACGTTTTGGTGCTTCGCACTGAACACGAACTGAGTGAAGGTCTGCGCAAGAAGGTGGCTCTGTTCTGCAATGTGGACGAAAAGGCTGTGGTGCAGTCGATCGACGCTTCTACCATCTACGAAGTGCCTTTATTGATGCAGGAGCAAGAGTTGGATAAGACCATTTTGGAGAAGATGGGACTCGATGCCGACAGTACGCCCAAGTTGAAACCTTGGCGTAAATTCCTTCAACGTCGCCAAGATGCGGAACGTACTGCTCCGGTAAACATTGCCTTGGTGGGCAAGTACGACTTGCAGGATGCCTACAAATCCATTCGTGAAGCTTTGTCCCAAGCAGGTACTTATAACGATCGCAAGGTGGAAGTGCACTTTGTGAACAGTGAGAATCTAACAGAGGATAACGTGGCGGAAGCACTGCAAGGAATGGCCGGTATCATGATAGGACCGGGTTTCGGACAGCGTGGTATCGAAGGTAAGTTGGTGGCCATCAAATACGCTCGCACCCATGATGTGCCGACCTTTGGCATTTGTTTAGGCATGCAGTGCATAGCCATTGAATTTGCTCGCAATGTATTGGGGTATGCTGATGCAAACTCTCGAGAAATGAATGAGAAAACCCCTCATAACGTTATCGACATTATGGAGGAGCAAAAGTCCATTACCAACATGGGCGGAACCATGCGCTTGGGGGCCTACGAATGTATCTTGAAGAAAGGATCGAGAGCCTATGAAGCCTATGGCAAAGAACATATTCAGGAGCGTCATCGCCATCGCTATGAATTCAATAACGTATTCAAAGCCGAGTATGAAGCAGCCGGTATGAACTGCACTGGCATCAATCCGGAATCGGATTTGGTGGAAATCGTGGAGATACCTACCCTGAAGTGGTTTGTGGGAACTCAGTTCCACCCCGAGTATAGTAGTACGGTACTCGATCCGCATCCTCTTTTCGTCGCTTTCATCAAGGCAGCAATCAATCACCAATCTAACTAATTACGTAGCGCAGTTCCTTGTGCTATTCCACACTAAATTTGAATAATGGATAGAAACACCATTACCGGACTCATTTTGATGGGTGTGCTTTTGGTCGGATTCTCCTTTTGGACTCGTCCTACCGAAGAACAATTGGCTGCCCAGCAAAGGTATTACGATTCGATAGCTTTGGCTCAGAAACAAGCCGAGGCCTTGAAAGCAAAGACCGAAGCCGCTTTGGTCAACGAACGATTGGCTGCATCTGGCATGCAGGTGGGCGATTCCACAGCTTTGTTTTTCAGAGCCTTGAAAGGAGAAGAACGGGCTATCGAGCTTGAAAACAATAAGGTAAAAATCACCTTGTCCACCTTGGGAGGTACTCCTTCGTCTGCGGTTATCAAGGACTATATGGAGCAGGACCGCCAAACCCCTGTACATCTCTTTTCGGGAAAAGATGCATTTTTCAACTTCAGCTTCTATGATTCGAAAGGGGCTATCCGTACACAAAATCACTACTTTCAGGCTGTAAATATCTGCGATAGCAGTGTGACCATGCGCTTGATGGCCGATGACAGTCGCTACATCGACTTCATTTACACGCTACCGGCAGATAGTTACTTGTTGAATCTGCGTATCCATGCCGTAGGAATGGTGGGAGCGTTGGCAAATACCGACTACGTAGACATTGAATGGATGCAGCGTGCTCGTCAGTTGGAGAAAGGATTTACCTATGAAAATCGTTTGGCTGAACTGACATATAAGGTGAAAGGTGAGGGGGTGGATAACCTCTCCGCCTCACAGGATGAAGAAAAGCAATTGAACGATCTGTCCTTGAATTGGATCGCTTTTAAGAACCAATTCTTCTCTGCCGCACTGATTTCCGATGCCGGATTTCGGCACAACACGCTCCGTTCGTCAATGGAATCGGAGGGAAGTGGCTATATTAAGCATTATTCTGCCGAGATGAACACGGCCTTCGACCCCACAGGCGGTAAGGAAACCCAGCTTTATCTCTACCTTGGACCCAATCACTTCAAAACGCTCAAGGCTTTGGATGATGACCGAGATGAGAAGTGGGAGATTCATCGACTCGTGTACTTAGGTTGGCCCGTGGTGCGTTGGATCAACCAATATGTAACGGTGAATCTTTTCGACTGGCTTACAAGTTGGGGATTGAGCATGGGCATGGTATTGCTCATCATGACTGTCATCGTGAAGGTTGTTATTTATCCCACGACCTGGAAAACCTATATTTCGTCTGCTAAGACCAGGGTGTTGCGCCCCAAAGTAGAGGAAATCAACCGGAAATATCCCAAGCAAGAGGACGCAATGAAGAAGCAACAAGAGATCATGGCTATGTACAGTCAGTACGGAGCCAGCCCTATGGGAGGTTGCTTGCCAATGTTGCTTCAGTTCCCCATCCTGATGGCCTTGTTCATGTTTGTTCCCAGTGCCATCGAGCTTCGTCAACAGAGTTTCCTTTGGGCGGACGACCTTTCCACTTACGATGCCATTGTAACATTCCCCTTCCACATTCCCTTCTTGGGAAATCACCTCAGCTTGTTCTGTTTGTTGATGACCGTGGTCAACATCCTCAACACCAAGTTTACGATGACTATGCAAGATAACGGCATGCAGCAACAAATGGCCATGATGAAGTGGATGACCTATTTCATGCCCGTGATGTTGCTTTTCGTGCTCAACAGCTATCCTTCGGGACTGAACTACTATTACTTTCTTTCCACCTTGATAGGTGTGGCTACGATGATATTCCTGCGTAGAACCACCGATGAGAAGAAGTTGCTGGAAACGCTCGAAGCCAATAAGAAAGATCCCAAGCAAAGCAAACTCACAGGTTTTGCGGCTCGCTTGGAGGCCATGCAGAAGCAGCAAGAAGAGATGAAGAAAGAACGCGACCGTCAGAAATCGGGTCGATGATTGCCGGGACAGCCGGTGTCTCAGCAATCGGGACACCGGCTGTTTTGTTTCAACGTCTATGAAGTTTTCGAACGGCAGCCCTTTTTCCGACAGGCTGACCATTTGCAGAACATTTCTAACTAATCTATATATGAAGAAAACACTATTGATTATGGGCGCAACAGCCACCTTGTTAACAGCTTGTAAGGGAACGGCCCCCACTGCTCCGGCAGAGGGATTGATTGGTCGGTCGAATATTAGCATCGAGCAGAAACGATTCACACCCGAGGCTCTTTGGGCCATGGGCCGTGTCGGAAGCCCTGCTGTGTCACCCGATGGGAGGCAAATTGCCTATACCGTAGCCTATTACAGTGTGGAGGCCAACCGTAGCAATCGGGAAATTTTTGTGATGAACATCGACGGCAGTGAGGTTCGACAACTCACACAGACCACCTACCAAGAAACCGAGGTGCAATGGTCCAAAGACGGTGCTAAGCTGCTATTCTTGAGTAACGAATCGGGAAGCAATCAGTTGTACGAGATGAACCCCGACGGAACCGGACGCAGGCAGCTGATCGATTACGACGGTGATATCGAGGCCTACTCCTTTTCGCCCGATGGGAAGAAGCTCCTCTTTGTGACTCAGGTGAAAACCGTTCCTTCGACTGCCGATAAGCATCCCGACCTGCCTTTGTCTTCGGGCATCATCGTCGACGACCTCATGTACAAGCATTGGGACGAATGGGTAACGACGGCTCCCCATCCTTTTGTGGCCGACTATAACGATGGAGCACTTTCCAACATTGTAGACCTTCTGGAGGGTCAACCCTACGAAAGCCCGATGAAACCTTTCGGTGGCATTGAACAATTGGCATGGAGTCCCGACTCGAAATGTGTGGCATACACCTGTCGCAAGAAGACGGGTAAGGAATATGCCGTTTCCACCAATTCCGACATCTATGAACACAACCTGGCCACGGGCGAGGTGAAGAACCTCAGCGAAGGCAATATGGGCTACGATACCAATCCACGATATTCGCCCGATGGCCGTTACCTGGCTTGGCAAAGCATGGAGCGCGACGGTTATGAGGCCGATTTGAATCGACTCATGGTGCTCGACCTTACGACGGGCGAGAAGCGTTTTGTGAGCCATGCCTTTGAATCCAACGTGGATGAATTTCGTTGGGCTGCCGATAACACCACCCTTTACTTCACCGGTGTGTGGCATGGGTTGAGCCATCTGTACACTGTGGATTGTGCGGGAAATGGCTTGCGTCGCATCACCGATGGCCAATGCGACTATGTGGGATTAGAACTGACAGCCGATCGAATCATTACTCGTCGTCACTCCATGCAGGCTGCCGACGAAATCTTCAGTGTGTCGCTCTCTACCGGGGAAGCCACACAACTGACCCACGAGAACCGCCATATCTACGACCAAGTCGAAATGGGACGAGTGGAGCCACGTTGGGTTCCCACAACCGATGGCAAAGAAATGCTTGTATGGGTCATTTATCCTCCTCGGTTCGATCCCAATAAGAAGTATCCGGCCGTACTCTATTGCTCGGGAGGCCCCCAAAGCCCCGTAAGCCAATTCTGGTCTTATCGTTGGAACTTCCAAGTCATGGCCGCTCGCGACTATATCCTCGTAGCCCCCAACCGCCGTGGTATGCCCGGATTCGGTCAGGCGTGGAACGAGCAAATCAGCGGCGACTACGGAGGTCAGTGTATGGACGATTACCTCAGTGCCATCGATGCCATAGCCCGAGAACCCTTTGTGGACAACGAGCGATTGGGCTGTGTGGGTGCCAGCTTCGGAGGGTATTCGGTCTATTGGTTGGCCGGTCATCACAACAAGCGATTCAAGGCATTCATTGCCCACGATGGTATCTTCAATATGGAAATGCAATACCTTGAAACCGAAGAAAAATGGTTTGCCAACTGGGATATGGGCGGTGCCTATTGGGAAAAGCAGAATGCTGTGGCACAGCGTACCTTTGCCAACTCTCCCCATCGCTTTGTGGATCGTTGGGATACGCCCATCCTTTGCATTCACGGCGAGAAGGATTATCGCATCTTGCCCAATCATGCCATGGCTGCCTTCGATGCAGCTGTTTTGCGAGGTGTGCCTGCTCGTTTGCTCATCTATCCGGATGAAAACCACTGGGTACTCAAACCTCAGAACGGAGTATTGTGGCAGCGCACCTTTATAGATTGGCTCGACCGTTGGCTCAAGCCCGAGGTTGCCAAGCCATAAAACCTTTTGTAACAGCCGTGATAAGGCTGCACATCTCACCCCGATTCATGTTTGGACAACATGAATCGGGGTGATTTCTTTCCGTTCCTTTGCTTGTCAGGTGGCCGAGGTGTTTTCCGATACGTTGCCGATTGGCACTTATTGTTCCATTGAGGGCAGATGACTTCAATTATGGCATCGTTGAGCGGTTGCATTCCACCAGGCTGCACTCTTGGTCATTAAGAAGGAATCGGACGAATGTCTCTCGGGAAGTTCCTCTCCAGATTGATAGGGCTGTGTGATAACCACTTCGTTTCATCGAGCCGGATAACTTTGGCTATGAAATCAAGTCCACGCATTCGGTGCACCACTGCCCGGTGCTTTGCATGATAAGTGTCCGCACTTTGCGACCGAAGTGCCCACACTTTACCGACGAAGTGTTTGCACTTTGCAGGCGAAGTGTTTATGCTTTGCAAGCAATACATCCGTGTAGGCGAAACTTTCATAGAATCAAGACCCTGAAGTTTATGCGCAGGGAGTGCTTTTGGTGGAGAAAGAGTAGGTGTACTTTCTCTGCCTCCCACCTGTCGGATCCTTACAGACACCGACTTTTCGGTCGTGTACTTTCCGCTCGTGGGTAGGCAGCGAGACCGCAGTCAATCGGTGTGTTCGTTACAAATCTTTGCCACTTTGTCCTACATTTGCAGAAACTAAAACAAGTGTATGCAGCAAGTCATTACAGCGTTTTTGAAGCATTTGAAAGACGTTTGTCCTCAACTGCCCCACGAAGCTCTTACACATCTGGCTCATGGTGTGGTAGTTTCTCAACTCCCGGCCAAGCACTTCTACCTTCGGGCAGGCGAAGAACAACCGGCGTTGGGCTATGTGGTCGAGGGCTTGATACGTGCTTTTTGCATCGACAGTCGAGGCAGTGAAGTGACGATTAACTTCGTATGCGAAGGGCAGTACGCCTCACACTACACGGCTTTTGACCGTTCGCAACCCGGTAGATTTTTCTTCCAATGCCTCGAACCTACGACACTCATCGAGATACCCAAGAAACATTTGGAGCAAACGTGCAACGAGTTTCCGCAGTTTGAACGCTATGTCAGGCTGGTGCTGACGGAGGCCCACAACGATTTGCTTAGCCGCATGGAAGGTCTTTTGTTTGACAATGCCGAGGCACGCTATTTGCGTTTGGTGCGCGAACGCCCCGATTTGTTGCAGCGAGTTCCCCTTTCCCGGCTGTGTAGCTATTTGGGTGTCGAGCGACAACACCTGACTCGCATACGCAAACATCTATTGAAACACTGACCGAAGCATGAAGATGAACCCACTGGTGGAAACGTTCAAAAAGTACGGAACATTGACCTTGGAGATGGAGTATGCACTGACCCAAAAGGCTGTTCGGCAAGAGCGCAGCAAGGGCGACTACTACCTTAAAGAGGGGCAAACGGACTCCGGGCTTTTTGTCATCGAAAAGGGATTGGTTCGAGCCTTCTTTCATCGAGCCGGCAAAGAGGTCAATTCTTGGTTTGGCACCGAAGCCATTGTGCTCGGTTCCATACATCCGTTGTTCTTTCATCGGCCGGCCAAGGAGAACATACAGTTCTTGGAGCACACGATTCTTCATACTATCGGTCGCAAAGACTTGGCCGAGCTTTATGAAACCTTTCCTGCTTTGAACCTCATCGGTCGGTTGATGGCCGAGGAGTTTTGCGCATTGCTCGAAGAACGTATGGTGGCTTTGCAAACCATGAGCGCAACCGAACGCTACGAACAATTGGTGCAGACCGAGCCAAACCTTTTGCAGCGAGTTTCTTTGGGACATATCGCCTCTTATCTGGGAGTGAGCTTAGAAACCTTGAGTCGCATTCGGGGAAAGATGTAGCCACCGTTCGTGGCGTGGCAGATGGCTGTTGCATCGGTGGCAGTTGTTTGTTTTGACAAATGTCAAAATGTGTCGTTGAGACGGTGGCTACCTTTGTCCCACATTCTCAACGGTTGCTTTATGAAATATCTGTATTTGGCATTGGCCATTGTTTTCGAAGTCACCGGTTCGGGATTTATGAATAAGTCGGAAGGCTTTTCCAAACCGCTGCCCACGCTGGTGTTTGTGGTTTGTTTCGTGATTTGCTTTTTCTTCCTTTCGCAGGCTTTGAAAGAGATTCCTTTGGGCATTGCCTATGCCATCTGGGCAGGGGTGGGACTGGTGCTCACTTCCCTGGTCTCGGTTTTTGTTTTCAAGCAAACACTGGATCTACCGGCCATTATCGGCATTGCTTTCATTGTGATGGGAGTGGTCATCATGAATGTTTTCTCCCGGTCGACTGCGCATTGACGGCTTCCGAACTCTTGCATTGAGTGCGATAGACACAAATGCTATCGGTTCGCATACAAAGACACCCGACACCTACATCTATGGGGTGCGGCATCGGGTGCTTGTTCTTCGCTGCTGTGCAGGGGGCGAAGGGTGAACTGAGCTTTTATTGTTCCACGGCCTGTTGCATCCACTCAAATAGCTCGTTCAGGTCGTAATCGCCGCTATGTGGCTTATCCCACGGCAGTGCAAAGTCGACCTTGTAACCGCAATTGTTCAGTGCTGTGGCCAGAATGACCGATATGGCCAACCCCGTATCTTTGTCCTTGCTGCCGTGGCGTATGCGCCAATGACGAGCGGTGTTTACTCCTTGCCGACCGATGAAATGTAGCGGATTCATGAGTTGCACAATAGCTGGGTCGGCTTGTTGATCTTGTGAGGCGGAATGCCGAGGGGAATAGGTCGTGAAATGCTTGGCGTCCGATAGGGAGTCGCCAAACAATTGATTCTCGCCGGACGATAGATCCAGCGCATCGAAGGCGGGTGGCGTCTTTTGGCGACCCATATATGCGACGTAGGCTTCAAAGTCGAGGTCGGCAATGTCCTGACCTTCCATTCTTAGGAACATATATCGGCCCATGTCCATGCCCTCGCTCTGTGCCCTGCGAGCAGAAGCCAGTACGTATTGCTTTACTAAATCCTTGAAGTTACCTTCTCCTTCTTGTGACAGCGATAGCTTTTCCCCGTTCGGTAGGCTTAGGTCGAGTCCGTTCAAGTAGTCCGGGAACAAGGCGGCCAAATCGGCCGATACCCGTTGTTGTTCTTCGCTCAACCGGCCGGCAACTTCTTTGCGTTCCACTTTATAGTCCAACATGGAGATGTCTATCTTCTTATAGTCGGCAACGTTGCGAAACTGCCATTCGTAGGCCATATCTGCATTTTCCAGGTTGGTGATGGGACAATAGGCCGATGCGGCAAAAATGGCGTCGGAGGCTTCGGCAGCTCCCAGGGCGCGCAGATACGGAGCATAGTCCGGACTGTCGCCGGTGGCACCGAGCAATGCCGAAACAGCTCCTCCGGCACTTGTTCCGTTGGAAATGATTCTCTCCGCATTGCCGGGCATGGAGGCATCGTTGTATCTCAAGTAACGTACAGCGGCTTTCAAATCGACGATTACGGCCGGAGCTTTCCCCTGAACCGAGGTTCTGCCTCTGGCTCCGGGCGATGCCACTACGTAGCCTTTGGACAAGGCCATGAGCATGGCATCGGTGCGTGCACCCATGGGCGAGGCTTTGTCGGCTTTCTCTTGGAGTCTACCGGGCAGAGCAGGCATATATCCTCCCACTTGGTTGGGGAAGAAGATGGGGGCACTTTCGGCGGTGAAGCGGTCGATGCTGCCTCCCTCGAAATAGGCAATGGGGATGTAGATGTTCATCCTTTGATGAACCGTGTCTATGGGATTGCTTACGTAGATGATATCTTCGTAGGCTCTCACCCGGAAGATTTGGCCTTCGTAGCTCAAGGTGCGTACTTCGTAGGGATGGGTCTCGAAGTTCAGGATGTTCGGGGTGGGGGGTGATGCGGGCGGCCGGCAGGCGGCAAGAGCGGCTAAGCCCAGAATTCCGAGAAGTTTCATAGGAAGATATGGAATGAAGTTAGTTTGAACATGTGACACTATAAAAGGAGCGTTATTGCGACAACCTTTGCTTGAAGAGCCAATCGCGTACGGCTTTCAACTTATAGGCATAGTCAAACGAATACATATGTTCGCCTCCCTGCCACGATTGCTTGTGCTCGGGCACTACGGTCTTGGGTTCAAAGCGAACGAAGTTGCGTTCGTAGCCTTGGTCGATGAGGCGTTGCACCGCCTCCTCTTGCGCGGCTTGAGGCAGTTGTGCCGAGAATTGTATTTCGCCATAGGCTGCCCCTTGCTCGGCGAGCATTTGCCCCAGCTGGTTCATGCCTTTGGAGGCTTTGGGGTCGGCAGCCGAGACGATGTAGAAAAACTTTTGTTTGGCCAGGGGAGTCAGTACGTTTACATCCCACTGACTGCCCACAAAAAGCGAAGCGGCAAACAACTGTGTGTACCGAGAGTTGAAGTAGAACGAAATCATGCCTCCCATGGATTGGCCCGTGGTGTATAGGCGGTTGCGGTCGATAGCATAGGTGCTTACGATGTGTTGCAACAGACGCATGGCCATTTCGGCCTCGTCGGTCACTTCGGAGCGGTCGTTGGTCACGTTCTCGGGGCCGGCGAATGCAGGTACCAGCACGAAACAGGGATTCTCTCGCTGGCTTTCATCGGTGGCCCAAATGATTCCTCCATACCCTTGCTTCAGCGGCGACATGGCTCCTTTGCCGGTGGTACTTCCGTCGGCCATGAATAGCACCAAGGGATAGGACTTGGTCGGGTCGTAGTCGGTGGGTATAAATAAATTGTAAGTCATTGTTTTGCCGGTAACGGAGTCGGCAAAGGTCAGAGTTCGGAATTTGGGGGCAATTTGCTCTCTGAGCGTTAAGAGCTCGGTGTCGTAGCTTTTGTCAGCACCTCCGTAAGCTCCGTCCCATGAAGGAGCTTTCTGTTCAACTTGAGTGGAAGAAGAGTAGGCACTTGAGGTGTGTTTGCTTGTTGTGCAAGCCGCTGTGGCTAAAGGGAGAAGCCCCCAAAGAAGAACTTTTTTCATTGGATAAATATGTTTCGAGCATAGTGAAAGCCCCATGCTGTATTATGGTTTCTTGACGACAAAGATAAGAAGCTCTTGTGTTGATTCGTTTTAATTATTGCTTTTAAATCTGACAATGTGGTTGAAAAATGTTTTGGGAGAAAGCAAAATGTTTATCGATACTTATGGGCTTTCTCGAGAATTATCGAATGTGCGTAAGCGAGTTCTTGCGCGACGATGTTGAGAATGAGAACAAGGCGTGGTGTCTCTCGAAGGCAAATGGGAGAGAGGAAGATGGTTTGACCGAGCTATGCCGGGAGAAATTATGAAGTAAGCAGCCGAGAAGCATGAGCCGTAGCCTATGCTTCTTCCGCTGTGTGCAATTCGTTTTCAACGTAATTTTTAAAGTTGTCCAAGATGGCTTGCCAACCGGTGCGTTGTAGTTCAAGGGGAGTTTGCTCCTCGGCATGGAAAACTACGTTGACCAGTGTGCCGCTGTCCTGTTGGGCAAACGAAACGTTTACCTCGCGATTGTCTTCCAAACGATAGGTAAACGAGCTGTGAGGCGTGAGTCGGGTATAAATGGCTGTAAAATCGAAACCAAAGCTTCCATCTTTGGCTTCCATACGGGTGAAGTAACGTCCACCTATGCGTAAATCGTTGGTTGCTTGGGGGCAGTGCCATTGGGAGTTGGCAAAGTTCCAATGAATGATGTGTTGCGGATGGGTATAGGCTTCCCATACTTGTGCCAACTCTTTGTGTATAAATGCTTGGATGTGAATAGTTGTCATGGGGCTTTTTTTATAATGATGAGTGAAGGAAGTGATTTCTTGCGGTATACTCCCCTTTTTGCGGTATTCTATATTCGGATTTCATGATTTTTAGGTATTGCCAACATTTTGTAGCAGCCATACTTTTGTCACCGAAAACTTAAAAACTTTGAGACTATGATAAGAACAACCCTTTCTGTTACAGCTTTGGCTCTGATGAGCTTTGTATTTACGTCGTGCGAAAAAGACAAAGCACCTGAGGAGGTGGTGACCGGCAAAGAAATGCAAGTGGACGTCAGCGATTATAGTAAGTGGACGTACATCAATTTGAAAACCGGTGAAACTCAAGTGTTGAGAGACTTCAGTGCGTGGAACTACCTCGGTCGCTCAAAGCAGGTGAAGCATACGTTGCCTGCACAAGGAAGCCCCTCGGAAATCAAGATCGATTGGCACATAGCCCTGCACTATTATGATGTGCGTACCAACGGAGGTTCTGCCGTCGTGACTGAAGAAACCGATGTGAACCGAGATTTCGTTGTTCCCACCACCGGATACACCGCCGACACGGAGGTGGAGAACAAGATCTATACCGATATGTCTGGGATGATGAAAGACAGTGTAGGCTATGCTGCCAAAGCTGTTATTAACCCGGTACTGGGTGGATGGATTGTGAACAAGGGCGGAATGCCTCCTGCCTTTGAGTTTACAAAGAAAGTCTATGTGGCTCGTTTCAAGGATGGAAGCTATGCCAAACTGTTGTTTACGAACAATACCGGTAAGGGTGGTGAGAAAAGACACGTGCAGTTCTCGTATAAGTATTACGGCAAATAAGACGTAGGAGACTATCTTATGAAAAGAATATCTACTCTTTTCACTCTTCTGCTAACGGTGGTTATGACAACCACCGTTTTTGCTACCGAGCCGGTAGAAGAATGCTCCCTTCGTGGAAGGGTGTTGAATGAAAACGGAGAGCCGCTGTCCGGAGCTACGGTTGTTGTGCAAGGAACGACTATCGGTGCGGGTACCAATGCCAAGGGAGAGTTTGTGTTGAAACTAAGACTTCGCCATGAGGTGCGATTGTCTGTGTCATTCGTGGGCTATCTGCCTAAAGAGGTGACGGTGAAGCCGGAGAACTATGTCTCGAAGCCTGTGACGGTGGTGCTTCAGCCGAGCAGAAACGAATTGCTCGAAGTGGTGGTCACGGGTACTCCGTTTGCGAAGCCACTGAAGGAAACTCCTGTATTGACGAGGGGCATTAGCCAAGAAGACATTCGTGCTCTTAATCCGGGAAGCATCGAGAATCTGTTGCAATATGAGTTGCCGGGCCTTCAAATAGGCTATAACTCCATGAGTCGACAGCCGATCATGAAGTATCAAGGTGTGAATGCCGACTATGTGTTGTTTCTCATCGACGGTGAGCGAGTGTCGGGAGAGGGGGCCAGTGCGAATGTGGACTTTACACGTTTCAATGTAAATGATATAGAACGCATTGAGGTTGTCAAAGGAGCACAGTCGACAGTTTATGGCTCCAATGCTTTGGGAGGGGTTATCAACATCATCACCAAGAAGAACAATCGACCCTTTTCCGGAGAGGTGAGTAGTCGATTGGCGGGAATCTACGGAAATACTTATTCGGCTTCGATCGGGATGAATAAGGATAAACTATCTGTTTTTACTTCGGCCTCCTTTCGAGAACGTAAGACTTATTCGGTAAAAGATAAAAGTGGGAAGGCGGTGACCACCTTGGTACCCGGAGGGGCGAGGGTTTCTATTCCCGGTGAGGCTGTGACAAACACGATCTACGGAGGGAAGATTTGGAACCTGACTCAGAAGGTGGGCTATGTGGTGAACGATCGGTTGAGCACCGAATTCAAAGCTACTTACTATCATAACAAACACGATTTGCGTGCCAATCAGGTCTTTCGCAATTTGTTTTCAGACTACACATTGGGAGGTAAATTAAAGTATCTTCCTTCGGGAAATCAAGAATGGGGGCTGAGCTATTTGTTCGATAATTACAAGAAGGATAAGCACTATTACATGATTGATAAAACGCGTACCGATTATCGAAATCGTACACAAACGGCCAAACTTACCTATGCTTATAGGGGCAAATCGCATACACTTAGTTTGGGAGGAGAATACAATCACGAATATCTGAAGCATTATATGCTGAAGGACAGTGCCGATGCTTCGGCCGGAATGGTCGCTTTATATGCACAAGAGGATTGGGAGGTTGTGAAAAACTTGAGTTTGATTATGGGAGTGAGGGCCGATTACCACCGTAAGTACCGTTGGAACTTAACTCCCAAGTTGTCGTTGATGTATAGACCTTTTGACTTCTTGACCCTGCGTCTGGGTTATGCGCGAGGATTTCGTTCCCCTTCTCTCAAGGAACTGTATCAAGCCTATGATATGGGTGGTTTGGGGGCTTTCATGATCTATGGAAATCCTCAGTTGAAGCCGGAGCGAAGTAGGCAATATTCGGCCTCGCTGGAGGGAACATTCGGTTCCTTTAATTGTTCGGTTTCGGCCTATGATTACCGCTTTAATGATCAAATTAAGTTGATGCGTACGGGTAATAAGGACGATTTGGGTTATGTAAATGCCGATCGAGCGCATACGCATGGAGTAGAGTTTCTGGGTAGATGGACCGTTGCGCGTTGGTTGACGCTGAACGGAACGTATGCCTATGTGAACGACTTTCAAGAAGTAGAAGGAAAGAATACGTCGTTAACGCGTCCTCATAGCATTACTTTTGGCGCAAACTACCACCAAATGTTGGGCAAGGTGAAAGCGTCTATATCGCTGAATGGGCAATGGGCTTCCCGACTTACGACGTATGCATGGGACAACGAGCGTAACTTGGAATCGAGAACCTATAATCCTCGTTTGATGTGTACGCTGAATCTTGGAGCTCGGTTCCCAAGAGGCATATCGGCCGTGTTAGGAGTGGATAATTTGTTCAACTACCAAGACCAGGCTTCGGATAGTTACTTACAGTTGCCCCAGAAGGGAATTAGTTTGGTTGGTACGGTTTCAATCAATTTAGCCGATTTGTTGGCTTTATAACCCATTATAATTAGTTAGAAGTGTGGCCCTCAACGCCGAATTTTTACCTACAAATGGGTATTATTTGTGTTCTCTCTCAATAGTAATTTTGCGCTGCATTTGCGTGTAATCGTCATTATTATGATAGGAAATAGAAAGAAATTAATAGGATTTTTATTAGGAGCAGTGCTCATAGCAGGATCCGTTTATTGGGCATGGCAGCGTTACGGCGGAATGACGGAGGTGGCTTTGTTGAACTTCCCCTCGTTTCAAACCTCCAGTTTAATGTTGGCAGCCGAAGGTTCTCGCGTCAACTACACATTGGTGAAGAATGAGGACATTGAGCATCTGGACAAGTATGATGTGGTGTTGGCATTCGGGATGGGACTGAAGTGGACCGATGAAGAACGCCAAGCGTTCAAGCGTTTGGCCGATGGCGGGCTGCCTGTCGAAGTGTTGTCCTATACGCAACCTGAGGATAGGATTTCAAGTTTAGATTCTATTCAATCAAGCCGTATACAAGAGTATTACTATCAAGAGAACTTGCAGAATTATGCGAGCTTAGCGCATTATATACGTAAGTACGTTGACAAAAAACAGTGGTTGGTAACGGAGCCGGCTGCTGCCATAGAACCTCATACGGATGTTTATTATCACATCGACCCCAATCAAGCCTTTGACACGAAGGCGGAGCTGGAGACTTACCTAAAGTCTCAGGGCTATTGGCACGAAAAGGGAAGCCGAGTGATGATTTTGGGCGGTTTCAGCGATCCTTATAGTGGCAATAAAGAGTACTTGGATAGCTTGATAACCTCCTTGTACAAGAAGGGAATGAATGTGTATCCGGTGGTTTCCATGCGTGAACGTATGCGCTTCTTAGCCGAGGTGCGTCCCGACTTTGTGATTTATTTCCCTCATGGCAGAGTGGAAATGGGTAAAGGGGATGCCGTGGTTGAGATGTTGAAGGCAAGCAATACCCCATTGTTTGCGCCACTCACCATTTTCCACACCAAGAAAGATTGGGAAGCCGACCCAATGGGGTTGATGGGTGGATTCTTGGGACAATCGGTAGCTATGCCCGAGTTGGATGGGGCTGTGTATCCGTATGCATTGGTTACGGAAGAGAAGAGTGAGTCGGGTATCTATATGCTGCGTACCATTCCCGAACGTTTGGAACGTTTTACCGATATTATTCGTAACTACGATGTTTTGAGGCGAAAGACGAATTCCAAGAAGAAGTTGGCCATATACTATTATCCGGCTCCGGGACAAGAAACGTTGGCAGCTCAAGGACTTGAGACAGTTCCATCTCTCTACAACTTACTTATGTTTTTGCAGGCGCAGGGATATCGCGTAAACAATCTGCCTTCAACGATTTCAGAGTTCCGCACGCAGTTGCAAGCCCAAATGAAAGCTGTTCAGGTGGGGAAACCTTCGGGTAAATCGACTTTGTTTTCCGAGGCAGAACTATGGGCTTGGATCGATAAAGGCTTGAGTGCTGAGCAAGCTCGGCAGCTGAGAGAGGCCTATGGCGATGGAGTCGGTGGTTTGTCCGTTGTGGAGCAGAACGGCCAAAGGATGATCAATATTCCCCACGTGCAGTATGGCAACATTGCGCTGATTCCGCAGCCGGCGGCTGGGGTAGGCGATGATAGCTTTGCCATTGCCCATGGTGCGAATATGGCTCCTCCGTATCCCTATGTGGGAGCTTATCTCTGGGCAAATTATGCTTTCGGTGCCGATGCCCGCCTACACTTTGGTACGCATGGAAGCTTGGAATTTACTCCGGGTAAGCAAGTAGCCCTTTGTGACCATGATTGGGCCGACCGTTTGATGGGAACAGTTCCCCACTTCTATTACTATACCATTGGAAATGTGGGCGAAGGGATCATCGCTAAAAGACGTTCGTATGGAAACATTGTGAGCTATCTTACTCCTCCCTTCTGTGAAAGTGGAGCCAGAGGTATTTATATGGATCTGCAAGAGGCTATCAAGAAGTATTACGATGCCGGAACCAATGAAGCCAAGCTGCAAGAGCAAGCGTTGAGGGTAAAGCAGTTGACTGTGGCGTTGGGCATACATCGAGACTTGAGGTTGGATAGTGTAATGACCAAGGGGTATTCTCAAGAGGAGATTGAGCGCATAGATAATTTCGCCGAAGAAATCGCCTCGGAAAAAGTCAATGCTACTCTTTACACCACCGGTGAACCCTATTCCGCTACCGATTTGCATTCCTCTGTTCTTGCCATTGCAGCCGAACCCATTGCTTGGGCAAAGGCAAAAATTGATGCTTCAAGAGGTGTTGCTCCGAAAGGGTATGCAAAGAACAAGCGTTTGTTTGCCAATACTTATTTGAATCCGGCCAAGGAACTTGTTGAACGTATCTTGTCGGGAAAGATGGTCGCTAACGATGCTGCGATTGCAAGCTATGGTAATGTGTCGCTTGAAGAACTGAATGCTGCTGTTGCTATGCTGGAAGCCCAACGGCCTCGCCATGGAATGCAGGGGCGACCCGAGTCCGAAAAGCAATCGGGCAATAAAGAATTGGCTGCATCCGTTGTAGAGTTGCAGGCGGCTATCAATGGAGTGAACAGCTATAAGCAAATGTTGCAACAGAGTCCTAACTTGGAGTTGCAAGTGTTGCTGAATGCACTGGGGGGAGGTTACATTGCACCGACTTCGGGAGGAGATGCTGTGGCCAATCCAAGAGCAATTCCTACAGGACGCAACCTCTATTCGATCAATGCAGAGTCTACTCCTACCGAACGGGCCTGGAGTAGAGGTGTACAATTAGTAGACGAAACTTTAAAGCAGTATCAGGCAAAGCATGGAAACTATCCACAAAAAGTGAGTTATACGTTTTGGAGTAGTGAGTTCATTGAAAGTGAAGGAACAACTATTGCCCAAGTGTTGTACATGTTGGGGGTAGAACCTGTACGTACCGGAATGGGACGTGTGGCCGACTTGCGGTTGATCCCCGAGGAAGAGTTGGGACGTCCTCGGATAGATGTTGTGGTACAGACCTCCGGGCAGTTTAGGGATTTAGCGGCATCTCGTTTGGAACTTATCTCTAAAGCTATTGAGTTGGCTTCCAAAGCCAAGGACCAAGGACGGAACTTTGTGGCAGAAGGAACCGTGGCCCAAGAAAAGGCTTTGGTTGAGGCCGGCATATCGCCTCGAGAAGCCCGTGAGTGGTCAACTGCTCGTGTCTTCGGAGGAGTGAACGGTATGTATGGAACAGGTATTCAGGATATGATTACTGCGGGTGATAAGTGGGAGAATGAAGCCGAAGTTGCCGAAGTATATATTAACAATATGGGAGCAGCCTATGGCTCATCCGAAACTTGGGGAAAGTTTACGCCGGCTTTATTCCGGGCTGCCTTGGCACGTACAGATGTGGTGGTTCAACCCCGACAAAGCAACTCGTGGGGAGCGTTGAGCCTGGATCACGTGTACGAGTTTATGGGAGGTCTTTCTTTGAGTGTAAGACAAGTGACGGGTAAGGATCCTGAGGCCTATTTTGCCGATTATCGCAATCGCTCCAATGCAAAGATGCAAGACTTGAAAGAGGCCATTGGTGTAGAGGCGCGTTCAACAGTGCTCAATCCGAACTTTATTCGTAAAATGCTTGCGGGAGGGGCTTCGTCTCAAGCACGGATTACCGAGGTCGTGACCAATACCTATGGATGGACGGTTGCCAAGCCTTCGGCTATCGATCAAGAACTGTGGAACGAACTGTATGAAATCTACATCGAGGATAAGCATAAGCTTGGTACGCGAGAAACCTTTGAGAAACATAATCCGGCAGTATTGGAAGAAGTTTCTGCCGTGATGTTGGAAACCATTCGAAAAGGCATGTGGAAGGCAACCCCCGAGCAAACCGCAGCTTTGGCCGTTCTTCATGCTCAGGTGATTGCTAAATATGGATCAACAGGATCCGGAATGGGAACGGAGAATACAAAGCTTCAGGATTTCATAAAGCAGAACATCTCTACTTCCCAGGCTGCAGAAGCTTATCAAGCGCAGAAAGAGCAAGCCACTCAAGGAGTAGTGATGAAAAAAGAAACAACCGCATCCGGTGCTGTGGATGTTGAGAATAATACAGGCTTATGGGTTGTTATTGGAGTCATTCTGGCTTTTGTACTATTGATCGTTGTTGTACGCCGTCGTCGTAAGTAATGGAGTTGCTGATTCAAATACTAATAGGTTTTATAGTTATAGCCGCAGTTATGCGGCTTAGCTTTTTCGAGTCAAAATTCTTATGGATTTGGGCTTGTTTCTGCGCTGCTTTTGTGTTTGCTGTTTATCCATGGGCCATAGATCAGACTAAATACGGTATTTCGACTTATATAGAAGATCGCTTTTTGCGTGAGTGGTTTGCTATTTTGGTGTCGTTTGAGGTTGTATTCTTTGTTGCGTACAGCTTCCTGCCGAGGCATTGTCCTAAGAAGTGGTGGAACGGTGTTCTATATGGTTTCTTCAAGTTTTATCCCGGGTTTCTTGTGCTCCCCATCCTATTTTATTTGGAGACCAATTTAATGTTCTCTTTCTCCGGAGTTGACTTTCAGATCATTTCCATCTTGTTTGCAGTATCTATATTGCTTACGATCTTGCTCGCTACATGGGGAATAAGAATGCTCTTGCCCGAAGAGGAAGGGCGCAAGGAAGTTTTCTTTTTCTTATCGCTCTTGGTTTTTGCTTTGGGGGTAATCACTACGGTGAACGAACCCATTCGGATTGCTCCCGAGTCGAAACCGTTGAATTGGAAGCACGTGCTGCTGGCTATATCCTTTTTTGTTCCTTGCTTTTTGCTTGGGCGTTATGCCTATCTGTATAACTATTTACGAAACAAATTCTTTTCTAATTCAAAATAAATCCTTTTCAAACGATGGATCAAATTACCCAGATGCTGTTTTGGATTTCAAACAGTTTGCTTATTCCCAACATTCTCATGCTATTGATTTTGTTTGTGCGTTCGTTGATGTTGTTGGGTAGTTTCTATAACAGTTTCATGTTGAAGCGCAAGACTGCTCTTCTTTTGAAAGATAGAGCCGAACAATCCATAGAGTTGGTTCAAGAGGTCTTACCTCAGTTCGGTGGTAAGAATGCTTCGTTGTTCGGTACGTATTTGACAGAACTCATGAAACGTGAAAGCCCGGATGAAGACTACGTAAACTATCTACTTAATAAATTTGAGAATCAAGCCGAAAAGGAACTGAACTTACCGCGTATGCTCACTAAGGTGGGGCCGGTTTTAGGATTGATTGGAACATTGATTTCAATGAGTCCGGCATTGGTGGGACTTTCCGGTGGAGACATTACCGGAATGGCCTATAATATGCAGATTGTCTTTGCAACTACCGTTGTGGGATTGGTTATCAGTCTGATTGGTTTAGTCATTACCCAATATAAGCAACGTTGGTTTGCTTCAGATCTGAATAACCTGGAATTCATCGCTTCTTTATTGTTGAAAGCAAGGAAATAAAAGTCATGGCACTTAGGAAAACAAGACGTAAAGGAACATTGTCAATTCCCGATGAGAGCGATCCACTTAGCGTAGTGGTAAATCTGTTCGACGTAGCAATGGTATTTGCAGTGTCGCTTATGGTGGCCATGGTGATGCATATGAACATGACCGAAATTTTTGGGAAAGAAGAGTTTTCTATTGTGAAGAATCCGGGAAAGGAGAATATGGAAATCATTACCAAAGAAGGGAATAAGATTAATCGATACGTACCTAACAAAGACCAAACGAATAGTGGTAATAAGGGAAAGAAAGTAGGTACGGCTTACGAGTTGGAGAACGGAGAAATTATCTATGTTCCCGATTAATGAGCATATGG
>JAXFUC010000020.1:0-4614 GCA_034176395.1 Bacteroides sp. | reverse complement strand
TGATTTACTTTTGGAAAAAGGATTCATATTCTTAAGGGATTAATTGTTTTATAAGAACCAAGCGTCGAAGCCCAAACTGCCGCTACCTATCTTGGAAGAGGCTGCCTCGAAGGCATCTTCGGGCGAAAGGCCAATTTCTCGACTGATGTGATAGTAGAAGGGTTCGTAGGGGTCGATGTTGGTGGGGTCGCTGTCGAAGGTGTGGCAATAGATTTTTATCGGGATGTTGAATCGGGTCACCTCTTTCCAGCCCGATTGCTCGTTGGGTTCGTAGAAGGGTGCGCATTTGTGTCCTCCTCGGGTGGAGGCGGTCACGGGCAGCACTGCCTTCTTGCCTTTGGGACACTTCATGACACGCACGGCCAGGTAGAACTGGGGCAGCAGGTAGGTGGAGCGTTTGTACTTGCGACCGAAGATGCTTTTCTCACTCAGCTCCAAAGGCCACTCTTCTTCGTCGAGTGCATGTTCGTAGTCGAAGAAGTCGAACCTGAAATGTCCCTTCAGGCCAACGCAGTCTTGGTCCTCTGCAATGGCGGTATGCGAATCTTTGTTGGTCAGTGGGGGCAACAGACGTATGTTGAAGAAATCCCTCACTCCGTCGCCCATGTCTTGGTGTGTCCACGTGTCGCGATAGGTGTATTCAAAGATTTTGGTGGTCATCTTCCGGCGTTCCTCAAAGCTGTCTTTTCCTTCAAAGCTCTTGGCTTCCACGCCTTGTATTACGCCTTCGGGCATTCCCTCGCGGTAGCGCACGTCTTTGACCTTATAGGGTTGGTTTCGGTCGTCCACGTCGCTGATGCTGAAGAAGAATTGGTATTCGTCCGAGCGGGTCAGGATGTCGTCGTTGAGCAGTTTGCCGTTCTTGTCGTAGAAGTACAGACAAAGAGCCCACAGCTTGGAGCTTCCGCCGATGAGCCTGAAATAGTTGGGGCCTTCTTGGCCTCGTTGTTCTTCCACATAGGTTCGCACGCTGTTCTTGTCTATCACAATCTCCGGAACTCCGGTTTTTGTGTTGTGTATCTCGGCAAACTGTTCTTGCTTCCATGCGGCACGGGTGTACACGGCATCGCCATGCAGCTTCCCTCCGTAGTGCGAGTGTCCTTCTTTGAACATGACCAGGCAGGTGTACCAGTTGGCCAAGGCTCCGTCGGGGTCGGGGTTATGGATGTCGGCATCTTTGTTTATGGGCAGTTTGTGCTGTCCTTCTTCCGTTCCGTAATAGATTTCGGCTCCGGTGGTCGGTGTCTTCTTTTGAATCAGCGGGTTTTCTTCGTCGGCTATGTTGATGTTGCCAAAAACAAAGTCGTGGCAGGAAGATAGCCCCGGCAACAGAACGACAAGCAGTGCAAGACCGAGTATCGAGGTTGTCTTTTTCATTGGGTTCATGGTTTGCGGTTGGGGGTTGTTATATGTTCATTGTAGGAATGTGGTTGAACCAATCCGAGTCGCCGCCAAACATTCCCGACAAGGCTTCGGCACCGGCCTCGGGATAGAATCGTTGCACGTCTTTCAGAAAGGTTTCGGGAGCCGAATCGGCATCGGCAATGACCCTGAAGGCCAGCGGATAGTCGATGTCGTAGCTGTTCCACGCCGGTGAGATTTGATGGTGCTCGTGCAACATGCCTTTGATGTTGGACGGCCCCACGTATTTCTCGGTCGGAGTTATCATGTGGGCAATGCACACTCGCATTTGAAAAGCGACGTGGCTCTTCGTGAATCGCAGGATGCCCTTAAAGCCCAAATAGTCGCGACGCGTTTCCGTGCTCAGGTCGCGGTTCTGTTGCAGCAGCTGCACCCTTTTGTCCACGCGCATCCGCCCCAAATCGTCCAAGCCTTTTACTTTGCTAAACAATTCGTTTTCCACGGGGTCGGTGTCGCGATATTCGTAGGTGAATAGCTGCTGCACACGGTTGTCCAGCTTGGTGGGTATAAAGGTTTTGCACATCGAGTATTGCAGATTCGTGGCCGGATCGGTGTACACAGCCGTGGCTTCGGCGGTGGCCGTCTTCTCGATGGCTCTTTGTGCCAGCTCCCGATTGTACTTCACTTGATTTTCTGCGGCGCCTTGAGTGGGAACGTAGACGTTTGCGGGCGAGATAACGGTACTCGGGATGCGACTGCCCTTTCCACTTGTTTGGAAGGTGAAATCATCGTAATACAAGCTGTCCAACGTCATTGGATATACCAACTGCTGCCCGGTCAGCGAGTAATTCTGCAACGTGAAGAAGTGCTGGTGATGCAGCAGGGTCGATCCGTCGGGGTCTTTGGCATCGTAGGTGGAGAATTGGTGATTGATGAGCTTGCCGTTCAGATCGTAGTACTTCAATTCGAGTGCATACTGATGGTTTCTCGACTTGACCACATCGAAATGCTTGCGAGCCGAGACGATGGTCATCCGTCCCAAATCGTCCTTGCTGATGTCTATCTGCTGGTAGATGGGAACGGGAGGGGTCACGAAGCTACTCAGTCCGTAGGCCACGTACGAACGTCCGTTGGAGCTTTTTTGAGCCAGTCGCAGGATGGCCTGAATGGTGTAGATTTGTTCGTGCCCTTTGACATTGCGTTCAATGGTCGAAGCCGGGGCCTCGATCAAGGAATCCAAGAAGCCTTCCATCTGATGATAGGAACAGCTCGAAAGGAGGGTCAATAGCCCAACGACGGGCAATAGGAATATCGAATGTTTCTTCATATCAAAATGCATAGATGGTTCTAAATGTGAATTGTGCCCCTCGGGCGTGAGCATAGTACCTGAATCGGTCGGTGTACTCCTTATACTGTCTGTTCAAGATGTTGTCGCCCACGAGCAGCACCTTGAGCTTATGCCCGTTGTCGAAGGCGGTGGCAACTTCGGCCGTGCCTCCTAAAAGGAAATAGGCCGGAGGTGCTTCGGGCACCAAGTCCTTGGTGGGATCGAAACGGGTTTGCCTGGTCACATACGAGCTTTCCAGTTGCAACGAGAGATCCCACTTGCGTCGGCTGCCCAACTTCAGCTGATATTCGCCCGACAAACCGTATCTGTCCGAGGGCATGAAAGGCAGCCACCCTCCTTGGCTCAGATTGCGGGCGTAGATCCATTCGCCCTTGGCACTCACCGACAATTGTTGCAGGGGCTTGACCGTCACCACCAGGTCGCCTCCCATCAGGCGGGCATTGTCCTGCCCATAGATGAACTTGGGATACTTTCCGCTGGGGTGGTTGTGAAACCTATCGTTGCCCGTACCTATATTGTCGTAGATGTAGTTGGTAATCTGCTGAAAGAAGCAGCTGGGCTCGACAAGTATATGAGCCGTGCGATAGCGTGCTCCCATCACCGCCTTATAGCCTCGCTCGCTGGTCAGCTCGTTATTGCCCACCACCCAATAGGATCCATGGTGCAAGCCATTGGCATACAGCTCGTTTACATCGGGTGGACGCCACGCCCATCCCAGGTTGATGCGTGCATCGAGGTTGTCGTTGAATTGGTAGTGTGCCGCCACATTGCCCGTGAAGTTACTATATACCTTGAAGTCGTCGTAGTACTTGAAGCTCGAAAGGCTGGTATATCCGTTCACGTCCAAGCCGCGCATATCGTAGCGCATACCCGCCGAACAAACGAGCTTGCCAAAAGTCATCTTGTGCAGCAGGAAGAAGCCCGTCGTCAGCGCGGCAAAATTGGGGATGAATGCCGGCTGCTTCGTACCGGGCACGTTGTAGTTGGTTTGCTGCATGACCGAAAGGCCGAACTGCGAATTCATGCCCTGCTTCCAATCGGCCGTCCATATGGCTTCGGTGTTGTAGGTCGTCAACCGCAGATCTTGCACGGGTAGCCAACTGATTTTGGCCACCTTTCGGTTTTCAAACTCCTCCCGCAGGTTCTCTTGGAAGGAGAAGTTCAGCAGCAGGTTATGTTTGCTCGAAAGGTTCCACTTCACATCGCCCTTGAGGGTCAAGTGTTGCGACTGCTGAAACGGAGGTTCCATGGTGTACGAGAAAGGACGAATGGTGTTCTCCTCGGGGCGACCTATCTGAAAGCGCGTCAAGAGCTGATCCACATCCGAGAGCTTACTGCCGTAGTAAATGCCGCTTCTCGAATAGTAAAGGCTGGCGGCCAGGGTTGCGGTGATTTTCTTGGACTGAAAGCCCAGTACCCCCGAAAAGCTGATGTTCTTATACCCCGTATTGTTCAGCACATAACGAGCCGTGGAGTAGTCGCCTGCACGCTGATACATGGCGTGCGCCCTTGCGCCGAACTGCTTATAACCGGCCTCGACGGTTCCTGCCCCGTCGTAGGCACGCGAGTTGGTCGAGTAGCCCGAGTTGAACAAGCCCTTCACCTTGAGTTTGTCGTGCCCATAGGGAAGCGAGGCTTGGTTGAGCAACACCACCCCTCCCACGGCACCGTAACCGTAACGAATGGATTCGGCTCCCTTGATGACCTCGACAACACTCGATGCCGTGTGGTCGATTTCCGGAGCATGGTCCAAGCCCCAACTTTGGCTTTCCAGCCTCACCCCGTCGTTGACCAGCAGGATGCGACTGCTGTGCATCCCCTGTATCACCGGCTTGGCTATGGAATTGCCCGAACTGATGCTGCTCACCCCGGGCACTTTTTCCAGCAGGCGAGCCAGCGAAAGC
>JAXFUC010000019.1:0-10287 GCA_034176395.1 Bacteroides sp. | reverse complement strand
TTCCCTGCTCGGCAATTACATTGGTAACCGCAGCAATTTGTCGCGCGGAGAGCTTACGTCCCAAAAGCGTCAGGATATAGCGATTCTTACCTTGAAGCCCCACCCAATGCATATACTGTTCTGCCGTAATGGGTTCGAAACGAATCGATACCCCCAAAGCATTAGCCTTGAACAATAGTTCTTTCATTATGAAGCCCGAATGCTGCTCGTCACTTCGGCAGAGGATGCCCAAAGAGAGTGTATTGTGTATATCAGCCTGGCCGATGTCCAAGATCGTAGCATCGTATCGCGCCAATATTTCTGTAACCGCCGCCGTCAATCCGGGACGATCTTCTCCGGTGATTCCTATGAGAATCAGTTCTGCTCCAGGTAAATTCATTCTTTCAATGGGTCTTTATAAACTGTACAAAAGTAGATAAAAAACCACACCCCTATGCTAAAGAACATGAAAACTTACGAAGAAAGCATAGAACAACTATCAATGTTTTGGAACGTATTGTACAGAGACTTTACCTTTGTCCCTGTTTCTAAAAAGGATTTACCCACCGCAATGCAAGGGACGATTTCCACCGAATGTTCCGGGAAGAAACGGTTTTGCCCCCGGATAGTATGAACCAAAAACAAATTGCATGAAGTTTCTAACAGGATTTTCTGTTGCTGTTCTCATCGCTACTTTATCGGCTTTCATCGGTAAGAATCAAACAACCGAGGGCCTCAAAATAGGAGAAAAAGCTCCTAATATTAAATTTGAAATCACAAACGGTGCCTCCACAACACCTTTTTCTCTCGCACAACTACAAGGAAAGTACGTGCTCGTTAACTTCTGGGCGAGTTACGATGCTTTTTCACGTATGCAAAATGCGGGCTTCAGTAACATCTTGAAACAATATTCCAAGGTGGAGTTTGTCTCCGTATCGTTCGACGAATACTCCTCAATCTTTTCCGAAACTATCCGCAGAGACCAAGTGTCTACCCCCACTTGTTTTGTAGACACCAAAGGAGTGAGTTCTCCGGTATTCCGCACTTATAAGTTGGAGAAAGGCTTTACCAACTACCTGCTGAACTCGGAAGGCGTCATCATAGCCAAAGACCTTTTGCCCACCGACCTATCTCGCTACATCTCTGCCCAAGGATAACCTCCTCAAGCCATATAAACATCGCAAAACCGGTCTTTACACAGATTGGTTTGAGGTAATGTGTTTTTGAGCAGAATACCAAAGATGCTTCATCCCACCCCTTCCGTTCGACTACTCTTAAGGGAATCCATTATTCTTCCTTCCTATTGCCACACCGAGTATTATTCGCCAACTTTGCACCATGAATTCATATCAACTCACCGACTGGCTTCCCACTACGAAGAAGGAAATGGAACTGCGAGGTTGGGACACACTGGACGTCATCCTCTTCAGTGGAGATGCTTACGTAGACCACCCTTCGTTTGGAGCAGCAGTGATTGGGCGCACCTTGGAAGCCGAAGGCCTACGTGTGGCCATCGTTCCTCAACCCAATTGGCGCGATGATCTGCGCGATTTCAAGAAGTTGGGGCAGCCTCGTCTTTTCTTTGGCATATCGGCCGGCGCCATGGACTCCATGGTCAACAAATACACCGCCAACCGTCGTTTGCGTAGCGAAGATGCCTATACACCCGATGGGCGCCCGGATATGCGCCCCGAATACCCTTCGATTGTCTACACATCCATACTCAAGCGACTCTTTCCCCACACACCTGTTGTATTGGGAGGCATTGAAGCCAGTCTGCGACGTCTCACCCATTACGACTATTGGCAAGAGAAAGTACAACGCAGCATTCTCTGCGACAGTGGTGCCGATCTACTCATCTACGGCATGGGAGAAAAACCCATCGTTGAGCTGGTAACTCGCATGCAATCACTGCTTACCGGCGAGAAAGACGCATTGACCGTGGAGCGAGTGAAACCACTGTTTTCACAAATCCCTCAAACAGCCTACATCACCCGTCCTCAAGACTTTGTGCCAACCGAGGGAGACATCGTTCTCCACTCTCATGAAGACTGCTTGACCGACAAACGAAAGCAAGCATCCAACTTTCGATACATTGAAGAAGAGAGCAATAAGTACGCAGCCTCACGCATCATACAGCACACGGGCAAACAAGTAGTCGTGGTCAATCCTCCCTATCCTCCTATGACCACCGAAGAACTGGATCGTTCGTACGACCTTCCATACACGCGCCTTCCTCACCCAAAATACAAAGGTAAGCGCATCCCAGCCTATGACATGATCAAGTTTTCGATCAACATACATCGTGGCTGTTTCGGTGGCTGTGCTTTTTGCACCATATCGGCCCACCAAGGTAAATTCATTGCCAGCCGCAGCAAACGCTCCATACTCGAGGAAGTGAAAAAGGTATCTCAACTACCCGATTTCAAAGGATACCTCAGCGATTTAGGGGGACCTTCGGCCAATATGTACGCCATGAAGGGAAAGAACGAAGATATATGCAAACGCTGCAAACGCCCCTCGTGCATCCATCCTGCCGTCTGCCCCAACCTCAACATCGACCATCGCCCCTTGCTCGACATTTATCGCTCGGTCGACCGTTTGCCGGGCATTAAGAAATCGTTCATTGGCAGTGGCGTTCGCTACGACCTATTGCTGCATCCCAACAAAGACCCACAAGTTAAGCAAAGCACCGAGGAATACACACGAGAGCTGATAGCCCATCATGTCAGTGGCCGACTGAAAGTAGCTCCGGAACATACCAGCGACCGTGTGTTGGATGTCATGCGCAAACCCTCGTTCAAGCAATTCGAGGCCTTCAAGCAAATTTTCGACCGCATCAACCGAGAAGAAGGATTGCGCCAACAAATCATCCCCTATTTCATATCCTCTCACCCCGGATGCAAGGAAGAAGACATGGCCGAACTGGCGGTTCTTACTAAACAGTTGGACTTCCAATTGGAACAGGTGCAAGACTTCACGCCCACCCCCATGACTGTGGCCACTGAAGCCTGGTACAGCGGTGTGCACCCCTACACACTCAAGCCCATTTTCAGCGCCAAGACTCCACGCGAGAAGCTCAAGCAACGTCAATTCTTCTTTTGGTATAAGCCCGAAGAACAACGTAACATCATTCAATCGCTGAAACAAATGGGGCGTGAGGATCTCGTAGATAGACTTTACGGAAACAGGAAGCAACTCGGTACAAAGAACAAGAAACGTTAATCCACCGAAAAATCGACGCCCTCTCTACACATAACCACGCATCGAAAATACCAATAAATAGCGATTGTCAGCAACCTAATTTATGAAGACCTTTGCACCTTGCTGATTTTAGTACCATCACTTAATAACCACAACTCACAAAACACTAACCGATGAAACGTCATTTTCGAAGAATACACCTTTGGCTATCCATTCCCTTTGGACTCATCATTTCGCTCATCTGTTTCTCAGGGGCTATGCTCACCTTTGAAACCGAAATCACCGAATGGATAAACCGCGACCTTTTCTACGTCAACGAAGTAAAAACTGAGAAGCTACCCATAGACAAATTATTGCATCAAGCCGAACACTCTCTGCCCGATAGTGTAAACATCACGGGGCTCACCATCTATCCTGACGAAACACGTACCTATCAAGCATCGCTCTCCCATCCCCGTCGCGCCTCCATCTTAATAGATCCTTATACAGGCGAGGTCAAAGGACGTAGCGAACGCCTTCCTTTCTTTAGCACCATGTTTCGCCTACACCGATGGCTGCTGTCAGAGTTTAAACCGGGCGGAGGCATGAGCATTGGCAAACTGGTAGTGGGTATTTCTACCCTAAGTTTCGTATTCATCGTACTATCGGGACTGTTGCTTTGGCTCCCGCGTCATTTCAGCTCACTCAAGAAGAGCCTGAAATTCAACACCGGGAAAGGGAAAAAACGATTGCTCAGAGATCTCCACGTAGTGCTGGGCGTTTATTTCTCGGTCATCTTCCTCTGCCTTACGCTCACCGGATTGACTTGGTCATTCCAATGGTATCGCAACGGATTCTATGGTTTGTTCGGGGTTAAGCTCACCGAAAGTGCAAATGGCCACGGACACCCACAGGCCTCGTCCACAGCTAACAAAGAAAAGAAAGACAATAAGCCCTCATCTACCCTCTCCTACGCACATTGGCAAACAGTATACGACCAACTTAGCAAAACCAATCCCGGAAAGAAACTCACCATCACCCCCGGAACCGCTTCGGTGGCTTTAGAACCAATCGGCAATGCCAGAGCCACGGACCGATACAAATTCTCGGCTGAAAACGGACAAATCCTTGACACGACGCCTTACAAAGACAGCGATCCGGCAAGCAAAGCTCGCGGACTGGTCTACTCCATTCACGTGGGCAGTTGGGGAGGCCTCTTCACTCGCATTCTCACATTCCTGGCAGCCATGCTGGGAGCCACACTTCCCTTTACGGGTTACTATCTGTGGCTAAGCAAAAAGACGAAAAGAAAAGCACACCGATAGATTTCAGAATCTACACCTAAAGGAGAAGCCGCCAAAGCAAACGCTGCTTCTCCTTTTTACATTCTTCGCTCACCCCTACTTTCGAAAGGAAAGCCAGACATACTTCCTCGGGCATTTGGAGATAGGGCCTTTTTACATTACCTTGCGGTGCAAAAGTTACAACCGTCTATTTCTCATGAAAAAGCTGCTATACCTCATTCTCTTGGTTCTACTGTTCGCATGCAAAGAATCGGTGGAACATCGTCGGCATCTACTCACTCGGTCTTGGATGGGCAAACCTGTCTATTGCCCTCCCGATAGCTCGTTCGAATCCATTCGACCGGATAGCACCGTTTTCTATCGAATCAAACGAACAACCTATACCATCGTTTCATACGTCAACGAAGCCGATTCCTGCGAAAAAGATGTTTGGAAACTACAAGAGTGGAGGTCGTTTCTTGACGAAGTGAACCGAACAAAGAAAGAAGACATCAGTTGCCTACTTTATTTCAAGCCTCAAGACCGACAATCACTTTACAAACAGCTGAAAAACAGCGATTTTCAATTCCCCATTTGTATAGACGAAGAAGATTTGCTGCAAAAACTCAATCACTTTCCCCAAGAAGCCGAATTTCGTACCTTCCTGCTTGACCATCGCCATCGGGTCGTTGCCATCGGAAACCCGGCAACCAATCCGGAAGTGCGTAAACGTTATCTTCAACTCATTCAAGGAATAAGTTGAGTAGAACACCTTAAACCGTTCTCCCCATTCACAGGAGTGGTATGCCTCAACATACCGATACTTCCCCTTATACCTTTTCCTATGCAAAAGAAAAACAGCCTTGTAATATGGGCTTCACACACGCATACACACTCGAAGTCATTCAACCACATCTCTTTATCCAAAGCATGAATTGTATAAATCCGAATACGATTTATACAAACCTCCCTCTGCCTCATAACGCTCATGCTTTGGCCAATATAAATTTTCGGTAACGGAAGAAACTCCTCTTATTCTCCTATCCCTTGTGAATCCGATAAAGTCGTCTTTCGGAGGATATTGAAAACAGATACTATAACCTCCCTACCGGCAAACATAACACGTGAGAGAGCCATATAAGTTCTTTTAAATCTTCAAGAACAAACTTCCTCAAAACAAACAGAGCCACTTCTTACGAGGTGGCTCTGTTTATCAGAAATTTCCTATTTTTATACTGGAAACAAGGTGTGTTAATCCTCCATCAAAATTTCAAGGATTTGGCAAGCAGCCTTGGCTACCGGAGTACCAGGACCAAAGATAGCAGCCACACCGGCTTGATAGAGGAAGTCGTAGTCTTGCGCAGGAATTACACCACCGGCAATCACGATGATGTCTTCACGCCCCAACTTCTTGAGTTCTTCAATAATTTGCGGAACAAGCGTCTTGTGTCCGGCAGCCAAAGAAGAAACACCCACTACGTGCACGTCGTTTTCCACGGCATCGCGAGCAGCCTCGGCGGGAGTTTGGAACAAGGGTCCCATGTCCACGTCGAATCCGCAGTCGGCATAACCGGTTGCTACCACCTTGGCACCACGGTCGTGGCCGTCTTGCCCCATCTTGGCAATCATGATACGAGGTTGACGTCCCTCTTTCTTGGCAAACTTCTCGGTGAGTTCGCAAGCGCGCTTGAAATCGCTGTCGTTCTTACTTTCTGCTGAATACACGCCTGATATGGTTCTAATTACTGCTTTGTAACGTCCTACAATCTTTTCGCAAGCGTCGGAGATTTCGCCCAAGGTGGCACGCACACGAGCTGCTTCCACAGCCAACTCGAGCAGGTTTCCTTCCTTAGTTTCCACGCAACGTGTGATGGCTTCGAGAGCTTTCTTCACTTCTTCTTCGTTACGTCCTTCCTTCAAACGTTTGAGGTTTTCAATCTGCTCCTTACGCACGGCAGTGTTGTCCACCTCAAGGATATCAATAGGATCTTCCTTCTCCAAACGATACTTATTTACGCCTACAATGGTCTGTGTACCGCTATCAATACGCGCTTGTGTGCGTGCGGCGGCTTCTTCGATACGCATCTTGGGAATACCGGTTTCGATAGCCTTAGCCATACCTCCCAGTTTCTCTACTTCTTGGATGTGTTCCCAAGCCTTGTGCACGAGTTCATTGGTCAAAGCTTCAATGTAGTAAGAACCTCCCCATGGGTCTACATTCTTACAGATATGAGTCTCTTCTTGAATGTAGATCTGTGTGTTACGGGCAATACGTGCCGAGAAATCGGTGGGCAAGGCAATAGCTTCGTCGAGAGCATTGGTGTGCAACGACTGCGTATGTCCCAAGGCTGCGGCCATGGCTTCAATACAAGTACGGCCCACATTGTTGAACGGATCTTGCTCAGTAAGCGACCAACCGGACGTTTGTGAGTGAGTGCGCAGAGCCAGCGATTTCGAGTTTTTGGGATTGAATTGGCTCACAATCTTGGCCCACAACATACGAGCTGCGCGCATCTTGGCTATTTCCATGAAGTGATTGGTACCAATCGCCCAAAAGAACGAGAGGCGCGGTGCAAATGCATCGATATCAATACCGGCCGCAGTTCCTGCACGCAGATACTCCAAACCATCCGAAAGTGTATAGGCCAATTCGATGTCGGCAGTAGCTCCGGCTTCCTGCATATGGTAACCCGAGATGGAAATCGAGTTGAATTTGGGCATCTTCTGCGAAGTATACTCGAAGATATCCGAAATGATTTTCATTGAGAATGCAGGTGGGTAAATATAGGTATTGCGCACCATGAATTCCTTTAGAATGTCATTTTGGATTGTACCTGCCATCTCTTCGAGCTTAGCTCCCTGCTCCAATCCGGCATTGATGTAAAACGCCATCACAGGAAGCACGGCACCGTTCATGGTCATGGACACAGACATTTTGCTCAAGGGTATTCCATCGAACAGCACCTTCATGTTTTCCAACGAGCAGATAGATACACCGGCCTTACCGACGTCACCCACCACACGTTCGTGGTCGGGGTCGTAGCCACGGTGCGTAGCCAAGTCGAAAGCTACGGACAAACCTTTTTGACCTGAAGCAAGGTTACGACGATAGAAAGCATTGGATTCTTCGGCGGTGGAGAACCCGGCATACTGACGGATCGTCCAAGGACGCAAGGTATACATTACCGAGTAAGGGCCACGCAAATAGGGAGGGATACCGGCTGCATACTGCAAATGCTCCATGCCTTCGAGGTCTTCCTTGGTATAGACGGGCTTTACTTCGATGTGTTCGGGAGTTTTCCAATCGGCGGAAATGCCGTTCTTCTTTTGCCATTCAGCTCCGTTGACCGGCTGAAAAGAGGCATATATATCGAGGTTTTTGAAATCTTTTCTCATGATTACTTCAGTAGTTTAGCGTTGAACTCTTTCAAAGTATCCAATACATTGACACGCACATGGATGAAGTGCTCGATGCCGGCCGCCTTGAGTTCTTCGGTGCATTCGGGGTTACCGGCAACGATAAACATGGCACGACCGTTCAATGCCTTGAATGCGGGGATAGCGTGTATGGCATACTCTTCATCACTGGAGCAAAGCACCACAATATCTGCCTTGGCAGCCATAGCAGCCTCAACACCGGCCTCAACGCTTTCAAATCCCAAATTATCGACTACTTCATAACCGGCACAAGCCAAGAAGTTGCATGAGTATTGTGCACGTGCTTGACGCATAGCAAGGTTACCGATAGTAAGCATAAACGCTTTGGGAGTGTTTGCAGCACGTTCGGTTTGCAAACGCAAGTTTTCAAATTCGCTTGCCGCACGATCCATTACCAGCTTCTTCACAGTAGCTTCGCAAGTTCCATGCGAAGCACAGCAGCCTTGCTCTTCAATGGGCGTTTTCGCTCCGGCACGCTCGGTGAAGTTGGGGAATTGATTTGTTCCCAACAAGATCTCACGGCGCTGTGCCACAGCTTTGTGACGTGCTTTGTTACTTTCGTTCACTGCATCTTGCACACTGCCGGCTTTCACGGCCTGATAGAATCCACCGGCTTCTTCAACTTCAAGGAACAACTTCCATGCTTCTTGAGCAATTGAGATAGTGAGGTTCTCAATGTAATAAGAACCGGCCGAGGGGTCGATAACTTTGTCGAAGTGTGATTCTTCTTTGAGCAGCAGCTGCTGGTTGCGAGCCAAGCGTTCGGAGAATTCATCTGAATCCTGATAAGGGGCATCGAAGGGCAGTACCGTCATGGAATCGACTCCACCGATCGCAGCACTCATAGCCTCGGTTTGTGTACGCAGTAAGTTTACATGAGCATCGAACACCGTAAGATTAAACGAAGATGTTTCGGCATGAATGGCCATCTTGGCTGCTTCTTCGCAGGCTTCGCACTCGTTGCCTACAATGGTGGCCCACAACATACGAGCGGCACGGAACTTAGCAATTTCCAGGAAGTAGTTGGAGCTGACACCAAAGTTAAACTTGATTCGGCGAGCCACTTCATGCCGACTCAAACCGGCATCGGTTAGCAGTTGCAGATATTCATTACCCCACGCCAGAGCATAGCCCAACTCTTGTGTAATGTAGGCACCGGCATTATTGAGCGACAAAGCATTCACGCCCAACACACGATAAAGTGGCAGAGGCTCAATGGCTTTCATCAAAGCGGTGGCCGTTTTTACCAAATCACCATGCTCCTTGCCCTTTACCAACATTTTATTGAAAAAATCGTAGTTGATTGAACCTCTCAACTTTGTCAAGTCATATCCTTGTTTTTGGAAGTAAGCTACCAAAAGCTCCGCCAACTCCACCATATGCCCCTGACAGGTAGCAAAATTGAGTTCAATACACTCGGGGTGAATGCCTTGCAACAAAACTCCCAGATATTCTTCACTCAACTCAGAGGCTTTCACACGGAAGAAGAGAGAGTCCACACCTTTGTTCAAGATGTCCAACGCTTTGGCATTAGAATCTTTGGGGTTCTCAACATAGATGTCTTGACGTACCAACCATTCGTTATTGGTCTTCTTGGTTCCTCTCAAATAGGGGAATTCACCGGGAAGTGCATCGGTGGTCTTCAAACCCTCCAAATCCTCTGCCCGATAGAAAGGCTTTACTTTGAATCCTTCGTTTGTTTTCCAAACGAGTTTCTTCTCATAATCAGCCCCTTTGAGGTCTGCCGTCACTTTATCCATCCATTGCTCCGTAGAAACGGATGGAAAGTCGGAGAAGAGTTTTTCTTTTTTGTCTGCCATAGTTTTATTCAATTAAAACAAATAATATGTATTCAATTCGATTTGAGTCTTTCAGGCTATCACAAGTCCTGCAAAGATAGGTAACAAACCCATTACTCCTTACTTTTTGTCGAAAAAACGCAAGCCCCGAAAGAGTTTTTCTTCACCTATCGAACCACAAAGGCAAACCGAACCCTTCCTACCCTTTCTAAGAAATGCCATTCAACATCGTCTACACCCACGTTTCTGAGAAAGAAGCCTATGCTTGAGACTTCTTATCATCAAACATAGGCTTTATTTTCCCCTCCTCGACAGTGTTCAAAAGCTTATCATTCCTCGGGCCAACGTTCTTTGAGCAAATCTTCCATATGCAGAAGTTCATCCCTTTGGCGAGCTGCCTCTATAAAGTCCAATTTCTTGGCAGCTTCTTGCATCAATTTACGTGTACGTTCAATGCTCTTTTGTAATTGCTCCTTACTCATGTATTGCATAATAGGGTCGGCGGCCATATCCACAGCCGGTTCAGCATATTCATAGGGTTTAAGTGGCTTGCCCGCAATCTCCGCAGTGTTGCCAAAGACAGCCAAATTACGAGCTTTTTTTAT
>JAXFUC010000018.1:0-15583 GCA_034176395.1 Bacteroides sp. | reverse complement strand
CTCTCCTTGTAAAAATGGATATGGGGAGAAAGTCGTACTTCTACATCCCATATATCCAACATAACTTTTTCCTTACACTCGGTTGAGCCAAAATGCTTCAACGTTAATTCTTCGATAATCATAACCTTTGCTGTTTCGACGGGGAGATCTCTTCTCTTGGCTTCATAGCCCTTTCTTCTTCATCGCTCCACAAGCTCTTTGCTGCCGATATAAACCGTCCTTAGGCCTCGCCCTTGAAGTCGCTCAGCGAGGGGATAAAAGCGCCTCCGGTTTGCTCCTCGGGCAGCCGTATCTTGCCAAAGGTGGACTCGTAGCCACGAATGTTCTCTTGCAGAGCATGCAGCAGGCGCACGGCATGTTCGGGGGTAAGGACAATGCGCGACTTCACGTCGGCCTTGGGCAAGCCGGGCATGACGCGGATGAAGTCGACGATGAATTCGGAGCTGGAATGGGAAATGATGGCCAGGTTGGCATAGGTGCCTTGAGCCACTTCTTCGCGTAGTTCGATCTGCAATTCGTTCTTGGGTTCTTCCATGAGAGGGTTTCTTAAAGATGAATACACTGTACTTTCGGCACAAGTCATCGTGACTCGGCAGAAGCAAAGATAAACGTTCTTTCCCGGCTTATCAAGCATAGAGAGCCGAAGAATGGAGCGAGGATAGCCACCGACCCAACACAAAAAGCCGGGACGAGAAGTGTGGGCAACCGCCGAACAAAGTGTACGCACTTACCGAACAAAGTGTGGGCATCTACCGAACGAAGTGTACGTACTTACCGAACCGAGTGTGGACACCTACCGAACGAAGTGCATACACTTGCCAAGCGGAGTCTATATACGCATTTGCCCAACGGAGGGGAATCACTTCAGAGAAGTACGGAGGCGTCCAATCAAATGTGGCTTCGGCTGCGAGCGACAACTACCGATCAACTCCCCTCTCCCTCCTGACCGGTGCAAACATGTCAGGGGATAAAAAAGACAAAGGATGTGCCGAGCCTTGAGGCTCGACACATCCTTTGTGCTATGACGGGCAGCTATGAGGAGCTTAGTCCACTTCGCTGTAATCGAGTACGGTCTTCTTATTGGCCACGATGCGGTCGTATTCCTCGCGTGAGCCTACGATGATCTTTTCAAACTCGCGCAGTCCTGTTCCGGCAGGGATGAGGTGTCCGCAGATAACGTTTTCCTTCATACCTTCCAGCTTGTCTACCTTGCCGTTGATAGCTGCCTCGTTGAGCACCTTGGTGGTCTCCTGGAACGAAGCGGCCGACATAAAGCTCGAGGTTTGCAGAGCCGCACGGGTGATACCTTGCAGAATCTGGGTCGAGGTGGCAGCCACAGCATCGCGCACCTCCACAGGACGCAGGTCACGACGTTTGAGCATACTGTTCTCGTCACGCAGCTTGCGGGCTGTTACAATCTGTCCGGGTTGGAGGTTTTGCGAGTCGCCTGCATCGACAACCACTTTCTTGCCCCAGATGCGATCGTTCTCTTCCATGAACTCTTGTTTGTCCACCACCTGCTGCTCCAAGAAGCGGGTATCGCCCGGTTCTTCGATTTGCACCTTGCGCATCATTTGACGCACAATGATTTCGAAGTGTTTGTCGTTGATCTTCACACCTTGCAGACGATAAACGTCCTGCACCTCGTTAACGATGTACTCTTGCACGGCTGTGGGGCCCTTGATGGCCAAGATGTCGGCCGGTGTCACAGCACCGTCGGACAGGGGCGTACCTGCACGCACGTAGTCGTTCTCTTGCACCAGGATTTGCTTGGACAAGGCCACCAAATACTTCTTGACCTCACCGGTTTTGGAAGTAACGATGATTTCACGATTACCGCGCTTGATTTTGCCCATGCTCACTTCGCCGTCGATTTCGGCCACGATAGCGGGATTGGACGGGTTGCGTGCCTCAAACAGCTCGGTGACACGGGGCAGACCGCCCGTGATGTCGCCCGCCTTACCCACGGCACGAGGTATCTTCACGATGACTTCGCCGGCCTTCACCTTCTGATTGTTTTCCACAATCACGTGTCCACCCACGGGGAGGTTGTAGGTACGTATCAACTCGCCGTCCTCGGTGAGGATGTGAGCCGAAGGCACTTTGGCTTTGTCTTTGGACTCGATGATAATGATTTCGCGCAAGCCGGTGGCTTCGTCCGACTCCACTTTGTAGGTCACGTTCTCCACCACGCCTTCGAACTCAATGCGTCCGGTGGCTTCGGTGATGATAACGGCATTGAACGGATCCCACTTGGCAATCAGTTTGCCCTTTTCCACCACATCGCCATCGTTCACATACAGCGTAGAGCCGTAGGGAACGTTGTGTGTGGAGAGGATAATGCCGGTGTTTACGTCGACAAAGCGCAGTTCGGCCAAACGACCCACAACCACCTTAACGGCTTCGCCTGTTTCGTCGGTGGTGTCTACCGTGCGCAATTCTTCAAACTCCAAACGTGCGTTGTTCTTGGCCACGATGCTGGCGTTGGCAGCGATGTTCGAGGCCGTACCACCGGCGTGGAAAGTACGCAGCGTGAGCTGTGTTCCCGGTTCACCGATGGACTGAGCGGCAATCACACCCACGGCTTCGCCCTTGTGCACCATGCGGCTGGTAGCCAGGTTGCGACCGTAGCACTTGGCACATACGCCCTTGCGCGACTCGCAAGTGAGCACCGAACGTATTTCCACACTCTCGATGGGAGAGTCTTGGATGCGTTTGGCAATGTCTTCGGTAATTTCTTCTCCGCCCGACACCAGCAGCTCGCCTGTGGTGGGGTGAATGATGTCGTGCACGGACACACGACCGAGGATGCGTTCGTAGAGCGTGGCAATCACCTCGTCGTTGTTCTTCAAGTCGGTGCATACCAATCCACGCAGCGTGCCGCAGTCGTCTTCGGTGATAATCACATCGTGCGATACGTCTACCAAACGACGAGTCAAGTATCCGGCATCGGCCGTCTTCAAAGCCGTATCGGCCAAACCTTTACGTGCACCGTGGGTAGAGATGAAGTACTCGAGTACGGACAGACCTTCCTTAAAGTTGGACAAGATGGGGTTTTCGATGATTTGACCACCTTCGGCACCTGCCTTTTGGGGCTTGGCCATCAATCCACGCATACCCGAAAGCTGACGAATCTGCTCCTTCGATCCACGAGCACCCGAATCGAGCATCATGTAAACCGAGTTGAATCCTTGGTCGTCCGAAGAAATGGTCTTCATCAGGATGTTTGAAAGCTCGGAGTTGACGTGTGTCCAAATGTCGATCACCTGGTTGTAACGCTCGTTGTTGGTGATGAAACCCATGTTGTAGTTGTTCACCACTTGCTCCACTTCGTCGTAGCCGCGTTGTACCAAGGCTTCTTTCTCTTCGGGGATGATGATATCGCCCAAGTTGAACGACAAACCACCCTTGAAGGCCATTTGATAACCCAGGTTCTTGATGCCGTCAAGGAAGTCGGCTGCCTTAGCCACACCGCACACCTTGATGACGTTACCGATGATGTCGCGCAAGGATTTCTTAGAGATGATTTCGTTGATATAGCCGGCTTCGGGCGGAACGATTTCGTTCACAATGACACGACCTACCGAGGTTTCGCACATCACGTCGACCAAATTGCCGTTGGCATCTACGTCCTTCACCTTCACTTTCACAGGAGCGTGAATGTCTACCTTACCTTCGTTGTAGGCAATCAAGGCTTCTTCAGGGCCGTAGAACGTGAGTCCTTCGCCCTTGGCACCTGCACGCAGCTTGGTGATGTAGTACAATCCCAACACCATGTCTTGAGCAGGCACGGTGATAGGCGCTCCGTTGGCGGGGTTGAGGATATTGTGCGATTGCAACATCAGCATCTGTGCTTCCAAGATGGCTTCGTTGCTCAGTGGCAAGTGAACAGCCATTTGGTCGCCGTCGAAGTCGGCATTGAAAGCCGTACATGCGAGCGGGTGGAGCTGAATGGCCTTGCCTTCAATCATCTTGGGCTGGAAGGCCTGAATACCCAAGCGGTGAAGCGTCGGGGCACGGTTGAGCAATACGGGGTGACCCTTCATCACGTGTTCGAGGATATCCCAAATCACGGATTCCTTGCGGTCTACTATCTTCTTGGCAGATTTTACTGTTTTCACAATGCCTCGCTCGATGAGCTTGCGGATGATGAAGGGCTTGTACAATTCGGCAGCCATCAGTTTGGGGATACCGCATTCGCCCATCTTCAGTTCGGGGCCGACGACGATAACCGAACGAGCCGAATAGTCGACACGCTTACCCAAGAGGTTCTGACGGAAACGACCTTGCTTACCTTTCAAACTGTCCGAGAGCGATTTCAAAGGACGGTTGGCATCGGTCTTCACCGCACTGGACTTGCGAGAGTTGTCGAAGAGCGAGTCGACCGATTCTTGCAACATACGCTTTTCGTTGCGCAAGATAACCTCGGGGGCTTTAATCTCGATCAAACGCTTCAAGCGGTTGTTACGGATGATGACACGACGATAGAGGTCGTTCAAGTCCGAAGTGGCAAAGCGACCGCCATCCAGCGGTACGAGCGGACGCAGCTCGGGCGGAATCACCGGAACCACACGCATAATCATCCATTCGGGTTTGTTGCGTCCGCGCGACGCACGGAACGACTCGACCACCTGCAAACGCTTCAAGGCTTCGTTCTTGCGTTGTTGCGAAGCATCATTGCCGGCACGGTGACGCAACTCATAAGAGAGCGCGTCCAAATCCAAGCGAGCCAAGAGGTCGTACACGGCCTCGGCACCCATCTTGGCAATGAATTTATTGGGATCGGAGTCTTCCAGATATTGGTTGTCCTTGGGCAGATTGTCCAGGATGTCCAAGTATTCCTCTTCGGACAAAAGATCGTATTCGGCTATACCATCGGCAGCTTTGACACCGGCTTGAATCACCACATAGCGTTCGTAGTAGATGATGGAGTCGAGCTTCTTGGTGGGCAGTCCCAGCAAATAGCCTATCTTATTGGGCAAGGAACGGAAGTACCAAATGTGGGCCACGGGCACAACCAGCTGGATGTGTCCCATACGCTCACGACGCACCTTCTTCTCGGTCACCTCCACACCGCAACGGTCGCAGACGATGCCTTTGTAGCGAATGCGCTTGTATTTACCGCAATGGCATTCATAGTCCTTGATGGGGCCGAAGATGCGTTCGCAAAACAGGCCGTCACGCTCGGGCTTATAGGTGCGGTAATTGATGGTTTCAGGCTTCAAAACTTCACCACTCGAGTTCTCCAGGATTTCTTCCGGAGAAGCCAATCCGATGGAAATCTTCGAGAAATTACTTTTCGATTTATTTTCTTTTCTAAAAGCCATACTCTATATGATTGAGATATTATTTGTTTGAATCGTGGGATGGAAAGAAGTGGTCAAGAGCCTATCCACTTCCGAGCGAAGGGTAGGCACCGACCATTTCTTATTTATTCGAAGTTGATGCTCAAACCTAAGCCACGCAACTCGTGCAGCAGTACGTTCAAGGACTCGGGAATGCCGGCTTGAGGCATAGGCTCGCCCTTCACGATTGCTTCGTAGGCCTTGGAGCGACCCACCACGTCGTCGGACTTGATGGTCAAGATCTCCTGCAAGATATGCGCAGCACCGAAACCTTCGAGCGCCCACACTTCCATCTCTCCGAAACGCTGTCCACCGAACTGGGCTTTACCTCCCAGAGGTTGTTGTGTGATGAGTGAGTAAGGACCGATGGAACGTGCGTGCATCTTGTCTTCGACCATGTGACCCAGTTTCAACATATAGGTAACACCCACAGTAGCCGGCTGGTCGAACTGCTCGCCCGTACCTCCATCGCAGAGATAGGTCTTACAGTAGCGGGGCAGGCCTGCCTTGTCGGTCCACTCGTTGAGGTCGTCCAGCGTAGCTCCGTCGAAGATGGGGGTGGCAAACTTCACACCCAGCGTGCGGCCCGCACGTCCAAGAACGGCTTCAAAGATCTGTCCGATGTTCATACGAGAAGGTACACCCAGGGGGTTAAGCACGATGTCGACCGGAGTTCCGTCGGCCAAGAAAGGCATATCCTCTTGACGCACCACACGCGATACGATACCCTTGTTTCCGTGACGTCCGGCCATCTTATCGCCCACACCGATTTTGCGTTTCTTGGCGATATAAACCTTGGCCATTTGAATGATACCGGCGGGCAGTTCGTCACCGATGGTGATAGCAAACTTCTTGCGCTTCAGTTCGGCATCCAGTTCTTTGTACTTCTTGATGAAGTTCATCGCCAAATCGCGAATCATGCGGTTGATACGCTCATCGTTGGTCCAGTTGCTCAATTGCACGGCCGTGAAGTCCATATTCTCAATGGCGGCAGCGGTGAATTTAGCTCCTTTGGCGATGACATCCACTCCCAAATAGTCTTTCACACCTTGCGAAGTCTTACCTTCGGTCAGCGTCAGCATTTTCTTCACCAAGATGCGTTTCAAATCGGCCACTTGTGACTCGAATTCGTCATCGAGCTTGGGCAATAGAGCCTTGTCGGCCAATTTGGAGCTGCGATTCTTCATGACACGAGAGAAGAGACGCTTGTCGATAACCACACCTTTGAGCGAGGGTGAGGCTTTCAAGGAAGCATCCTTCACATCGCCGGCCTTGTCACCGAAGATGGCACGAAGGAGTTTTTCCTCGGGCGAGGGATCGGATTCTCCCTTGGGAGTAATCTTACCGATCATGATGTCGCCCGGCTCGATGCGAGCACCGATGCGCACAATTCCATTTTCGTCCAAGTCCTTGGTAGCTTCTTCGCTCACGTTGGGGATGTCCGCGGTAAGCTCTTCCATACCACGCTTGGTTTCACGCACCTCCAGCGAGTATTCTTCCACGTGTACCGAGGTCAACAGGTCTTCGCGCACCACTCGTTCGTTGAGCACAATGGCGTCCTCGTAGTTGTATCCCTTCCAAGGCATATAGGCCACCAAAAGGTTCTTACCCAATGCCAATTCTCCGTTCTCAGTAGAGTAACCTTCGGTCAAAATGTCGCCGGCCTTCACACGCTGCCCTTTGTCGCAAATAGGACGTAGGTCGATGGTCATGTTCTGGTTGGTCTTGCGGAACTTGGGGATGATATATTCTTTCAGTGCAGGTTCGAAGCTCACGAAGTCCTCGTCCTCGCTACGGTCGTACAAAATACGGATGGTAGTTGCGTCGACATACTCGATCACACCATCTCCTTCGGCAGTAATCTGCGTACGAGAGTCGCGCACCAGCTGTTGCTCGATACCGGTTCCCACGATGGGAGCCTCGCTGCGCAACAAAGGAACAGCCTGACGCATCATGTTCGATCCCATCAACGCACGGTTGGCGTCGTCGTGCTCCAAGAAGGGAATGAGCGAAGCAGCAATCGAGGCAATTTGTTGGGGAGAAACATCCATCAACTCCACGGCAGTGGGTTCAACCACAGGGAAGTCGGCATCCTGACGCGACTTCACACGGCTGCGTATAAACGTTCCGTCATCGTTCAAAGGAGCATTGCCTTGGGCAATGATCTTCTCTTCTTCTTCCTCTGCGGTGAGGTACACCAACCCGTTCTCACTCAGATCCACCTTACCGTTTTCTACCTTGCGGTAGGGAGTTTCGATGAATCCCAAATCGTTGATCTTGGCAAATACGCACAGCGAAGAAATCAAACCGATGTTCGGGCCTTCGGGTGTTTCAATGGGACAAAGGCGACCATAGTGTGTATAGTGCACGTCACGCACCTCGAAACCGGCACGTTCACGCGACAAACCACCGGGGCCCAAAGCCGACATACGACGTTTATGAGTGATCTCAGCCAAGGGATTGGTTTGGTCCATGAACTGAGAAAGGGCATTCGTTCCAAAGAACGAATTGATCACCGAAGAAATGGTCTTGGCATTGATCAAGTCAATGGGCGTGAACACTTCGTTATCGCGCACGTTCATCCGCTCACGAATGGTGCGAGACATACGTGCCAAACCGATGGCAAACTGATTGGACAATTGCTCGCCCACGGTGCGAACACGACGGTTGCTCAAGTGGTCGATATCGTCTACATCAGCCTTGGAGTTGATCAACTCAATGAGATACTTGATAATCTCTATGATGTCTTCCTTGGTAAGCACCCGCACATCCATATCGGTCAACAAGTTCAACTTCTTGTTGATGCGGTAGCGACCTACATCGCCCAAGTCATAACGCTTCTCCGAGAAGAAAAGGTTATTGATAACTTCACGCGCACTGGCATCATCGGCCGGATCTGCATTACGCAGCTGACGATAAATGTAAAGAACCGCTTCTTTCTCCGAGTTACTCGGGTCTTTTTGAAGCGTATTATATATAATGGAGTAGTCGGACTGATTCGGCTCTTCTTTGTGCAAGAGAACGGTTTGAACACCCGAATCCAAAATACCGGCAATGTGCTCTTCTTCCAAAACAGTTTCACGATCGATGACCACCTCGTTACGCTCGATGGAAACCACCTCACCGGTATCTTCGTCTACGAAGTCCTCGATCCAAGTCTTGAGTACACGAGCTGCGAGCTTACGACCCAGTACTTTCTTCAAGCTGGTTTTATTCACCTTGACATCCTCTGCCAAGTTGAATATTTCGAGGATATTCTTGTCGTTCTCAAATCCAATGGCACGCAACAACGTGGTAACCGGCAGTTTCTTCTTGCGGTCGATGTAGGCATACATCACGTTATTGATGTCTGTTGCAAATTCAATCCATGAGCCTTTGAAAGGAATGATACGTGCAGAATAGAGCTTCGTACCATTGGCATGCACGCTTTGGCCGAAGAATACCCCCGGCGAGCGGTGGAGCTGCGAAACAACCACACGTTCTGCTCCGTTGATGACAAACGTAGCCTTGTCCGTCATATAGGGAATGGGGCCAAGAAATACATCTTGAATCACTGTATCAAAATCCTCGTGATCCGGGTCGGTGCAATACAACTTCAGTTTGGCCTTTAAAGGAACACTGTAAGTGAGCCCCCTCTCTATGCAATCGTCGATGGTATAGCGAGGCGGATCAATGTAGTAATCCAAAAATTCCAGAACAAAATTGTTTCTTGTATCGGCTATGGGGAAGTTTTCCGCAAAGACCTTATACAATCCCTCGTTCTTGCGCTTCTCGGGAGGAGTATCTAACTGTAGAAAGTCTTGGAATGACTTCAATTGCACTTCCAAAAAGTCCGGATAGTCAAGCGGCTTCTTTGTAGATGCGAAATTAACTCTTTGATTTACAGTATTTGAAGACATCTGTCAATGAATTTGGAGAACTTAATTTGAAATATATACACAAAAAGGTTAAGAACCCTCTTTCGAAGGGTTCTTAACCGAATTACCTGATAAACAGGCTAATGTTATTTAAGTTCAACTTCAGCTCCAGCTTCTTCCAATGCTTTCTTCAATGATTCTGCTTCGTCCTTAGCCAAACCTTCTTTAACTACGCTGGGAGCACCGTCTACCATGTCCTTAGCTTCTTTCAAGCCAAGTCCACAAACTTCCTTCACTGCTTTAACTACTTGAAGTTTAGCAGCACCGGCGCTCTTCAAAACTACGTCGAAAGAAGTCTTTTCTTCTGCGGCTGCAGCACCACCGGCAGCAGGACCAGCAGCAACAGCAACAGCTGCAGCAGCGGGTTCGATTCCGTATTCTTCTTTGAGGATAGTTGCCAGTTCATTAACTTCTTTAACTGTCAAGTTAACCAATTGTTCTGCAAAAGCTTTCAAATCTGCCATTTTTGTATGAATTAAATTGTTTAATACTTTGTTTTAATGTGTATGCCATTTCAATAGGATTGGCATATCCTTGATATTCTTTAAGCGCGTTCGCCCAATGTTTTGAGGACGCCGTGCAAGGTGTTTCCACCTGACTGCAACGCAGATACCACGTTCTTAGCAGGCGATTGCAAGAGGGCAACGATGTCTGCAATAACTTCGTTCTTGCTCTTGATGGCAACCAACGCATCCAACTGGTCTGCTCCCACATAGAAGCTTTCTTCTGCATATGCTGCCTTCAGACCCGGAATACCATCTTTCGCCTTGTCCTTAATCAACTTGGCAGGAACATTGGCCACCTCTGTAAACATAATGGCGGTTGTTCCTTTCAAGCTGCCATAAAGAGGAGAATAATCTTCTTCCAAGCTTTCAAGAGCCTTGTGAAGCAGAGTATTCTTCACCAGCATCAACTTGATACCGGCTTTGAAACAATCTCTTCTCAGGGCACTGGTAGCAGCAGCGTTCATCGCAGTTACATCTACCAAGTAAAAGTGGCTGTGCTCTTTTACGGTAGCTGCAATCTGTTCTATAATTGCATTCTTATCTTCCTTTCTCATGATTCCTCCTTTATTAGATTTCTTCCACTGACTTCGGGTCTATCTTAATGCCCGGACTCATTGTACTCGAAAGATAAATACTCTTTATATAAGTTCCTTTTGCTGCTGAAGGCTTCAACTTGATCAACGTAGAAATGAATTCTTTTGCATTCTCTGCAATCTTCTCTGCATCGAACGAAACCTTACCGATAGAAGTGTGAACGATACCGGTCTTATCCACCTTAAAGTCGATCTTTCCTTGTTTCACTTCTTTTACAGCTTTAGCAACATCCATAGTAACAGTACCACTCTTGGGGTTGGGCATCAATCCACGAGGACCGAGCACACGACCAAGGGCACCGATCTTACCCATGATAGATGGCATTGTGATGATTACATCAATGTCTGTCCATCCACCTTTGATCTTTTCGATATACTCATCAAGACCTACATAGTCAGCGCCTGCTTCCTTTGCAGCAGCTTCGGCATCCGGTGTACACAACACCAGCACGCGTACTTCCTTACCAGTTCCGTGGGGGAGTGAAACCACACCTCTCACCATTTGGTTGGCCTTACGAGGGTCAACCCCCAGACGTACGTCAATATCCAGTGAAGCATCAAACTTCGTGAAAGTAACCTCTTTCACCAAAGCCGAAGCCTCTTTCAAAGTGTATGCCTTCCCTGCTTCAATCTTTCCTGCAGCTAACTTTTGATTTTTTGTCAGTTTACCCATTACAATTGAAGTTTAATTTAGTTATTAACCGGGAATTCACCTTTTACTGCGATACCCATACTTCTTGCTGTTCCTGCAACCATTCTCATGGCAGCATCCAACGTAAAGCAGTTCAAGTCAACCATCTTGTCCTGAGCAATCGTACGCACTTGTTCCCAAGTAATCTCGGCAACTTTCTTACGGTTAGGCTCAGCAGATCCACTCTTCTGTTTGGTCAGTTCCAGCAATTGAATAGCTACGGGGGGAGTCTTAATGATGAAATCAAAAGACTTGTCTGCGTAATACGTAATGATTACAGGCAGCACTTTACCCGCCTTGTCTTGGGTTCTGGCATTGAATTGCTTGCAAAACTCCATGATGTTGATACCCTTAGAACCCAACGCGGGGCCTACGGGGGGAGATGGGTTTGCAGCGCCTCCTTTAATCTGTAATTTGATTAGTCCAGCGACTTCTTTAGCCATTTTCTTAGTGTATTATATATAAACGTTAAACGAAGAACAAGCAGCGCGTGTAACGAGGCTAATGCTTATTCCTTTTCCACTTGCATAAAGCCTAACTCCAACGGTGTCTTGCGCCCGAATATCTTCACCATGACTTTCAGTTTCTTCTTCTCGTTGCTAACTTCTTCAATGATACCACTGAATCCGCTGAACGGGCCGAAGGTAACTTTCACAGTCTCGCCGACAACATACGGGATGGTAAGTTCCTCACCGGTTTCTTGGAGCTCGTCTACCGTGCCCAGTATACGATTTACTTCCGATTGTCTCAGAGGAACGGGTTTATCCGACCCTCCCAAAAAGCCTATCACATTGGGCGTATTGCGCAGGTGGTGAGCGACCTCACCGACCAGAGCAGCCTCCACTAACACGTATCCGGGAAGATAACTTCTTTCCTTCACAACTTTCTTGCCGTTGCGAACCTGATACACTTTCTCGGTAGGAATCAATACCTGAGACACGTAGTCGCCGAGGTTGCTGTTTTTAATATCAGCTTCGAGATACTCTCTAACCTTGGTTTCCTTTCCGCTAATAGCACGCAGAACGTACCATTTCTTTTCAATCTCAGCCATTCTAATTTCCAACCTTTTGTTAATGAGGATAAACTATTTTTTCCATGACATTCTGAAAACAGAAGTCCATCGCGAACACAACCAATGCGATAAGTAGGGAAGCACACAAAACAACTACCGCACTGTTTGCCAATTCAGAATACGTAGGCCACGATACTTTATGAACAAGTTCGTCGTAAGATTCCTTAATATAAGCAAATACTTTATTTTTCATCTTCATGAATTTAGCACGGGAGGAGAGGCTCGAACTCCCGACACCCGGTTTTGGAGACCGGTGCTCTACCAACTGAGCTACTCCCGTGTTTACAGAGAATCAGTTCCCGGCTTTCACCGAGAACTGACACCTGTACTTAATATGCTTAGTCCAAAATCTCTGTGATCTGACCGGCACCCACAGTGCGACCACCTTCACGGATTGCAAAACGCAAACCGGGGTTCAAAGCTACGGGGTAGATCAATTCTACAGTGATTGTTACGTTATCACCGGGCATTACCATCTCAGTACCTTCGGGCAAAGTGATTTCACCGGTACAGTCCATTGTACGGAGATAGAATTGGGGACGATACTTGTTGTGGAAAGGAGTGTGACGACCACCTTCTTCCTTCTTCAAGATATAAACCTCAGCCTTGAAGCGAGAGTGGGGTTTGATTTGGCCGGGCTTACAAAGCACCATACCACGCTTGATTTCGTTCTTGTCGATACCACGGAGAAGCAGACCTACGTTGTCACCAGCTTCACCTTGATCCAAGAGCTTGCGGAACATTTCCACACCGGTAACTACAGACTTCTTGTCTTCACCCAAACCGAGGATTTCAACTTCATCACCTACGTGAATCATACCGGTTTCAATACGTCCGGTAGCAACTGTACCACGACCGGTGATAGAGAACACGTCTTCTACGGGCATCAAGAAGGGTTTATCCACATCGCGGGGAGGTAGAGGAATCCATGTATCAACTGCATCCATCAATTCCATGATCTTTTCTTCCCACTTATCAACACCATTCAAACCACCGAGAGCAGAACCGCGAATGATGGGAGTATTGTCGCCATCGAAGTCATAGAAAGCGAGAAGTTCTCTCATTTCCATTTCTACGAGTTCCAACATTTCTTCGTCGTCCACCATGTCGCACTTGTTCAAGAACACAACCAGACGGGGAACGTTTACCTGACGAGCCAACAGGATGTGCTCACGAGTTTGAGGCATGGGACCGTCAGTAGCAGCTACTACGATGATAGCACCGTCCATTTGAGCAGCACCGGTAACCATGTTCTTCACATAGTCGGCGTGACCCGGACAGTCTACGTGAGCGTAGTGACGATTGGCTGTTTGATACTCAACGTGTGAGGTATTGATCGTGATACCTCTTTCCTTTTCTTCGGGAGCGTTGTCGATAGAATCGAAAGAACGCATCTCAGAAAGACCTTTCTTAGCCAACACAGTAGTGATAGCAGCGGTCAAGGTTGTCTTACCGTGGTCTACGTGACCGATAGTACCAATGTTCACGTGCGGCTTGGTACGTTCAAATTTCTCTTTAGCCATAGCTTTACTTGTTATTTATTTGATTAATAATCAACGTTCGTCGTCTGAGCTGTTACCGGGACTTGAACCCGGGACCTCTTCCTTACCAAGGAAGTGCTCTACCGCTGAGCTATAACAGCAAGAAAAGAGAGCGGAAGACGGGGCTCAAACCCGCGACCCTCAGCTTGGAAGGCTAATGCTCTATCAACTGAGCTACTTCCGCAAATGCCCGATGCTTTCGCATCAAGCGTGGGCAAAGATGGATTCGAACCACCGAAGGCGTAAGCCAGCAGATTTACAGTCTGCCCCATTTGGCCACTCTGGTATTTGCCCTTTTTCGAGCCTCTTGTCGGATTCGAACCAACGACCCCGAGATTACAAATCACGTGCTCTGGCCAACTGAGCTAAAGAGGCATCGGTCTACATTTTGCACCGATTCTTCAAATCCGAATCGGGTGCAAATGTAGGCATTTATTTTTTCTTCGCAATAGGTTTGCGATTTTATTTTGATTGTTGCTTCTCTTTGTGCTTCACCAACTGCTTTTCGAGGGCTTCAACACAGAGATCCACGGCTTCTTCAAACGTGTCGCAAGTCTTGCTTGCATACAATTCACCACTTGGAACCAAGAGCTTGATGCCCACTTCTTTGTTTTCGGCAGTTTCAGGTTTCACCACTTTCAATGACACCTCAACTTTCTTTATATCTTCGTAATACTTCTCCAGCTTGGCAACTTTCTTCTGAATGAAAGCCAACAGCTGCTCTGACGCATCAAAGTGGATCGATTGAATTCTTACTTCCATAATTCCTCCTTTTCTAAGTTCATGCCCTTGGATGGGCTTGTTCATATACTTTTTTCAGCTCCTCAAAGGTGGTATGCGTATACACCTGCGTGGTTGCCAAACTGGCATGCCCCAACAAGTCTTTTACTGCCACCAACTGAGCTTCGTGATTGAGCATATTTGTGGCAAAGGTGTGCCTTAACACGTGTGGACTCCGCTTCTTATGAGTAACCACTCTACCCAAACGCTGCTTCACCATATTATATACATAGGAAGCCGTCACGGGCGAGCCGTCATCTTTCACAAAGAAAGCCGTCGTTCCCTCCCCCACCGTTTCTCGACGTCGGTCGATATACTTACGCAGTTCACCGCTCAGTTCTTCACCGAAAGGAATCAAACGTTGCTTATTGCGTTTTCCGGTGACTTTAACCAAGCCGGCCGACAAATCCACATCGGCCATTTGCAGCCCGATCAGCTCGGAGCGTCTCATACCGGTGGTGTAAAACATCAATAAGATGAGCCGATCTCGCAGTCCGGGAAACCCCGGCGCATAATCGTCCTCGTCCAACACCTTGTCCATCTCGCTTTCTCTAAGAAAAACCGGCAGTGGCTTCTTCTTTTTGGGCCCCTCCACCTTTAGCAGAGGGTCGACAGCCACCAGTTGTTTCCGAAGCAAGAACTTGTAGAACGAACGAAGCGCGCTTAGCTTGCGATTCACCGATGCGGGGGAGATCCCCTCGTCCATCAGCCTCATCATCCACTCGCGCACCTGCGCAGCTTTTACTTGACTCGGCTCAAACGAACCGCACTCGCCTTCGACAAACGCTCGAAATTGAGCTAAATCCTCCCCATAGGCCAAAACGGTACACTCGGAACCGTTGCGCTCGTAGCGGATATAATCAAGAAAAGAAGCTATCAACATAGTCGTCGGTGCTTACAATCACGCAACGAATATATGGAAAAAGTTCAATAAATCCCGAAGGAATTACCTAATTTTAATCTTCTACTTGCTGAAGTTTTTGAACGTAAACAGCGCGTTCTTTCTTAAGCCGTTTAGTCACAGAGGGCTTGTCGAATTGTTGTCTACGACGCAATTCCTTCACAATACCTGTTTTTTCAAACTTTCTCTTAAACTTCTTCAGCGCTCTTTCGATGTTTTCGCCTTCTTTTACGGGTA